>JALYZI010000123.1 GCA_030948915.1 Acidobacteriota bacterium
CAGGATGCGATCATCTCCGACGAGCTCAATCACGCCTCGATCATCGACGGCGTGCGGCTGTCGAAAGCGCGCAAGGAGCGCTTCAAGAACCGTGACATGAACGACCTGCGACGCGCACTCGAAGCGACGAAGGATGCGCGCAACAAGGTCGTGGTCACCGACGGCGTTTTCTCGATGGAGGGCTCGCTCGCGCCGCTGCCGGAGGAGATCGATCTCGCGAAACAGTACGGCGCATTTTTTGTCGTCGACGATTCGCATGCCACCGGTGTCATCGGCAAAACCGGGCGGGGGACGGGGGAGGAGCTGGGCGTCTTCGGGAAAATCGACGCCTACACCTCCACGCTCGGCAAAGCCCTCGGCGGCTCACACGGCGGTTTCACGACCGGACCCAAAACGCTCGTCGAATATCTCCGCCAGAAATCGCGTCCGTATCTCTTCTCGAACACGCTTCCGCCGGCGGTTGTGATGGGATCGCTGGCGGCGTTGGATCTCCTTGAAAAAGACACGAGCCTCGTCACGCGCCTTCGCGAAAACACAATGTATTTTCGTAAACGGTTAACGTCACAGAATATTCGTGTGCGAGAAGGCATCCATCCGATCGTGCCGATCCTCATCGGCGACACGGCGAAAGCGATCGCGATGTCGGCGCAGCTTCTCGATCGCGGCGTTTACGTTTCGGGATTCGGCTATCCGGTCGTCCCGCAAGGTCAGGCGCGGTTGCGGTGTCAGATCAGCGCCGCACACACGCGCGAGCATCTCGATCGCGCGGTCTCCGCGATCGTCGATGTCGCGCAGCAGTTTGGCGTCCTCGCCGCCTGAATGCGCATCGTCGGTGACGTGGGAGCGCTCGGGATAAAATCAGCGGCTGGAGATCGAAACGATCTCGGAGTCCACGAAGTTTCCGGTGTTCGACCTGCGTGTTGCCCAGTCATCGTGATCCGTTCCACGCGCTGTTCGACGACGTCGACGCGCAGCGCGTGCTGCTTGAGATCGCTGCTCGCGCACCCTGCCACCAGGATAAGGATGAGGGCGGCTCTACGCATGCGCCCGCCAGCTTATCCCGTAAACTTGAGCGGTGCGGCCTCCATCGACATCTGAAGCGGGCGTGGCTCGCGGGTTTGTCCACCTGCGCGAGGGAATCGACTCCTTCCTGCGCGTCGCGCGCGGAAAACTGTGGAACGAAGCCTCGCCGCGGGAAAAGCTGGAGGCGCTTTCGGTCGCCGTCCGCCGGCCCGCCCTCGATGCGATGCGCGACAGCGAACGCCGTTACGTGGAGCAGGATGCCAAGCGTCTCTACTACCTCTCCATGGAATTCCTCATGGGCCGCGCCCTCGGCAACAACCTGGCGAACCTCGGCCTGTACGACGACACGAAGGCGATCATGTCGGAGCTTGGCGCCGATCTCGACGAGCTCGAAGCACTCGAGCCCGACGCCGCGTTAGGCAACGGCGGCCTCGGACGACTGGCGGCGTGCTTTCTCGATTCGCTCGCCACGCTCGACTATCCCGGCTTCGGCTACGGCATCAACTACGAGTTCGGCCTCTTCCGCCAGACATTCGTGAACGGATTCCAGCACGAGAAACCCGATCACTGGCTGGAGGGCGGATCGGCATGGCTCATCGAGCGGCCCGACGAAATCGTGACGGTGCCGGTGTTCGGCAGCGTCGCGAATACGAAATGGGTCGACGCGAAGATCATCATCGGCGTGCCGCACGACATGCCGATCGTCGGACACGGCGGCAAGACGGTGAACGTGCTGCGTCTTTTCTCTGCGCGCTCATCGGATGAATTCGACATCGGCATCTTCAATGCCGGCGATTACATCTCGGCGGTGCAGCACAAGATCAATACCGAGGCGATCTCGAAGATTTTGTATCCATCGGATGTTGTCGCGTCGGGCCGCGAGCTGCGCCTGATGCAGGAGTACTTCCTCGTCGCGTGCGCCGTGCGCGACATCATGAAGCGCCATCTGCAGCGCCACGACAACTTCGATGAGTTCGCGTCGAGGGTCGCCATCCATCTCAACGACACGCATCCGGCGCTGACGGTCGCGGAGCTGATGCGCGCGTTCATCGACGAGCACGCGCTGCCGTGGGAAACCGCGTGGGCGCTCACCGTGCAGACCTGCGCGTTTACGAATCACACGCTGCTGCCGGAGGCGCTGGAGCGATGGCCGATCGAGATGATCGAGCGCATGCTGCCGCGGCATCTGCAGATCATTCGGGAGATCGACCGGCGCGTGATCGCGGAAGTCGAGCGGCGTTTTCCGGGTGATCTCGCGATGCAACACCGCGTCTCGATCTTCGAAGACGCGCGCGTTCGCATGGCGAACCTCGCGATCGTCGGAAGCCATTCCGTCAACGGAGTCGCCGAGCTGCATTCCGAGCTCGTGAAGAAAACGCTGGCGCCCGATCTCTATAAACTCTGGCCGGAGCGTTTCAACAACAAGACGAACGGCGTGACCCCGCGCCGCTGGCTGCTGCATGCGAATCGGCCGCTGGCGTCATTGATCACCAAGGCGATCGGCGATCGATGGGTCCGCGATCTGCGCGAGCTCAAAGGCCTCGAGCTCTTCGCGGACGACAGCGGGCTGCTCGAGCGGCTCGATGCAGTGAAGAGCCGCAACAAACTCGCGCTCGCGCAACTGACGAAGGAGCTGACCGGAATCGTCGTCGATCCGGAGTCGATGTTCGACGTGCAGGTCAAGCGGATGCACGAGTACAAGCGCCAGCTTCTCAACATCCTGCACGTCGTGCACCGGTACTGGCAGATCGTGGAAGACGGCGCGACGCCAATTCAGCCGCGCACGTTTTTCTTCGCGGGCAAGGCGGCGCCGGGCTATTTCATGGCGAAGCTCATCATCAAGCTGATTCACTCGGTGGGTGAGGTGATCAACGCCGATCCGCGCACGCGCGACTGGCTGCGCGTGGTTTTCCTTCCCGACTATCGCGTGACGCTGGCGGAGGCGATCATCCCGGCTGCGGAGCTGTCGGAGCAGATCTCGACCGCCGGCAAAGAAGCCTCGGGCACCGGCAACATGAAGTTGGCGCTCAATGGCGCGCTGACGATCGGAACGCTCGACGGCGCGAACATCGAGATCCGCGATGAAGTCGGCGCGGAGAACATTTTCATCTTCGGGTTACGGGCCGATGAAGTGGTGCAGCTTCTGGCCGACGGCTACCATCCGCGATCGAACCGCGTCGTCGACTCGATCGCCTCGGGGCATTTCTCGCGCGGCGACAAAGACATCTTCCGTCCGATCGTCGCGAAGCTTCTGAGCTCGCGCGATGAGTACGTCCATCTCGCCGACTTCGATTCCTACATCGAGACGCAGCAGCAGGTCGACATCGAGTATAAGGATCGCGCGACCTGGAATCGCAAGGCGCTGCTCAACATCGCGCGCATGGGCAAGTTCTCCTCCGATCGCACGATCACCGAGTACGCGCGCGAGATCTGGAAGATCAGGCCGGCCGTGATCGGCGCCTTCGCCCACGCGGCGATCGAGGAGTAACATCGCGCCCTCGAAGGAGGTAGCCGATGCCGACCTACATTTCTCTCATTCAGTACACGCAGCAGGGCATTCAGAAAATCAAAGAGAGTCCTGCGCGACTCGATCACGCCCGCAAGGGTTACGAGGCCGCCGGAGGGAAGATCAAGGACTTCTTCCTCGTGATGGGCGAGTACGACCTCGTCATCATTTCCGAAATGCCGAATGACGAAGCGGTCGCCAGGCTCACCTTGACGCTTGGGTCCTCTGGCAACATCCGGACGCGAACAATGCGCGCCTTCAACGAATCTGAGTACCGGAAGATCGTTCAGTCGCTGCCGTAGCGACCGCCGGTGTGCAGCATGTTCCTTCGGCGCGTTTGATCGCGCATTCAGGGCAATGCACGTGGACGTGTCCATGCACCCGCATCTGCTCCGGACAGGACGGCGGGCAGCCGAGGTTGACCCAGCGGTGGATACGGTCGAGC
Organism: Acidobacteriota bacterium; assembly: GCA_030948915.1. Lineage (GTDB taxonomy): Bacteria > Acidobacteriota > Thermoanaerobaculia > Gp7-AA8 > Gp7-AA8 > Gp7-AA10. Next base: position 3,975 of record JALYZI010000123.1, read on the forward strand.
TTGAAATCGAGCGTTCGGCCGTTCGGACGGTAGGGTTCGCCATGCCCGCACCAGCAGTCGAGGAAGCGATGGGGACCGGTGCTGATCCACTCTTCGTGCACAAGGTAAACATATGCCGAGCAGGCGTCAGGCGCCAGGCGTTGGGCGTCAGGCTGAGTCTGCTTCTGCCGACGCCTGACGCCTGAGGCCCGAGGCCTGACACATCAAATAAGTTATTGCGTCTTAGTGTTGAACGGTTTAGTATCTCGGTTTCCCCGAAAAAAATATGGATTGGTGGATCTGGACGCTGATCGGGTTCTTTTTTCTCGCGCTCGAGTTTGTCTCGACGACGATGCACAGCGCCTTCTTTGCGGCCGGAGCGTTTCTCGTCGGGTTGCTGGTGGCGCTGCATGTCGGCGGACCACTGTGGGTGCAGGTTCTGACATTCACACTGTTCTCGCTGGTTACGCTGCTTTTCATCCGGCCCTACGTCGTTCAGAAGTTGAAACTGAGCGTGACGAACGTCGTCGACTCGATGGTCGGCGAGCAGGCGATCCTCATGGACGATCTGCCACCGGCCGGCATCGGGAAAGCCGAGATGCGCGGCAGCACCTGGAATGCACGAAACGTCGGAGAAACGGCATTGAATCGCGGACAACGCTGCACGGTTGAACGTGTCGAAGGATTAGTGCTTTTTGTTCGGGCCTGACGGCCCAGGAAAGGGTTCTCTATGCTCACGGTCGTTACAATCGTTTTCGCAGTTTTCATAATGGTTATGGTAGCGAAGACCGCCCGCGTGGTTCCGCAACAGCAGGCATGGGTGGTCGAGCGTCTCGGAAAATACTCGAACACGCTCACGGCGGGATTTCACCTGCTGATTCCGATCCTCGACAACGTTCGGTACCGGCATTCTCTGAAGGAAATCGCGGTCGATGTTCCCGAGCAGATCTGCATCACCAAGGACAACGTGCAGGTGGCGGTCGACGGTGTCCTCTACATCAAGATCATGAATCCGGAGCGCGCTTCGTACGGGATCAGCGATTACAACTACGCGATCTCCCAGCTCGCGCAGACGAACCTGCGCAGCGAGATCGGCAAGATCGATCTCGACAAGACGTTCGAAGAGCGCACCAACATCAACATCGCCGTGGTCGGCGAAGTCGATAAGGCGTCCGAAGCGTGGGGCGTCAAGGTCCTGCGTTACGAGATCAAGAACATCACGCCGCCTAAAGACGTTCTGGCAGCGATGGAAAAGCAGATGCGTGCGGAGCGCGAAAAGCGCGCCGTCGTTCTGCAGTCGGAAGGTCAGCGCGACGCAGCCATCAACGCCGCCGAAGGCGACAAGCAGCAGGTCATCAAAGCCTCGGAAGCGAAGAAGCAGCAGAACATCAACGAAGCGGAAGGTCAGGCTGCCGCAATTCTGTCGGTTGCCACGGCAACCGCCGAAGGCCTTCGCCGCGTGGCCGAAGCGATGAAGATCCCGGGTGGAGCAGACGCGATGCAGTTGCGCATTGCTGAGGCTTACATCAAGCAGTTCGGCGAGCTCGCGAAGAGCGGCACGTCGATGATCGTGCCGGCGAACGTCGCCGACATCAGCTCGATGATCGCCACCGCGATGAACGTGATGAAGGCGCCGGGGATGGATGCGCCGCGGCTCAGCGCACGCGACAATCCGCGCGCGACGAGCTAGATTCGTTAGCCGTTTGCCGAACGCTTCGCTGCCGTCGGCCGTTTTCGAACGGCCAACGGCCAACGGCCAACGGATTGTCAATCACACACGATCGTAGCGACGACTTCGTTTCCGGAGCCGCGGTATTCGAGATGGCTGAAGCTCAGGCGATTGGCCATCGCGATACCGCGGCCGTGGGTGTCGAAGGCACGCTGCGGATCGACCTGCAGGTAGGCGCGCCAATCGAATCCGTGGCCCTCGTCGCGGATGGCGAAGCGAATCACATCCTCATCGCGCTCGAACTCCACCTCGGCGTGCTTCCGCGCGTTCTCGGGCAGTGCTAACCGCCGCTGCACTTCGTCGTTCCAGCCGCCGGACGCGTAGAGCTTCGATTTGTCTTCGTAGGTGATGCCGAGGTTTCCGTGCTCGACGGCGTTGATGAGAAGCTCGGTCAAACCGATGACGGTGGCCCCGGGATCGGGACACGTATTTGCCAGCATGGCGCCGAGGTCGCGGGCCTGCTCGACGGTTTGAAATGTGAAGACGCCTTTCTGCATGAGGCGCAGACTGTCGAGCTCCTTCTTGACGCGAACCTGCAGGTCGCGATAGCCCTGATAGTCGGAGATCGCCGTGCGCACGACGCTCTTCAGCATGTCGATGTCGTACGGTTTGGTGAGGTAGTAGTACGCGCCGGCGCGGATTCCCTCGAGGATCTCGTCGCGATGCGCGAGCGCGGTCTGCATGATGACGGGCACCATCCGCAGCGCTTCGTCGTCCTTGATCTTGCCGAGAAGCTGCATGCCGTCCATGCGCGGCATCGTCCGGTCTAACAGGATGACGTCGTAGCGCTGCGGATCGGCCGCCAGCTTGCCCCACGCCTCGACGCCGTCCTGGGCTGTCTCGATGTCATAGCCCTCGGGCTTCAGATGGAGTGTCAGCAGCTTGCGATCGAGCGCGTGATCGTCGACCACCAGGATGCGAGGGGTTGGCACGGTGGAGGAGATTCTACGACAGGACGTCGACGCCGCTTGTGGATGCTGGGCTGTTGAATTTGAATTTGGAATTTGGAATGAGAATTAAGAAGCCCACCCGCCGTCCGGCCTATCTGCAATTCTTCATTCCAAATTCCAAATTCCAAATTCCACATTCGATTCTACAAAGTCAGTCGCCGCCTTCGACTTCGCTCGACGGTGGAGGGCGTGATGACCTCGAACGTTCCTTTGGCGCGATTCGCGCGAAATGCGCGCGTGATGACGGCCGCTCCATCCTTAGCGTAACGGCGGTCCGGCTCACCACCGAGTGCAGCACGATCAGTCCCTCGCTTCCTTTGCAGAGGAATTCGACGCCGAGCTCTTTCGGGGCGCCGGTCGACGTGATCGTCCAGCCGGCCTGCGTCTTGTAGCCGGGATGATCTTTGGAGGGATTGCCATTGCACGAGGGTTGCGGCGGGACTCCGATGGCTTGCGCAAAAAGAACTGCCGCGATCAGAACGTGCATCGCGGCAGTGTACAACTGAGAACTGAGAACTGAGAACCGAGAACTACTGGTTCATATCCTTGCCCTGCTCGAGCTTCGCGATGCCGGTCTCCAGGGTCTTCTTGTTGGTGTCGTCCGGTGCCTGCGCCAGCGCGAGCTTCGCGTACTTCAGCGCTTCTTTGTAATTGCCGACTGCGGAGTTGCCGCGCGCCAGGCCGACATTGACCGGCCACTGGTTCGGAAATTTCTTGGCGTTCAACTGCCACACCGTGAATGCTTCCTGCTTCTTGCCCTGCTGCAGGAGCTGACGTGCGTACTGATGCAGCTCGAACGGGTTTCCCATCGCCGTCGCTTTTTCGCGCGTCTTTGCAGCGTCGGTTTCCATGTTGTTGGCCGCCTGGGCATCCGCGAGCGTCATCAGCGTGGTGAAGTTCTCCACGCCCGGAAATCCGGGGGTTGCCGCAACCTTCGCCCATTCCAGCGCGTCTTTCGGGTCTTTGTTCGTCAGCGCATACCGCGCGGCGCCGTTGTAGTTCATCCACGAGAAGCCCTGCGCGTTTTTCAGCTCGCTGCGGATCTTGTCGAGATAAAGACTCGCGATATTATCTACTGATATTGTGAACGGAACCTGCAGGTCTTCCCAGCGCATCACCGCGGTTGCCTGGTCGAGCTTCCGCTCCGGAAACTCGAAAGTCAGGTACTCGTGATACTCGCTCTTCGCCGGTTTCACCTTCACGCGGAGGGCGTCGTCTTTCGGGTCATAAAAGAAGCTGCCCCACGACGTGGAGTTCTTCGAGAAGATGATCGTCCATTCGTCCTGACCGGGAATCATGTGCAAACCGTATGATCCGGCCGCGAGCGGCTGGCCTTCGATCTTCACATCGTTCGTGGTCGTGAAGACCGTGTTCTGATTTGCTCCCACGCGCCACGGGCATTCGGTACACGTGCCGTAGCCGAGGCCTTTGGCCATCCCATACGGCACCAGCGTCCCATAAATCTTTCCTCGGCGATCCTCACCGCCGCGAGGGTTGTGCACCTTCGGGCTGTTGTAGTCGATCGTCACCTTGACGAGTCCGAGGGATTGGCTGACCGTGGCGTGCTGGTTTTCGCCGTCGGGCGGCAGCGTGATTGAAGTCTGCGCGCTGGCAACCATTGCCAGCAGCAGAGTCGCAATGAAAAGTAGCGTCGGGCGTCCGCGCATTTTGTCTCCTCCTAATGTTGTGTGAATCGGCGGCATCGTAACGCAGGGAAGTTTCGGGCCGGTGAGCAATCGGCAACGTTCTTGAAATTGCGTTTACAGTACGCGGAGATGCCGATCCTCAAACGCGAGCCGGACGCCTATCCGGATTCGATTTTCGACATGACCGAGCCGTGGTGGGTGGCGCATCTGCGCAGCCGTCAGGAGAAACTGCTGGCGCGTTATCTGCGCGATCACGAGATTCCGTTTTATCTGCCGCAGATGGAAAAACGCTGGAGGCGAGGCGGACGCACTTTCGTTTCCTATCTGCCGCTTTTCACGGGTTACCTTTTTTTTCGAGGTGGACGACATGAGAAGCTCAGCGCGCTCAAGAGCAACGTCGTGGTCAGCGTGCTCGAGCCGCTCGATCAGACGGAAATCGCGCAGGAGCTCCGGCAGCTTCAGGAGCTGCAGCTCACCAACGCCGAGCTGAGACCGCATCCGTTCGTCTCGCCCGGCGATGCGGTGTTGATCACCGAGGGAGCGTTCGAGGGCTATCGCGGCGTGGTGCTGAAGGAAAAGGGGACGATGCGGCTGATCGTCTCGGTTTCGTTCATCCGCCAGTCGGTGGCGCTGGAGATCGATCGCGAATTCATCCGGCCGCAGCGCGAATCTACGGCGCGGCGGACGCCAACCCGGTAGGCGCTTTGTTCGGAACCTGTCGCAGCCATGCCTGGTGCGTGGTCAGCGTCGCGGCTTCCCGAGCCCCGGGAACGGCCTTGTAGACGCCCTGAATCGTAAGGACGTAAATCGGAATCCCGAGCCGCGTCGCTTCCTGTTTGTCGTTCTCGGACGGTCGCGGGTATTGCACAGGATGGGTGTGGACGATCGCGATCGTTTGCGCTGGTATCACACCGCTGAACTGCTCGGCGAGATAGGAATGCTTCGAAGGCCAGCATTGACAGGTGATCGAGCCGTCAGCCTGCTGCATGACGAACGCCGCCCGCTCCCACGGTCCATTGAGACTCCATCCGCTGTCGCGCAGCAGGTCGCGAAAACACATTTTGCCGGCGACGTTGTCGAAGATGGCGTCGTGTTCTTCCGCCATCGCCGGAGCAAACACAATCAGCGCGAAGGCGATTTGAAGTAGGACAGATGCGCGTCGCATGTGCCCCAAGGTGCATCGCCCAAAGATTCCCGTCTTGCCGCGCTAAGAGGCTTTGAATGGCAAACGTGACACGACAGTAACGGAACACTTTTCTTGCTAACCAACGACGAATTGCTTCGTATGAATTGTCGTGACCATCACGGGTGTGCAGGGAACGATCGTCCGCAGCGGGCGCGAACCGGGCATTGTGTGTCATGAGGTGCTGTATGACAGCGGCCGGATACTCGACGCGCACGCGCATGCATCGGCATTCATCGCATTAACGATGAACGGGCGTTATCGCGAATCGGCGTGCGGGCTCAAGTTCGATTGTCTTCCGCATTCCGTCGTCTTTCATCCAGCCGAGGCAGAACATGTGAACGCGGTGGGGGATGCGCCGCTGCGATGCTTCATCGTCGAGCTCGACGCGATCGAGATGCGGCGCCGCTACGACGCTGCCGCGCCGGCGACGTTGCTGAAGGTCGATGGGGGTCCCATGGCGGCCGTGCTCATGAATCTTTACGGCGAGTTCCGTCACGCCGATGCGTGCTCCTCGCTGGCGATTCAAGGTCTGATTCTGCAGCTCCTGGCCGGACTTTCGCGCACGGATTGCAGCGACGGCGAACGCGTTCGCGAGCCGTGGGTCGGTCGCGTCACCGAGATTCTCCGCGATCGGTTCCGATCGCATCTGACGCTGGAAGAGATCGCTGCCGAAGTCGGCGCTTCTCCCTTGCGCGTATCGGCCGTCTTCCGGCGCGTCTATCACCGCAGCATCGCAGAAGAGCAGCGCCGCCTGCGCGTAGAGTTCGCGAGCCAGCGCCTCCGCGATCGCGATGCGTCGCTGGCCGACATCGCGCTCGAAGCGGGGTTCTCCGATCAGCCGCATTTCTCCCGCGCCTTCAAACAGGTGACCGGGATGACGCCCGCGCGTTTCCGCGACGCGGAAAGCCGGTAAGATACCCGCCCCGGCTTTGACAGTGAGCGACGAAATCGTCTGCCCCGGATGCGGACTCGCGATGCCGCATCGCGACGCCGCCACCTATCACGGCTACTACAACGCGTCGCCGGAATGCTGGCTCGTCTACACCGAGATTCTCGCGAGCCAGTACGGCAATGCTCTTCTATTCGGCCAGGTCCATCAGTTGACCGTCGACTCCTATGCTGTGCAGCACGCCGGCGGACCGCACCCCGACAAGTCGGTCGACATCCATCTCTGCGGGCTCCATCTGGTTCTCGTCGAGGGCATGAAACCCGTGACAGTTCCCCCTGTGATGCAACGCATCGCGACCGCAGTTGATGCGTGGCCGCACTTTGTTCCGCCGCCTTTGATCTCATCGATAACAGTGTTCGACGTCGCGCTTTCAAAGGCGATGTCGGATCACATCGAAATCGTAAAGCGGTGGGCAGCGCTCGTTTGGGAATCGTGGTCGGAGTACCACGATGAGGTGGGCGAGCTGATCAGGCGACTGCCGAGTCGTTGAGCGAGACCGTTCCGCGTCGGCGTCCAACGTGGCTTGGGCACTTGCGAAGGCGCGATGGCTGTCGCGGCGGCAGCGGCGATCGAAAGGCGCTTAAGTCACGGCGATTCAGCATGGCTCGATCGTAGCGCAACAGCGCTGTGCGAGAG
>JALYZI010000152.1 GCA_030948915.1 Acidobacteriota bacterium
TGTCAGCAAGTGCTCCTCACAATGTGCGGATCGTCATTCGTCGGTCTAACGTCTTGCCACTCAGCCGCGCCGTGCTTCACGCGGCATGCACCCGACTCCCGCATGATACGACGAGCATGGCAGCGAACGGCACGGCGTCGGCTGCAGTGGCCGAGTTGGACGGCCGATCAGGCCTTGATGTTCTTGGCTCGGGCTCGCCAATAGCCGGGCCGTCGTCGATGCGCTGCGACCGCAACGATGACGACTTCGTCTGGAGTATCGACGTAGTACACGTTGAAAGGGAACGCGCGCAATACCCACTTCCTAACATTCGTCGAAACCAGCGCTCCACTCGCCGGATGCCCGCGAACGACGAGTACGGCCGCCTCCAGATCCTGAATGAACCTATCGCCCAGGCCGACAGCTTGCTCGTCAAAGTATCGAACCTGTTCTTGGAATTCGTTCTGGGCTTCCGCGAGGAACCTGTACGCCTTCACCACTTCCTCGACCGAGCGCGAGCAAAAACCTCATCGCCATCGATCGCTGAAGTCCTACCCGCGAGAAGGTCGGCGTATCTTGCTTCGGCCTCCTCGACCCAAAGGCGATCGAGATCCTCCTGCGGCAATTTCTCCAGACTTTCGAGGAGAAACTTCGCTAGCGTCGCCCGCTCCCGAAGGTCGAGTTCCAGGAGCTCGCGCTGAATATCTTCGATCGATCGTGCCATAGCTTGACGATTCTACGCCTGCTCAGGAAGCGATGGTTCAGCCGTCCAACGTTCCTGCGGTTCACCGGCGCGAACCGCGCGCGATGAAGTATAGATCTCGGAACGCAGGAGCGCAGCGGTTCGCGTCCGGTGCAACCGCTTAGTTAGCCGGTGCTGCGCTGCTGCTCGCACTCGCCGAGATGATTCGTTCCGCTCACTCGGACGCCTCCGGGATGACAAACAAACATGTAAAGCGTCCTTCATCGGCGACGGCGAGAACCTCGAATGCCGTTGGGATTAGTTGAAGGGCACTCTTTTGTGAACCGAAGCCCTTGGGCGGCGAACCGTACACGATCCACTTCACTCGTCGATCGATCGGTTCACTTTCAACTGCTCTCTTGAACTCATCGAATACCCCAGATAAGTCGAGCGCTGCCTCGTTTCTATCGCCCCGATCTTCGCCGGAAATATCGCCGGGTACCTCGGAGATTTCCCACCAAGCTGTGCTGGGCGAGTCTTGCATCGTGACCCGAAGCCGCCGCAGAGTCACCGGATCGTCAAAAACGAACAGTACGTGCGGCCCGTCCACCTCAGCTCTCAGCGATGGCCGACTTGGATTGCCATCGGGTGCTGCCTGTGAAATTACGCCCATAAACCTGCGCCGGCTAACGTTTCTTCGGCTCAGCGGCTTCGGCCCGCCGCGAGGAACGTGCAAGATAGTGTAGCAGCCGAGCGGGCCGAAGTCCGCTGCAGCCGCGAGTTAGATGTGATGTGCCAGGACGTTGTTCCTTGAAGCGAGTTGTCCATCCGGGTGACTTTCGTCAATCTGAAAGCTCTTCAAACGAACAGGTTGACAGGAAGGTCCCGGATGAACGCTCACAAGAATGCGCGAACTTGTCCTTTGAGTCGAGCCCTGCTGGTCCAACGAGTGTACGAACAAGGATGGTCGGTGCGCGCGGCGTCGGAGGCCGTCGGTATTACCGATCGTAGAGGACGGGAATGGCTGCGCCGTGCCGACATCGGTGAACCGCTGACGGACCGCAGCTCGAGGCCGCGTTCGACGCACTCGACGCCGCCTGCGGTCCGAGCTCGCATCATCGTGCTGCGACGGCAGTGGTTGACGATCCGACAGATCGCTAGGGTGGTGGGAGTGAGCCCGTCAACGGCGGCCCGTGTATGTCGCGCGGCAGGGCTGAGCCGTCTCAAACAGCTCGATGCTCCGCCGCCGCCGGTGCGATACGAGTGCGCACGACCCGGCGAACTCGTACATGTCGACGTGAAACGCCTCGGCCGGTTCGACCGCCCGGGCCATCGTGTCACGCGACGCCGATCGTACGGCTCACCGGAACAGGGGTTCGAGTTCGTTCACGTCGCCATCGACGATGCCTCGCGACTAACCTACGCGGAGATCCTGCCTGATGAATGTGCGCCATCAGCAATGGCGTTCGTTTCGAATGCCATCTCCTGGTTCGCGCGGCACGGCGTCACCGTCGAACGACTGATGACCGACAACGGCTCAGCCTACATGTCGTTCCGTTTTCGCGATCTCTGCCACGCTTTGAATGTCCGACACAGTCGAATCCGTCCGCACCGGCCCCAGACCAACGGCAAAGTCGAGCGGATGATCCAGACGCTGCTGCGCGAATGGGCTTACCGCTTCTCGTATCGCACCTCAGAAGAGCGCAAACGCTGGCTCGGTCCGTTCTTACACTTCTACAACGTGCACCGCGCTCACTCCGCACTTAACTACAATGCGCCGATCAGTCGCCTGGTAAGGAAGAACGTCCTGAGACGCAACAGCTAGCCGGCGCGGACGTGGTATCAACGCGATCAGGACGACCAAAAAGCCGAAATAAAACGTAAGAAGTGAATTGAGATTGAAGCTGAGAAGAAAAAGAATCGCGGAGGCGGACAGCATCATCGTTCGCACGCCCGCACCGCGTTCGCTTTGTTCGGAAAGCAACGCCAGCAGTATTGCAATCCAGAAGATCGCGTAATAGACGTAGTAGTCCGAAGTCATCAAAATGACAGGCGTCTCGTCGCCCGGGTAAGTCAACGAGAGTGCGGCGATAGCGAGCGCCTGCGCGGGCGGGACTCGGCGGGACGCGATGCAGCACTCGTAAACGAGAAGGCTGCTCGCGGTGATTGCCAGAAACTTGACGAGCTTGAACGCAAAAATGCGTCCGCCGTATCCGATGATCCAGTAGAGGTAGGGATCGGTTGGAATACCGCGTTGCCCCAGGAGGGCGATGGACGGCCAGTTGTGCTGACTCAGCGCGAAGTGAAGGTACGAGTCATCCCAATAGATCCCGTCATTGAGCAGAAGCAATCCATGAGCAAGGAAGGCCAACGCCAGCAGCAGCGCGTAGTGCAACCGGCGGTTAGCTGTCATTTCGCTGTCTGAACGTCAACTGTCAGCGCAATCGGCCGCGAAGTCGCCACTTCCCGGCGTGAGAAATATGGGCCGAGAGACTGACGTACGAACGGTCGCTTGAACGCCCAGATCCATCCGTCGAGGTAGAAGTGGATGAGCACCAGCGCGTTGAACAGCCACGCAAACAGTCCATAGATGCCATACATCTGCGTGACCTTCGAGAACATGTAGATCGCCACTGCGGATCCGAACAGAATCGCTCCGAGCAAGACGATGTTGCGGCTTAGAAGTGCGAGCGTGTTCTGCAGGGCCGAGCCTGCGCCGGGGACATATTTCCGGCGGTGGAGAAGCCACACCAGCGCGAGATATTGGATGAAGTGTCCAAAGAGAACTCCGTTCGTCGCGTTGAAGGCGTCAGTCCATGCAAACGGGTGGAATAGAACGATACTCGAGCCGAGGAATATCGCTTCGGCGCCGCGCAGGGGTTTGCCGATCCGCGATCGATGGATGATCCGAAAGATGTACGCGCCACTGGCGATGATGACCGCGATCAGCGACACGGCGAAAATCACCATCGTCAGTGTGGGCGAGATGCGCACGATCAACTGTCGCAGAGGCTCGAAGCCGTTAATGTTCGATGCCACCAGAGCAAAGCTGATCGACATAATCAGGCCGTTCGCAAATTTCTTTTCGTCTCGTGGTGCGTCGGAGAGGTGACGGTAGACCGAAAGAATGCCGCAACTCTGCAGCGAAATGTGCCAGACGTTCCAGAGGTAAATAATCGTCAGCAGCAGCGGCAGCAAAGGCCCGAAGCGCATCAGCGCGGCCGCGGTCAGAAGTGCCAGTGGTCCTACGAAAAATGCAATGAGATGGGATCGGTAGTGCGCGCGATTGTCATCGCCCAGATAGAAGCTGAACGTCGAGAGGTAGTGTCCCATCCCGACAGTGAAGAAGAGTCCCGGAATGATTTTCAGATAGGGCGCGCGCAGCCAGGCCAAGGCGTACAGAGCCCCCAGGAGGGGCGCGCACATGAATAGAACTGAGTCAAAAAGAGGCGACTCGATCCACGTGTCATTCGCGTCGCGCTTCGCGATCAAGGAAGCTTCGGTCATGGCAGACGTGCGTGTGGAGTATCGTAACACCGGCAGGAACGCCCGTTTGGCAATGCTAAAATGTCACTTCTCCTCGAATAAGCCATGTCCGCCGTTCGCGACGCTGTTCTCCTTCTGATTGCCAAGCTTCCGTCGCTCGCTTCGCGCTTCATTTCCATCGGCGACGTCGCCGGATTCCTGTCTGTGCTGTTCTTTGCAATTCTTATCGACCGGACTCGAAAACAGGACACCAGCCGTTACGCGCGACGTGCTTTTCGCGTCGACCTGACCTACGCTTTTTTTTATCTTTTCGGCATCTACACTTTATTCGTTGGTTTGCCGCTCTTTCGATTCTTGACGCGGATATTCGATTCACTCTTTCACGGCCTCGCACTTCCCCTCGGCACGCTTCCGGTGGCACTGCAGGTTCTGATCGGAGTGGTGGCGGTCGATCTGTTTTCGTACGGATGGCATCGGACGGTCCACACCAATCGTTTTCTGTGGCCCTTTCATAGCATTCACCATGCGCAGCAGTACCTCACCGTGAGCACAGGTTTTCGGACGCATTTCGTGGACGAAATCGTACGGACGACGTTCGTCTTTGTCCCGCTCTACTTTCTGGGGATCCGGCCGCACACATTCCTGGCCGTCGATCTCGTGGTCAACTGGATCCTTGGACTGCAGCATTCGGACTTGCCGTGGTCTTATGGAGCGCTTGGACACTGGATCGTCAGTCCCCGCTATCACCGGCTCCATCACTCCCTTGATCCGATCGATCGCGACAAGAATTTCGCGGTCCTATTTCCGTTCTGGGACCGTCTCTTCGGTACGCGAATGATCGACGTGAGCCGTCCGCTGCGCTACGGCGTCGATGGTGGGGAGTATCCCGAGTCGTTTTTGCGACAGTTGGCGTGGCCGTTCATCCTGCTCGGTCGGCAGGTGAAAGAGCGCCAATCCTATGGAATAGACTTGAGCTCAAGCCATGAAGCTGATCGCTGAAGCGGGGGCGTACCTGCTCCATCGCCTATCGAGCTTTGGGCTCAATCAGAAGGGCGTGACCGATGCGATCACTTTCGCGGCCGTTCTCGCCTTCTGCCTGATCCTGGAGGCCGTCAAACGGCGTTCGCTCCGCCGCTACCGCGCGACCAGTTTTCGCACCGATCTGTTCTACTCGCTCGTCTATCTCAGCGGCGCTTACTCTCTGTTCGTCGGCCTGCCGGTGTACAAGTTTCTCACTCGCCTTCTGACGGAGTGGGTTCCGTTCCTTCAGACCCGGATCCTGGTCGGGGTTCCGGCGCCAGTGCAGTTTTTGGTTGGTTTGGCGGCCGCCGATCTGACGTATTACCTCTGGCATCGATCAGTTCACGCCACTCCGTTCTTGTGGGCGTTCCACAGCATTCATCATTCGCAACAGGAGTTGACCATCGCCACGAGTCTTCGCGTGCACATCTTCGAGGAGATGGTGCGCGGACTCTTCTACTTTGTTCCGTTTTTCATCCTCGCGATTCCGGCGCATGTCTGGCTGCCGGTCGATGTGGCGATCAACTGGCTTCTTTTCCTTGAGCACTCCGATCTGGATTGGACTTACGGCAAGGTTGGATCGATTCTGGTGAGCCCGCACTTCCATCGTATCCATCATTCGGTCGAGCTCCAGGACCTCAACACGAATTTCGGATCGTTCTTGTCGATCTGGGACCGCCTATTTGGTACTGCGAATCTTCGCGCGGCGCGCCCCGCTGCCTACGGTCTGGCGGGCGATCCTGTTCCGGAATCGTTTGTTCGCCAATTAGCGTATCCGTTCGTTTCGCTGATCCGCACACGCTCCTCCAATCCTGTCGTGATCGATGCCCCGTCGATCGCGCCCACGACTGAGTGAGCCAGCTCCTCTATCTAATCTTCTTTCTGAGTTTCCTCTGGATCGTAGTCGCTCTTCGCGTCACCCACGATACGAACAGACGGCGTCACCTGGTCACGATTCTCATTTTTTACGTTCTTGCGGTTCACGGCTTACTGGCGGCGGAGCGTCGCGACGCGTGGCCCTTTTCGACTCATGGTGTCTTCCTCGAAAGTGGCGACGAGCGCCGTCCGTTTTCCAATGTGGCCTTCTTCGGCGTCGATCGGACCGGACAGGAACATCGAATCGATCCCAATTCCTGGTCGCCCGTTCACGTTCGCACGCTCGCGGTCTGGTGGCTGATGAATTTCGACCGGTTGGATTCGGAGGATCAGCGTCGTGTGATGCGATTTCTTCTCACGAAGGCGGAGGAGGCACGTCGCGTGGTGGGGTCGGGAGGACGCATCGGGCCGTCACGGTTTCTGGGAATCGCGGCTGCGCCTTTCTGGTATTCGGTCGACCTCACGCCGCCGCCCTCGAATGATCCGTATGTGGGCTTGCGCGCGTACATCGTCACCCGCATTCCAGGCGAGAAGTTCAGAACGGGCGCGGAGTCGCGGCATGTGATAGCGGAGATCGCGAGGTGATGGAGCGCATCCGGCTGTGGTGGTCCGACACGTGGTTCCGGCCCGCTGGCAGGATCTCATTTGTCGCGATGCGCGTGATCGTGGCCCTGCAGGCGCTTTGGATTCTGGCGTCGCGGCCCGATCTTCCCTCCGTTGCAGCGTGGCCAGTTGAATTCTGGAAGAACCTGCCTGCCACGCTCTTCCTGCGGTTCGGCTACTTTGGGAGGCATCCGTTTATGGAATGGATCCTCTACGGAGTGCTCTTCCTTCTACTGATTGCGGTTCTTGTCGGATTCCAGATTCGTGTCAGCGCCTTGGCTGCCGGTCTTCTCGTCTACCATTTTGCGCCGCTCGACTCGCTGCTGGCCATCGGCGATTTCATCAGCATGAGTGGCTTGACGATTCCCACGCTGATGCTGTTCATAATCTGGGCCGTCGATGCGACTGCATCGGAATCACCGGACTATCGCTGGCCTGTCAGGCTGGCCCAACTTCTTCTCGCGTTCGGTTTTTTTCTCAGCGGAGTGATGAAGCTCAGGTACGTCGGTTGGAGCTGGTACACGGGCGCGAATGTGCGTCAGCTCGCGTTGGCAACGTGGTCTCTTTCAGCGCGACCGGCTGCTATCTGGCTGGCTACGCATTCCGCGGCCGCATGGGTGGTGGCGATCGGATCAGCGCTGCTCGACTCCCTCGTCATCGCGGCGGTCTTCTGGCGCCCGCTCCGCTGGATCGTTTTGGTGATGGCGGTCGTCGCGCTGCCGGTGCGGTCGATCGTCTTCGGATATCACGGGCTGGCAGGCCCGCTGCTTCTTGTATTCGTCGATTGGGATCTTGTGAGGTCCCGTTGCGTCGATCGCGGTTTTCTGCGAGTGTGATGCCGTGTGCGGAATCGCGGGCATTTTTGTGCGTGACGAACGCACGCCGGACCGATCGCTCGCCCGCACGATGATCCAACGCCTCGCGCATCGCGGACCGGACTCGCAGGCCGTACACGTCGAGCAGCACATCGCGCTTGCCTGTGCCCGTCTCTCGATTGTCGATCTGACGTCGGCCGCCAATCAGCCGCTGACCGATCCGAGCGGTGAGTTGACGATCGTCTTCAATGGCGAGATCTACAACTTCAAGGAGATCCGAGCCGATCTCGAGTCGCGGGGCCACCGCTTCCGGTCGCATTCGGATACGGAAGTCGTGCTCCTTGCATATCGACAGTGGGGTCCCGATTGTCATTTGCGCTTCAATGGAATGTGGGCATTCGCAATCTGGGATCGCCCGAACCGCTGCCTTCTGCTTTCGCGCGATCGGTTCGGCGTCAAGCCGCTCTACGTCGCGGAAATGCCGGGTCGGATTCTCTTCGCGTCGGAAATCAAGTCGTTGCTTGCGGCCGGCGTTCCTGCGTCGCTGGCGACCGAGGCTTTCAATCGCTACTGCGGCGGCGAGTCGATGTTCGAAAGAATCACACCGCTGGCGGCCGGGTCCTACATCGAATATCGACTCGATCCAGCCGCTGATGTTCGCCGGACGTGGTGGACGACGACGGACCATCTGGTCGTCCCGCCAAAGCGCCACGAAGAGCGTGTCGAAGCCTTTCGCGAGCTCTTTGTCGATGCGGTGCGCTTGCGTCTGCGCGCGGACGTTCGACCCACGGTCACGCTCAGCGGAGGTCTGGATTCATCGAGCATCTACGCGGCAGCTCAACTTCTGCACCGGCAAAAGCTCGCCGTCACGGCGACCGACGCCCGGCCCGTCCAGGTGAGCGCAGCGCTCGTGACTTTTCCGGGCAGCGTCATCGATGAGACGGCTTTCGCGTTCAGGGTGGCAGAACACTTTGGCGAAAGAGTCGACCAGGTCAAAGTCAATCCTGATGATTTCCGTTCGCTGGTGGAACGCGCGACCTGGCATCAGGAAGCTCTGGTATGGAACGTTTCCGTCGTGGTCTATCACGAGTTCTATCGGCAACTCGCGAAGGCCGGAACGCGTCTCGTGGTCGAAGGTCATGGAGCGGATGAACTGCTCGCTGGTTACGCCAACTTTGCGGAAGATGCAGTCCAGCAACGGGTGCGATCGCTGCGTTTCTTGTCCGCGTGGTCGGCGTCGCAGGCGGCATCGAGGACGCGCAATCCGCTTCTCGGACACCGGAGTCGCTCGCCTCTGTTCAAGATCGCCGCCGCTGTGGTTCGGGCCCTTTTTCCAAAGCCGCGCCGCCACGATGCGCGATCCATCATCGACCGCAATCTCCTGACAGGATCGGCGCCTCCACCTCACTTCGCGGCCGATATGCCGGAGCTGACGCCACTGAAGCGTGCCTTGTACGCCGGATTTCACAGCAATCTTCTGCCGACAGTTCTCCGCGTCAACGACCGTGCGACGATGGCCTCAGGCGTCGAATCGCGCGCGCCGTTCCTCGATTACCGTCTGGTCTGTTTCGCGTTCTCTATTCCGGAAGATGACATCCTCGGAGGCTGGACAAAGAGGATCCTTCGTGAGGCCATGCAACCATTTCTGCCTGCAGACATCGTATGGCGGAAAAAGAAATTCGGATTCCTCGCTCCGCAGCCGGAGTGGTTTCGACGTCCTGCCGTGATCGCCGCGCTCGATGAGGCGCTGATCGACGGAACGATCGCACGCGCTCCGGGAGTGGATTCTCGGAGGTACGCCGAGACTCTTGCTCGAGGAAAGCTAGCTGGTTTCACGTGGCCCGATTCGACGGACTTGTGGACAGCTTATTCGTACGCGATCTGGAATGACGTCTTCGTCACACGGTCGCCGTCGCGAGCAGCTCAGGCGCGATCGACGTCGACGTAACCATCGACGCAGAAGATCCGCAATCCGTTGGCGATCGGCTCAATCGATCCGGGTCGGCGATCATGTTGCTCGTTCGCGTAGGCTCGTGCGGTGCCATGAGGGATGTCTCCAAGGAAAGATCCTCTTCCGACCGTAAGCCCTCGAATGACGTGCCACACGCGCTCGGCCGGCCAGCGCTCGATCTCGACGCGCCACTTGCCGGTTGTACGCGAGGGTTCGACGGTGGCCTGCGCCTCATCCTGCAACAATCGAGGCGCACGACCGCCGGACATCATTTGAATCGATTCTGCGATGAGCTGTGCTCCGATCGTTGCGAGCTCGAAGTACAGTTCGACGATCGGTCTTCCGCGAGCGAGTGGAATCGCGCGCTGGAGCAAAATCGGACCGGCATCCGCACGATCGTTCAGCCAGTGCACGGTCACGCCGGCGCTGCGATCGTCACATAGGTAGGTCCAGAACAGCGGATCTGGTCCGCGATGACACGGCAGAAGAGATGTGTGCACGTTGATCCCATCCGCGATCTGCAGAACTTCAGCATTCAGGATGAACGGGAACGTGGCGATGCAAATCAGGTCGGGTCTGATGGCCTTCAGATCCCTGGCCACCGCCATCTGTCGGTGGCGATCGAGCTTGTAGACCGGCAATCGATTTTTTCTGGCCAACTCGATCAGGGGCGCGGCTGGACTCCTTTGCCAGAAACGCCGGTGCTTCGGAACGACCACGCCGGCGATCGATGTGGCGGGGATGAGCGCCTGCAACGCTTGAACGGACGCTGGACTGCCGGAGCCAAAGAAAAGAACGCGCAAGTCACCGAGTATAGTCAGCGAAGTTGCGCGCTTTTCGGCGAATCTTAATCGCTCTGCTCGTCATCGCTGTGCTTGCGGTTGCTGGGCGCCTGCTGTTGCCCTTCATGGGACGGCGCTTGATTCGAGTTGATCCTCTTGAACACTCCGACCTGATCGTGGTTCTTGGATCGTTACAACTCGATCGGACACTCGAGGCTGGCATGCTTTATCGGGAGGGCTGGGCACCCCAAGTCATGCTGCTTCGAGCGCCAGACGTGGTCCGCGACAGCGTGCGGCAGCAACTTCGGATCCGTGTGCCGGTCTTTGTCGACATCCAGCGGGACGCGCTACGACAGATGGGCGTGTCGGAGAATGCGATTCTTGAATCTTCCCACACGCAGGAGAGCACCCGTACCGAGGCGGAGGCGGTTGCCGACTATGCTCGCGAACACGGTCTCAAACGCGTGATGGTCGTGACGTCTGCCTATCACACCGGGCGGGCGGGATCACTTTTCGACCGTGCGGCCGCAACGGCATTCGAGGTGGAAGTCCGGCGGACGCGGTTCGAACATCCCTTCCCCGACCACTGGTGGCGCCACCATTCCGACCGTAGCGACGTTGTCCTCGAGTACTTGAAGAGGGTACACAGCCTGATCTTCCGCTGAAATAATTACCCCACCTCAACTATTATCCCCTCCACAACTTGCCAGCTCCTTGGACCTCGCTACGTCGAGGTCCCGCTAGGCCAGAAGGAGGATCTATGAGGACTTACGAAGTCCTGTTTATTCTTTCTCCGCAGGTTCCGGAGGAAGAGACGACGACGCTGATCACTGACTTCAAGCGCGTCGCCGAAAGCACCGGCGCAAAGCTCACCAACGAGGAAGCCTGGGGTCGCCGCCGGCTTGCATACCCCATCCAGAAGTTCAACGAAGGCAATTACCACCTCTTCGTCTTCGAGACCGACGCGTCGCTCTCCGAGCTCGATCGCCGCATGAGGAATTCCGATCGCATCCTGCGCCACATGATCGTGCGCACCGATCTCGATCACAAGCGCGCCGACAAGCTCGCCAAGCGCAATCCGAAGAAGGAACGCGTCCGTCCGGCGCCGCCGTCATTCCCGGCAGCCGCGGAGCAACAACAGCAGCAGCAGCCTGCTCCTGCGCCCGAAGTTCCCGCCGTTGAAGGAGAACGATGATGCCCGCTCCAATGAGACGAAGCGGTCCTGGCAGCGATCGACAGGGACAGGGTGGTCCGGGCGGACAGCAGGGCGGCAAGAAGAAGTTCTTCTATCGCCGCAAGCGCGTCTGCAAATTCTGCGTCGAGAAAATCGAGTACATCGATTTCAAAGATGTGAAGACTCTGCAGCAGTTCATCCCCGAGCGCGGAAAGATTCTGCCGCGCCGTATTTCGGGCACCTGCGCGCTGCATCAGCGCAAGCTGCAGAACGCGATCAAGCGCGCGCGCATCGCGGCGATGCTGCCGTTCGCGACGGACTGATTCGATGACCGAGACATCACTGCCGACCGAGACGGCGGCGATCCCCGAGCGCACGTTCGGACGATCGATGCGCTACGTCAGCGGTTACGCGATTCTCATCGCGGTGATGCTCGTGTCTCCACTTTTCGTATTTCTCCCCGCCGCGCTCTTCCACTGCATCATCCGGAACGGGCGGCGCATCCCATGGTCGGCGCTGTTCATCGGGACCGCGGTCGCGGGACTGCTGGCGGTCGCCGGCGCAAACGCGCCGCAGGTGACCACTGCCGAAGCGAACACCGGCCTTGCGTACCTCGTGGCACTCGTTCTCGCGGTCGCGCTGCCGTCCATGGCAGTCTCCTCGATGGTCGAGCGCGCGGAATCGTTCGGCCGCATTCTCCTGGCCGCTGTTCTCCTCAGCGCAGTCGGTCTCACTGCAACCGAGATCTCGATGCGCGCCGTTGCCGGCTTCTCGCCATTTGCGGAGCAGGTGACCGAGGCGCGAGCCGATGCGACGAAGCTCGTCGCCGCGCTTCAGACCGCGGGACTTCCTGCTGACGTCATCGCCGCGATGCGCCGGTGGTCGGACATCAGAGTCTTCTGTCTCCCGGCCTTCCTGCTGATCAGCATCGTGATCGTGTTCGTCCTGAGTCTCGTGCTTTTCGGCCGGCTGCAATCGTGGCGCTCTCTTCTCGAGCGGCGTCAGGCGGCAGCATCGGCGTCTCCGTATCTCTTCCGCAATTTCTCGCTGCCGGAATGGCTGCTGTTCGCGTTCGTGATCGGCGGACTCTCGCCGCTGGCGAGCGGAATGCCGCAGCGGGTCGGCGCCAATTTGCTCGCGCTGGTGAGCTTCCTCTATCTTCTGCAGGGACTCGCGATCTTTCGCTCGTTTCTGGCCGCCGCCGGTGCCGGTTTCACCTCCATCTTCCTGGCCTACGTATTCCTCGGCGTCCTCACGATCACGGGCATCAGCCCGCTGGTGCTGAGCATCGCCGGTCTATTCGATTCCTTTTTCGATTTTCGAAAGTTCAACCGAAAGGATCACTCTGATGAAAGTCATTCTGATTGACGAAATCCGCGGCCTGGGAACGCGCGGCGACGTCGTCAACGTCAAGGACGGCTACGCGCGCAACTATCTGCTTCCGAAAAACTTCGCGCGCGAGGCCACGCCTGGAAACCTGAAGTCTGTCGAGCAGGAGCGCAAGAAGTGGGCGCTGCTCTCGCAGAAAGAAAAGGAGCAGGCGGCCAAGGCAGCCGAGAGCGTGAAGGGTACCAAGGTCACAGTGCAGAAGCGCGTTGGCGAAAACGGCCAGCTCTTCGGATCGGTGACCGCCAACGAGATCGCCGACGCGCTGACCGCCAAAGGCCTCGACGTCGACAAGCGCCGCATCGAGCTGTCGCGTCCGATCAAGAGTCTCGGCATGCATGATGTCGAGGTCCGCCTGCATCGCGACGTGTCCGCGCAGATCCAGGTCGAAGTCGTCCCGATCGGCGTGGAGAAGTTGGAAGAAGCGCCAGCACCAGCGCCCGCCCCAGCGACTGAGCAGGCCCCGCAGCAGTGAACGATCGATACGTCGACTCCCCACCTGCGGGCGCCGAAGCCTGGCGCGAGGTGTGGGAGTCGGACGTTCGATATCAGCCGCGCGCGTCGCGGTCGGAGTGGCTGCTTCGTTTCTTCCGGCGTCTTTTCCGGCGCGCGGTCGAGCCGGACACCGAACGGCAGAAAAACTTCAACGTCGCGCTGATCGATCTCCTGAACGACTTTCGCGCCGACATTGCGAAAGTACGCGAGGACCTCAAAACGGATCTTGCAGCCGTGCAGGTCGATGCCCGTAATTCGGATGAAGCACTGGCGACCGAGCTTGCCAGGCTTCGCGATCTGATCCCGGTGGCGGTGAGGCGCAACGACGCGCTGATCGCATCGCTGGATCAGAAAATCGAGACAGTCGCCGCCCGCTTGCGCGATATCACCATCCCAGCCCTGGTAACCGGCAACTGGCAACCGGCAACCGATTTCATCTACCGGCGTCTCGAGGACGCACTTCGCGGCAACGTGGATGTCAGCGACTACGTCGTGCGCGCGAAAGATCAACAGCCGGTTCTCGACATCGGATGCGGACGGGGCGAGCTCCTGGAGGCCTGCAGGAAAGCGGGAATCGAGGCGCGCGGTTTCGATGTCAACGAGCGATCGGTTGCCGATCTGCAGCAGCGCGGTCTCAATGTCACGCTTGCCGGCATCCCGCAGTGTTTCGAGGGAATCAAGCATGGCTCGATCGGCAGCGTCGTCGCGATGCATGTCGTCGAACATCTCCCGGTGGAGCACCTCTTCGCGCTCTTTGCCCAGGCGGCGCGCGTGCTTCGGCCGGGAGGACTGTTCATGATCGAGACTCCGAACGCGGAATCGATCGCGGTCAGCGCTTCCGACTTCTGGCGCGATCCCACGCATCTTGCGCCGCGGCACCCCGCCGCGCTGACGCTTCTCGCGCGGGAGCACGGATTCTCGATTGAAGAAGCCCGCGCGATTCATCCACTGCCGGAAGGAAACACGATCGCGATTGCGGATGACGATCCGCCTTCGCTGCGACGGACGATCAACGTGATCAACGAACGGATCTTCGCTCCGCAGGACTTACGGCTGATTCTGCGGCGGAGCTGAGGGCAGATCGATCACCACTTCGCCCGGCGGCGGGGGCGGCACGCGGTGCGGAATCAAACCCAACACCAAACCGGTGATCAGTCCTGCAATGTGCGCGGTGTTGTCGATGAATTTGAAGCTGGCGCCGATCGCGATGTTGATGACGATCCAGAACACGAGCTGGCTGATCAGGCCCTTTGTCCAGGGCTGATTTCGATAAAACGGCGAGCGTCGTATCGAGAAAATGAAGGCGCCCAGGATGCCGAAGATCGCGCCGCTCGCGCCGACCCCCAGACCTTCCTTCATGTGGATCGAGCTCGCGGTGGAAGCGACGATTCCGCTGATGAAGTAGACCATCGCGAAGCGTGTCGAGCCGAACATCGTCTCGTACAACGTCCCGAGCTGGTAGAGCGCCCACGAGTTCAGGAACCAGTGCAGCCAGCCGCCGTGCAGAAACATCGCGGAGACGAGTCGCCAGTATTCGCCGCGCTCGAGGAGTCCCGGAACGATCGCGCCGAGCTGCCGCAGCGCTGTTTCGTTGTTGAACGCGTTCGTCATCACCTCGTATGCGAAAACTGCTGCGATGGTCACAAGCAGACCGGTCGTGATGGGGGTGAATCGCTTCATCCCTTCTCCATCCGCGCGGAAACGCGCCGCATGAAGAAGTGTGCTGTCCGCGGGGAGAGTTCTTTGAGTCGCATGTAGAGGGCCGCTGCGATTGGAAGTATGCGGCGATAGCGTCCATCTTCCGCCGAATCGCAGATGGCCTTCGCAACGCGCTCCGGCTTGATCGCCAGGATCAGTCGCGACGCGCCGGGCATTTTTCCGCGTTCGGCGTTCGCGAAGAAATTCGTCTCGACGGTGCCGGGACAAATCAACGACACCCGAACTCCGCGTCCTATCACTTCGTCGCGCAGCGCTTCCGTGAAACCCACGATCGCGAACTTTGTTGCACAATAGCCGCCCATCCGCGCGTAGCCCATCAGTCCCGCGATCGAGGATACGTTCACAATCACGCCGTCTCCGCGCTCGAGCATGCCGGGAAGCGCCGCTTGCGTGCACCAGACCGTGCCGAAGTAATTCGTTTCCATCATCTGTTGCAGATCGTGATGCGATGCTTTTTCAATGGAGTCAAAAATGGCAAATCCGGCATTGTTGACGAGAACGTCAACCTTTCCCGCCGCGTCGATCAGGCGCTCGCAGTCCTCGCGTTTCGCGACATCGGCTACCACCGCGGTGCACTGCACTCCCTGCGCGCGACAGACGCCTGCGACCTCATCGAGAAGCTCTCCGCGCCGCGCGCCGATGAACAGGTTGGCACCGCGCCGGGCAAATTCGAGGGCGGTCGCCTTCCCGATTCCTGACGAGGCGCCCGTGATCACGACGACCTTGTTCTGTAACCGCAATGGCAGGTTTATAGCATTGACTGAACTATTCAGCGGCACCTATACTCGGCGCATCCTCAGCTCCGGCTCGACGATGCCACAAGACCGCACGTAGCCACCCGAACCAGGAGGTCTTTCGATGCCGTTCGAAGAAGTCAAAAAGATCTGGATGAACGGGCGGCTGGTGGATTTCGCGGACGCGAAGATCCACGTCATGACCCACGCCATCCACTACGGCTCGGGACTCTTCGAGGGCATTCGCTGCTACGACACCAAGAACCAGGGACCGGCGATCTTCAGGCTGGACGCGCACACCCGGCGTCTCTTCGACAGCTGCCGCATCTATCGCATGGAGGTTCCGATCTCGATGGACGCGTTCAAACGCGCGTGCGTCGAGACCGTCGCTGCGAACAAGTTCAACGATTGCTATCTCCGTCCCCTTGTTTACCGTGGATTTGGATCCCTCGGCGTGGACCCATCCAAGTGCCCGGTCGACATCGCCATCGCCGCCTGGGTGTGGGGCAAATACCTCGGGCCGGAAGCGATCGAGAATGGCGTCGACGTCCGCGTTTCATCGTGGAATCGCATGGCGCCGAACACCTTTCCGCCGCTCGCCAAAGCGACCGGCAATTACATGAACTCGATCCTCATCCGCCAGGAAGCCGCGGTTGACGGTTATGCCGAGGGCATCGCACTCGATGTCAACGGCTACGTCAGCGAGGGCTCGGGCGAAAATGTTTTCATCGTTCGCGACGGCCGGATTTTCACGCCGCCGCTGGGAGCATCCATCCTCGCCGGCATCACCCGTTCATGCGTGATTCGAATCGCGCGCGACATGGGATTCGACGTCGTCGAGGGATTGATTCCGCGCGAGATGCTGTACATCGCCGACGAAGTCTTCTTCACAGGCACAGCCGCCGAAGTCACGCCGGTTCGCACCGTCGATCGCGTGGCGGTTGGCAACGGTCGCCGCGGGCCGGTCACCGAACGAATTCAGAAGGAATTCTTCGACTACATCGGCGGCGAGATTCCCGATCGCTACGGCTGGTTCACGCCGGTTTACGCCGAGCGTGCGGCCACCACAACCAAGCCGGCGCTCGTTGCGGGCTAGAGCGACGCCAGATAATTCGCGAATACGTCGTTGAAGAGTGCGCCGGGCCGGCGCTCGCGAATGCGCGTCACGATTTCTGTTCCCGGGACGCCGAGTTTGTTGAGGATCACGCCCGCGACCAGCGCGGATCGGTTGAATCCCAATCCGCAATGCGAGAGCACGCGATGGCCGCTGCGTATCAGTTGCGCTCCGAGCGTGGCAACGGCGTCGAGTCGAGTCAGCGTCGGCAGTTCTTCGTCGTAGATCGGGAAGTAGATGTACAGGCAGCCTTCCGGCGTCGTCGGAATGCAGTCATCAAGGCCGGCGTCCATATCGATCACCGTGTCGATGCCGAGGTCGGCGACGGGAGCCCATTCGCGGATGGCGGGGGAAATGAAAAGCGCGCCCTGTTCGTCGACGCGGTAGAAGTTGACGGCCGTGATCACGATCTCAGAATGCTACAGCAATCCTTTCGTACGCATGGAGCAGTAGCGTTGCGCGCCGACGATGAGGTGATCGACGAGCTCGATGTCGACGAGCGAAAGCGATTGCTGGATGCGTTTCGTGAACGTCAGATCCTCGGCGGACGGCGACGGATCGCCCGACGGGTGATTGTGGAACAGGACGACGCCGACGGCGTTTGCTTCGAGGCCGACGCGCACCACATCGCGCGTCGAGACGAGGGCACGCGAGACCGTGCCGACATAAATCTCGCATTGCTTGAGCACGCGATGGCGCGAATCCAGTAGCACTGCGCCGAGATGTTCTTGTGATTCGTGCGCGTAGCGGCCGATGAGCCCTCGCGCGACGACCGCGTCATCGTAACGCGCGCCGTCGGGCGGCTCGGAGGACGCGAGCCGGCGCGCGATCTCGAACGCTGCGCCGATGCGGGTGGCCTTCGCGAGGCCGACGCCCGAGATCTTCGCCATGCTGTCGGCACTGCTGCTTCCCAGCGATCCCAGGCCGTCCCGAAGAAGTTCTCGAGCAAGTTGGATTGCGTTCTTGCCGCGAGTTCCTGATCCGAGAAGCAGCGAAATCAGCTCCGCGTCGGAAAGGCCTTCCGCGCCATGGCGCCGCATCTTTTCGCGCGGCCGGTCATCCAACGGAAGGTCAGCGATCAGTTCCTGCATGAATTGCCTCGATGATTGTTGGTGTAGCGTCGGCCGCTTTGGCCGCGATTGCGAATGTACAAGCCGAGCTGATGGCACTGAGTTGTGGGTTGATCTCGATCGACAGCCCTTCGTGAAAAGAAACGAGACCGGCCGCCGGAAAGACAACGCCGGAGGTTCCGATCACTAGCAGAAGATCGGCGTCACGCACGGCGAGTCCTGCCTTCGCGAATGCGCCTTCGGGAAGCATTTCGCCGAACCAGACGACGTCCGGACGCAAGAGAGCGCCGCATTCGCAGCGGGGAGGCAGCTCGTCGAATGGATTGGATGCGTCGCGATTGGTTTCTTCGCGAACGCACCGCGCGCGAAAGAGATTGCCGTGCAGCTCGATGACATTCTGCGAGCCGGCTCGATGGTGAAGTCCGTCAACGTTCTGGGTGACGACCAGCGCGTCCGGAAGAGACGCAATCGCGCGATGCGCGGCATTCGGCTCCGCATTGCGCACGATCGAGCGCCGCCATTCGTACCATTCCCAAACGAGCAGCGGATTGCGTGCGAAGGCTTCCGGCGTCGCGAGATCTTCCGCACGGTAATTGCGCCACAAACCACCTTCGCCGCGAAACGTCGGGATTCCGCTATCGGCAGAGATGCCGGCGCCGGTCAGCACAACGACTTTGCGCGGTTTCTGTTGCCGGATCGCGTCGACCGCAGCCTGAATCGCCTCCACGTCCCGAGGATACCTCGGTCGCCAAGGCTCTCTACGCAGCGTAGATGTTAGGCCGTCGGAACATTCGCTTCGTTGATCTGAATGAACGCATCCTTGCGCAGCCGGTCGATGTAAGCCTTGTAGTCGCGCTGCCAGGCGTCATCGCTGGCGTCTTTGCGAAGCTTGTCTTTGACGGATTCGAACGCCGGGACTTCGGACGGCAGCCGCTGTTCGACTTTCAGGATGTGCCATGCGGTTTTGGCTTCGATCGGACCGATGATCGCGCCGGCGGTGCTGTTGAAGACGGCCTTGTCGAGCTCGGGCAACAGCTCGCCACGCACGACTTCGCCGAGGTCGCCCCCTTTGTCTTTGGTTGGCGCCTGGGAAGCAGTCTTTGCGATCAGTGCGAAGTCGGCGGAAGCGCGGGCCTGTTCGGTGATCTGCTGCACGTGTTGCCGCGCCTCTTCGAGAGCGGTGGCGTTATCGGGCTTGAGAATGACGATCTCGCGCAACCGCGCGCGCTCGGGAAGCCGATAGTGTTCTTTTTCGCGATTGTAACGTTCGCGAAGCTCTTTGTCGGTGAGCTCTTCGCGGCCGCGGAGCTCGCGACCGAAGACCTTATTCATCAGAATCGTGTCGCGCAAGCGCGCTTCCATATCGGGGCGTGTGAGCCCTGATTTCTGCAGCGAATCGTTGAACTGCGCGTCGGTGGTGAGGCCGTACTGCTGCTTGAGGCGCTCGACGGCATCTTTCAGCTCGTCGCTCGAGACGGACAGGTTGAGCCGGTCAGCGCGATCCTTGATCAACAGCTCGGAGATCAAGTCATTGGTCAGATTCTTCTTGAACTCTTCCTTGCGCGTGTTGATGTCAGCCGCTTGAACGGTCTGCTCGATCTCGGTGATGCCGTCGTGGAGGCGCTTGAGGTATTGCGTGCGCGTGATGACGCGGTCACCGACGCGAATGACGATGGCCTCAACGATCTGGGCGGCCGTAGCCGTTCCCGCAAGTGCGACAAGAGCAAGCGATATGAGCGTTCTTTTCATGCGTTCACCGACAACCGGCCACCGGCCACCTTTATTCATTTTCCGACTTCGTCAAGCCTCCCGAATATCGGAAGGGAAGCCGTTTCGTCAAAACCGCGATCTGCATTTCCTTGCGGGCTTTACTGACAAGCTCAGCGATTCGATTCTTCACCTGCTCGTCCTTCAATCTTTCCCGAATGACCGGAGTGGCCGTCTGCAGGTCGACGGTGCCCGCCGCGCGTCTCTCATCCACTTTGAAGATGTGAAAACTCGACTCAGTGCGTATGACGCTGCTGATGCCGCCAGGTTTCAGCGCGAAGATCTCGTCCTCGAACATCTTGGGAAGCTGCCCGCGCGCCACGAATCCGATTTCGCCGCCTTTCTTGGCATTGGGGGCCAGCGAGAATTCACCGGACAACGTTTCGAAGGACGTGCCTCTCTTCAGCCTCTGTTCGATGTCATCGGCGACGGTTTCATCGTGCACGAGGATCTGGCGGACGTGGACTTCCTCGCCGGTGCGAAATTCGCCGGCGTGCTGATCGTAGTACGCGCGAACCTCGAGGTCGGACCGCGCCGGAACGTCTGCTGAGATCGTGGCGATGAGCCTTTCGCGGCGCATGTCGTCGCGTTTCTCGATGACGGTCGCGCCGGCGTCGTTGCGCACGGCGGAGGCGATTTGCTCGGCCGGGATTTCCACGCCGTGCGCCGCGGCGTATTCGGAGAGGACGATCTCCTCCACGTACTGATCGAGCATCGCGCTCGACACTTCCGGGCCGACTTGCGACAGGTCCGTACCGGCATTCCGTTCGAGGTACCGCTTGTAATCGGCGAGCGTGATCATGCGATCGCCGACGCGCGCCACGACATCGGGCGGAATGGACGGCTTGCGATGGCAGGCCGCGAGGGCCACGCATAACAGGAGGATGAGTTGTCGCCGCACGATTCCGATGTCAGTTTATCGCGTCAGGCCGCGATCATCTGCAGCAGCTCTTTGATGGCATCGATGACCAGCGGGCCGTGGGCCTTGAGTGGGAAAGAGAGCACGCCATTGGGCGTGAACTTCACCAATGGATTGTCGTTGATCAGCTGCATCAGCTTGTTGGGATCGATTTTGGCGCGCTGCGTCATCTTCATCACGCCGCGGGCGCCTTCGCGGACAATCGACAACACGCCCAGCTGCTGCGCATATCGCTTCACGCGAACGAAGCGCAGGAGGTGCTCGACATTCGCGGGCAGGGCACCGAACCGGTCTCGCATTTCGCTGCCGATCGCATCGAGCCGCTCATCGGTCGTGGCGGCGGCGATTTTCTTGTAGAACATCATGCGTACGTTTTCGTCGCCGATGTAATCGTGCGGGATGTAGATGTCGACGCCGAGGTTCATCGAGGTCTCGACTTCCTCTTCGATCGTTTCGCCCTTCAGCTCGCGGATCGACTCCTCCAGCAGCTTGGTGTACATCTCGAAGCCGACGGCCGCGATCTCTCCCGATTGCTCGCCGCCGAGGATGTTGCCCGAGCCGCGGATCTCGAGGTCTTTGGCGGCGATGCGGAAGCCTGCGCCGAGGTCGGCGAACTCCTGGATTGCGGCCAGACGTTTGCGCGCGTCGCTGGTCAGGATCTTGTCGCTCGGCACCAGCAGGTAGCAGAACGCCAGCCGGTCGCTGCGGCCCACGCGGCCGCGAAGTTGATAGAGCTGGGACAGCCCGAAGCGTTCAGCATGATTTATTAGTATAGTATTACATGCTGGTATATCAATACCATTTTCGATGATGGTCGTCGCGAGAAGGACGTCGAATTCGCGGGTGATGAAGGCCGACATCGCGCGTTCCAGCTCGCGCTCCTCCATCTGTCCGTGGCCGACGATCACGCGCAAGCCGGGAACGACCTTCTCGAGATACTCCTTCATGCCGTATATCGATTCGACGCGGTTGTGCACGACGAAAATCTGGCCGCCGCGTCCGGTTTCGAATTCGACCGCCTCGCGGATGAAGTCGTCGTTGAACGGCACGACCGCGGTTTGAATCGCGAGCCGGTCTTTCGGCGGCGTCTCGATGACCGAGATATCGCGGATTCCGATCAGCGACATGTTGAGCGTCCTCGGAATCGGCGTGGCAGACATCGAAAGGACGTCGATCGCTTTCTTCATCTGCTTGAGGCGCTCTTTTTGCGCGACGCCGAATCGTTGTTCTTCGTCGATGATCAGCAGACCGAGATCCTTGAACGCGATGTCCTTCGAGAGAACGCGATGCGTGCCGATCACGATGTCGATCTCGCCGGTCTCGAGCTTCCTCACGATCTCTTTCTGTTCCTTCGCCGAGTAGTAGCGCGTCAACAGCTCGATCGTCACCGGAAATGATGCAAAACGTCGCAGAAACGTCCGATAGTGCTGATAGGCGAGGATGGTTGTCGGTGCGAGCATCGCGACCTGCTTGCCGTCCATCACCGCCTTGAACCCCGCGCGCATCGCGACTTCAGTTTTTCCATATCCGACGTCGCCGCACAGCAGGCGGTCCATTGGCTTGCGCGACTCCATGTCCGACTTCACATCGTCGATCGCGGCCGCCTGATCCTCGGTCTCCTCGAACTCGAACGCTTCTTCGAACTCGAATTGCCACGGCGAGTCCTTGCTGAACGCGTGGCCCTGCACCATCTGGCGCGTGGCGTAGAGCTTGAGGAGCTCGTCGGCCATGTCGCGCATCGCTTTCTTCACCGAATCCTTCGTGCGCGCCCAGGCGGTGCCGCCGAGTTTGTCGAGTTTCGGCTGCGTGTCCGCGCCGCCCGAGTACTTCTGAATGAGGTTGAGGTTCTCCATCGGCATCAGGAGCTTGCCGCCACCGGAGTACTCGATCTCCATGACTTCGCGCTCCGTTTCGCCGAACGGAATTCGCTGCAGGCCATGAAAACGCCCGACGCCGTGATCGACGTGCACGATGTAGTCGCCGACTTTGAGATCGCGCAGGTCGGTCGCGAAAGCATCGGCAGTCCGCTTTCTGCCGCCGATGCGCGTCGACGTCGGCGGTTCGAAGAGATCCCATTCCGAATACGCGGTGAGATTGATCTCGTCGAAGTGGAAGCCGCGCGGCAGAGCGCCTGACGTGATCTCGATCTGGATCTCGAACTCTTTCAGCAGCCGCTCGACTTTTTCATGCCCGCCTTTGGTCGCGGTGAAGAGAATCTGCCGCCGATCCCTCGACTTTTTGACGTCAGCCGCCCACTCGCTCAGCCGGTTGGTATACCGGTCCACCTGCGGCGCATGCATCCGCACCTCGGCGTACTCCTTTGTCGCGATGTGCACCTCGCTCATCGCGAGCCGCGCGCCGCCGAGGAAATTGAGGACGTCAGTACCCGGCGTCGTTAGCTTGTCGGGTGGATAAGCGGCCTTTCCTTTGGCCGCCGCCCCTTCGTATTCCGCACGCAGCAATGCTTCGAACTTGGCGACGTTCGTTGTGATCTGGTCGGGTTCGACGAGGACCACTTCCCAATCGCGGATGTAATCGGCGAAGGGAACTGTCTCTGTTGCGACAACCGCGTAGTGCTCGACGCCGGGAAACGTTGAATGCTCGTTGAGCCGATCGATTTTCTCGGCGACATCGCGTTTGAAAAGCGGATCCATGAAGTCGAGCGACAAGCGCCGCGCGATCGCACTGCGTGTTTCGCGCGTGATCGGGAATTGCGTCATCGGAAGAATCGTCGCGGATTCGCTCACGTCTTCTGATCGCTGTGTCTCCACGTCGAAATGCCGAAGCGATTCGATCGTGTCGCCGAACAGCTCCAGGCGAAGTGGTTTTGCGGAGTTAGGCGGAAAGACGTCGAGGATTCCGCCGCGAAACGCGAACTCGCCCGCTTCGCCGACGAGATCCGTCCTCACGAATCCGTTCTCCACCAGCCGCTCGAGCACGGCGCGCGCGTCGATGTCGGCGCCCTGTTGCAGCGCGATCCGGCGACTCGAGAACACGTCGCGAGGCGGCATCCGCGAGAAGAGAGCTCGCGCCGGGATGATGAGGATGTCGAGCTCCGCGTCGACGAGCATGCCCAGCGCCTGAATCTCTTCGCGAACGACGCCGAGGGAAGGCGAGAGCTCCTGGTAGGGAGAAAGCGAGGGGCTCGGATATGCGGAGACGCATTTCGGCTCGCGGTGAAAGAGCCGGAGCGCCGATTCGAAATCGTCAATCGCCGCGTCGCCGGGAACAATCACCGCGATCCGTTTGGTGAGCGACTCCTGCAGCGTTGCAATCGTCAGCGCCCGCGCCTCGGCCGCCAGCCCGGTGATATCGATGCGCACGGCTTCGAGGAAGCGCTGAAATGCAGGGGTGCTCTTCAGCTCGCGCCGAAATTGCGCGATGAGGGCGTCGTTGCGGGTCACCGGGGGGGATTCTACGGCGTAAAGTAGCCGCGGATCGTGCGGGCCGTCAGTTTCGGCGAATTCAACACCACCCGGATCTTGCGCCACTCGTTGTGCTTCGCGAGATCGCTGATCTGATAGAGGATCGCGTACTGCGCGCGAAGATCCTTCTCGATGTCGCCGTACTTCGCCTGCAGGTTGTCGGCCGAGGCGGTGACGAGGAAGCCGCCGGTCTCGCCCGCCAGATAGTTCATGCGGTCGACTTCCTGCGGCTCGCTCGGGGCACCGCTGTCGTACGCGATGAAGTACAGCGGAATTCCCGCTTCCTTGCTCAGACGGTCGAGCTCTTCAAACGACATCACAGATGAGGTATCGCCGCCGTCGCTCAGAATGACGATCGCCTTACGCACCTTTTCGCCCCGCAACTCGCGAGTCGCGCTGGCGATCGCGTCGTAGAGCGAAGTCCTGCCGGACGGCTTGATGCCGCTGAGGGCCTTTTCCACCGACGTTCGGTCGGCGGTGATGGGCACCTCGCGGCGAGGGGTATCGCGAACGGAGAAAACGGTGCAGCGGTCACCCTCTTTGAGCGTGTGCCGGACGAACGCCAGCGCAGCCTTCACTGCGTCGGACATCGAATACGTCATGCTGGCCGAGGCGTCGACGATGAGCGCGATCGAAATCTTTTGATCGAATGCCTTGCCGAATTCGAGGATTTTTCCTTCGCTGCCATTGTCCATGATTCGGAACAGCGAACGGTCCACGTCGTCGTGCGTAACGCCATTGCGGTCGACGACCGATACGAAAATCGGAACTGTGCGCACTTCGACCGATTCCGCGTGCACGTCGCCTGATCCTGACCAGAAATCAGCGGCTTCTTCGCCCGATTTGGTCTTGGCGGTGACCTGCACGAATTGCTGCGCAAAGTTCTCCGCCGGAACCGTGAAGCGATACGGCTCTGCGTCGAGTGTCGCGATGACCTTTCCACCATCCCAGAACTGCACGGCCTGAACCGGATCGTTCTGCGGTGAAGTCACCGACGCTTCGAATACGCGGTTGCTCAGATCGACCGGCCGCAAGTTGATTGCCAGCGGCGAGTGGCCATGGTTGATCGTCTCGTGCCACTGAACGCGCTTTTTCTCGCCGGCATACGCGATCACCGTGATCTTGTGCTCGACGACGGTCGGACCAAAATCAACGGTCAGGTGATAGGGGGAGCGGAGTCCGTCAGCGAGCTTTTGCCCATCGACAACGACGGTGACGCGCGCGTCGTCGAAACCGGGGCTGACGGTGAGGTCGACGACCCCGTTGATCATGCCTTCGGGATGCGTGTCGCGTTTGAGGAGGAGTTGGGTCGTGCTCGCCTCGACTGAGGCGCCGAGGAGCCAGGCAAAAATGGTCGCTGCCAGAACCGTGGGACTACGAAGAACTAGAGACGCCCTCATATATCCGCCGATACTCGAAGCGGTTCCGCGTAACGCTTTTGACGTAGAGCCGCGTCTCGTTATACGGAATCGATTCTATGAATAAGTCGATGTCATCGAGGGGCGCTTGAGCAATCCATTTGCCAACGACATCCTCACCAGCATTGTAGGCCGCAATCGCGAGAACCTCAGTGCCCCGCATCACGGCCAGCTTCTGAGCGTATTCGGCGACGCCGATGGCGATATTGGTCGGTGGATCGAATAGTTGCTGGCGGCTTGGGGTCTGAATACCGGCGGCGCTCGCGATTCGCTCGACCTCGTGCGGCATGATCTGCATGATCCCGACCGCGCCGGCGTTGGAGACGACCGCCGGCTCGAACCCACTCTCCTGACGAATGATCGACGCGATGAGGTACGGATCAATCTGCCGCCGCTCGGCCTCCGTGCGAATCGACTCCCAGTATTTGAGCGGGAACAGTATCTCCCAGAAGCGATGCGGCACACCGGTTCCGCCGTGACGGATGAACGGGCGGAAGTTGCGCTGCAGCATCGTGATCGCCTTGAAGGGCTCGCCCGACGACGCGTAGAGGTCCGCCAGCTTGAAAGCGATGCCTGCGTTCTCTGGATGGGCCGCGGCGATCCCTTTCATTTCCGCCGACGCCTCGCGATTGAGTCCGAGCCACGTGAGCTCGCGCACCCAATCGAGGCGCGGCTCGTTCGTTTTGGCGACTTCGGCATCGACGTTCGGGAAAGCATTCCCATTCGCCATTTCCAGCGGCGCGACCACCGGCTGCCCGAGGATTTCGCGGGCGCGGACGCTGTAATAGCTGTACGGATAGCTGTTGAGCAGGGTGTTGAGCGCGGCGTTGCGCTGTTCGATCTGGCCGCGCCACTCATGAATCTTCCCCGCCCAGAAAAGTGAATTGCTGAGGTAGTCGCCGTCGGGAAATTCTTTGGCGTATCGATCGAAGGTGCCGAGCGCGTCGTCGTAGCGCTTTGCGAGCACGTATGTCCAACCGAGGGTCCAGAGATTTTCGCCCTCTGAGCCTGATCCGACACCCTTGAGACCTTGCTCCAGGTTCGCGATCGCTGCGTCCGGCTTGAGATCGTCGACGCTGTAGTACTTCGCTCGCAGAAGCTTGGCCTCCGCGGCCTGGGGACTCCTGGGATACAGACGCTCGATGCGTTTGAGTCCCGCGAGAAATGCTTCCGGCTCGTCCGCGCGCCAGGCAGCGCGCGCGCGCAAAAGCATCAGCGCCGGATCTTTGAGCTTCCGAGGATCGGTTTCTTTGAGCACGTCGTCGTAGTGACGCGAGTTGAAGAGCGCGCGAAGGCGGAACGACTGATATTCGCGCGACGTGACAGCATTCGGATCGCGCTGTTCGATGCGTCGCATCAGATCGAGCGCTTCGTCGTAGTGGTCCTGCGCGGCTAAGCGTCTCGCGAGGCCGAGCGCGTCATTGACGTTCATTGTGTCAATCGCCGCGGCGGCGTAAGTTTGTTCCGTGAATCGGCCCTGCGGATACGTGGTCAGCAGACGCATGCGAATAGACCCCGCCAGATCCGCTCGCCCTGCCTTGTCGAGCGCGGTCGCCGCTTTGACGAATTCGTCCTCGGTCAGCTCATCGATGGCGACGCTCGCAAGGTCTCTCGACGCTTTATCCGCGCCGGCAGTATCGTTCGCGAGCGCGTACAGCGCGGGAAGCCGCACGCGCGCAATCGTCGCAGCGGAGCTGGTGGGCGCATCCTGCAGGATCCGCGTTGCCGCAGCGGCAGCCTCGGAAAAATGTTCCGAGTCGCGCTGCAGCTCGACGATTCTCAGTCGCAGCCACGCCCCGACTTCAGGATAGGCACTGGCCGCCTGCTCGAGCAGCGGAACACTGTTTTCGTGCAGTGCGAGCAGCGCGAGCGCGCGGTGTTGCGTCTGCGGTTCGGGCGAGTTCGCAAGGGCGCGCAGGATGTGGTCGAACTCGTCGAGCTTTCCGGCGGCTTTCGCGGCGAGCGCCTCATCGAGTGTCGGAGGCGGCGGCTCAGGCGCGACGATCGGGGCGGCGGGCGGGACGGTCGGTGGGGGTGGGGGTGTCGTTCGGACGCAAGCGACCGCGAACAGCATCAGACAACCGGCAACTGACAACCGACAACTCGAACTCACCGGGCGACCCTCCTCACCATGCGTGTCCCCTCATCGATGAAACCCACGCGCCGCAAAAACTCGCGCGAACTCTCTGCTCCCTCGGCTATGAGCCAATCGCGTTCCATCTTTGCCGCGAGCGACTCGACCTCGCTCATCATCACGCGTCCAATCCGCTTGCGGCGCAGCTCGGGAGCTACGATGAGGTCACGGATCCGAAGGCCGTTGGCCTCCCCCAGATCGATCGCCATCACGGCCACCAGCTCGCCAAGCAATTTGCCGATCAGGCCGCATGCCGGAACGGCATTCTGCTGTGCGTGAACTGCCAGAAAGCCGCGGACCGTGTCGGCGTCGCCGGGTTCGATCGGCCGCACAAATAGCCTCTGCCCCCGCATTGCTAAAGATTTATTGTGTCATGCTTTTACAGCATATTGATGAAACAAATAATTCTTGACAAAGAACTGGTCTCAAATACACTTCGACCAGCCCCCCTCCAAAATCAGAGAGCTGAAAGCGTGACGACGATGAACGTGCAACAGGCGATTGCCGACTTCCTGCAACACGGGCAGGCTGTAAGAAATCTGTCCGACCGCACGATTCGCGCGTACCAATCGGACCTCAGTCAATTCAATGTCCACGTCAACGACGCGAACATGGTGGACATCACACCCGAACAGCTCGAGGAGTACCTCGAGAAGCTCGGCACCGGACCGTATCGCGATACGTCCATTCGTAGAAAAGTCGCCGCGCTGAAGGTTTTCTTCCGCTATCTCGAGGAGAAGGGCGTGGTCAGCGAATCGCCGGCGCGCAAGCTGAAGATCAAGCGGCCGGTCGAGAATCGCGTTCCGACGGTCCTTTCTGCGCGCGAGGTCCGCTCGCTGCTGGCCGCGCCGAAGGATCAGATCACGGAGCTCGCTACGCTGCGCGATCATTCACCCGGTGGACGCAATCGTTACTTCTGCGCGATCCGCGACAACCTCATCCTCGAGCTGCTCTTCTCGACCGGAATCCGGATCGGCGAGCTCGTGGCGCTGAACGTCGCCGATGTCGACC
The DNA here is from genome assembly GCA_030948915.1 of Acidobacteriota bacterium. Classification (GTDB taxonomy): domain Bacteria; phylum Acidobacteriota; class Thermoanaerobaculia; order Gp7-AA8; family Gp7-AA8; genus Gp7-AA10. The sequence goes on from JALYZI010000152.1 coordinate 28,561, forward strand.
TCGACAACCGGCAGATCCAGATCACCGGCCGCGCCACCCGCGGACGCAGCGTCGCACTGACCTCGGAGCTCGTCGTCGGCGCTCTGCGGACTTACATCGATTTGAGAAGCGAGCGCACGCTCGACACCCCCGCGCTGTTCGTCGGACGCTCAGGAACGCGCCTGACGATTTACTCGATCGAGAACATCTTCAAGAAGCATGTCCGTCTCGCCGAGATCAAGCGTCACATCACACCGCACGCGCTGCGGCACACCATGGCGGCGATGCTCGTATCGAGCGGCGCCGACATCCGCGAAGTCCAGGAAATCCTCGGCCACGCCTCGATCCTGTCGACGCAGGTCTACACCAGGCTGCCGATTCAGAAAGGCCGCGCGCGCATGTTCGGCGACGCAACGGCCATCAAGCTTCCGATCAAGAAGAAACTGTAGGAGCGCCGGCTGGAAGCCGGCGCCCCGTTTCCCTACCAGATCACCCGCAATCCCAACTGCATCTGACGCGGATCTCCGACGCCGCTCTGCACTGTTCCGTCGAAGTTGAAGATCAGATTCGTGGTCTCCGGGTGTCGAAGATTCTTGCTGTTGAACAGGTTGAAGACATCGATCGCCGGCTCGAGAGTGATCGCGCCGTAGTTGAACGGCCGCGAGAGACGCATATCGAGCGATGAATACTGATTGTCTTTGCGGCCGAGATTGCGCTGCGTGACCGAGCCATCCGGGTTGATGCGGTCCTGCGGCGTCGCCGCAATCGCATTGAAGCGCTGCCCGCCGAACGCGTCCTTGCCGCAAAACGCGGCGCTGACAACGCAGGAGAGCGACTGCGGCTGCGCGGAGCGATACGCATAACGGAAGTTGACGTCGAGTCCGGCCGGCGCGTTCCATAGCAGCCACGAGTTGACACGGTGGCGCTGGTCGCGATCGGAGTAGCCGTACTCCGCGTCGAGGTTTGTGATCTTCGCGTAGCGGAGCGTGAATGGGTCGCGCTCGTTGTCGTCGTCGGACTTGTCCTTCGAATACGTGTAATTGATCTGGAACTGCAGGTTGTGCGTCGGCCGCTTCGTCACGCCGAGAGTGATCCCGTTGTACTGGCTTCTGGCTGACGATTCGACGGTAGTCAGCTGCCCGATGCCGTTGCTTCCGTCCGATCCGAGACCTGCGCTCCACGGCGAGCCGAGGAGGGCATCGTTGCGGTTGATGAAGCGGGTGATGTGATCGCCCTTCGCGTAGTTGTACTTCGCGAGGAAGGCATAGTTCGGGATGAATTCCTGCTCCCACGAGACGCTGGCCGACCGCGTCCGCGGATTGCGGAAGTGGCGATCGAACACGAACACGTCCGGATCGAAGGGTGATCCGATGCACGACTGCGGGATGAGATTAGGGTAAGCCGGCAGACTGGAGCTGCCGTTCGGACACGGAGGGTTGAACCCGCTGTTGCGGAAGATCGTCTGTCCGCGGCTGCCATTGGTCGAACGCGACGAAGCGAGCGTCAGGCCCGGAATGCGTCCGTAGTAGATGCCCGCGTTCGCACGAAAGACTTTCTTGCCATCGCCGCTGGGGTTCCACGACAGGCCGAGGCGCGGCTGCCACATTTTGTAGTCGGATGGGATCTTTCCATTCGATGGAAACTCCTGACCCTTTCTCGTTTTTCCGATGAAGCCCGCGAAGAACACCTGGTTCGGCGGTGTGATCGGATCCGGCTCGACCTGCGCTTCCCATCGGAGGCCGTACTGCACGTTCAGATTCGGCGATACCTGCCACGCATCCTGGACGAATGCGGCCGGCTCGTTCTGCGGAATGGTCTGTGTGCCCGCTTCCTCGACAGTCAGATTGCCGACGCCTGCCTGCTGCAGATAGAGAAGCACCGGCCCGGTGATGCTGGTGCCGGCCGGGCACGCGCCGGTCTCGGAACTCGATCCATTCGAGCACTCCACGAATTTCGGATTTCGCAGGTAGTTGAGGAAGCCATCCGTCGAATCGAAGATGAAACGGCCATTCGCAAATCCGACGAACGTCTGCACGGAATTGACGTGGTTGTACTCGACGCCGGCTTTGTACGAATGCGCTCCGCGCAAAATAGATACGTTATTGTTTAATTGAAAACGTGTATCATAATACTTAACAGGAATGAAGAACGGTTCTCCGAAGCGGTAGCTGCGCCCGAAGTCGAAGGCGGTATCCGGCAGCGGCCGCGACTGACCGGTGACGTTCGGTCCGGTGTAAGGACGCGGACGATTCTCGCGCGCGTACTGGAACCGGAACTCGTTGAGCAGGTCGTTGCTGACGGTCGAGATCAGCGACCCTGTTCCGGCATTCGACGAATCGCGCTCGTCGGCGTTCGCGCTGCGACCCCACGAGTTGACGTCGAAGGTGCCGTTCTTCTGATCCGACCACGTGTAGTTGTAGCGCAAGGTCGCAAGGGTTCTGGCGCTGGCGTTCCAGTCGAGCTTTCC
>JALYZI010000168.1 GCA_030948915.1 Acidobacteriota bacterium
TCCTTGAAAGCCTTCACGCCTTTCGACATGTAAACCTTCGCGACCTGGGTCAGATCGGCGGTGCCCTTGTTGATTCCGACGCTGAGCTCCGCGTCGTGCTGCTTGCGGCGCGCGGGATTGGTCAGCACGTTCACCGCTTCGGTGAGCGTCTGAAACTTCCTCTCGGCTTCCGCCTTATCCGTTCCTTTGACGCGATCCGGATGATTGGAACGGGCAAGCTGGCGGAACCGGTCTCGAATCTCCGTCTCCGAGGCCGAACGTTCGACGCCCAGGACGTCGTAGTAGTTGATCTTCATTCAGGATTTTTTGCTCCGCTGCTGGAAGAGCTTGCGAGACATGGAGCGGACGACCTCGCTGACCCCCCTATCGTCCTTCAGCATTTTCAAGTCTCGTAAGGTTAATCGATTGATCAAGGGCACGACAACTCCAATGGGCACTTTGGGATTGCGCGCGAGTGCAATGACGACGTTGTACTTCGACATCCAGTCGCGCCGGCTGGAAATGAGCCGGAGGACCTCATCGTCGACGTTGCGCATCCCCGCGATTTGCTCGGCCTCGCTTTCGCTCATGCGCGGGTTGCGGACCACCGCGCTGCAGACGAGCTTGTTGCGGTCGCGGATGAGGATCGTCCGGTACGTTTTCCCACCCTTGAACGCCATCTGCACTTTCTGGCCGACGGTCATCGCCAGAAGTTCCGCAAAGACCGATTGCTTGACCGGGTCCCGCTTCTCGGTTTCATTCAACTCAGGGGGAGGGGCCGGACTCGCGTCCTCCGTCTCGGCCGCCTTCGCCAGCAGGTCGGCGATGGCGTCGTCCGGCAGAAAGTCGGCGATTTCATCCTCGGCGAGTTTTTCGAGCCGGGCTTTCTTGTCGAAGAACTCCTCGCGCGTTTCCAGCGCGCGGCGACGCGCTTCGTTGGAGACTCGCGGATTGGCGAGAAGTGCGTCGAGAATTTCCGGCGCGCGCAGGATGCGCAGTTGGTTGATGACGATGATTTCCTGCACGCCCGGTTCTGCGCGTCCGGCAAGATCGACGATCGCGGCGTCGGGAACCGCGCGGTTGCGAATCAGCGCTTCCAGCACCGAGGCGTCATCGGTGGCGCGCAACAGCAGCGAGAGATTGTCGGGCGACGACGCCTCATTCGCCGCGAACGCGAGCAGGCTGCGAAGCGGAACGTCCTTCAGCGTCTGGTGAGCGAGTTGCGCGACCTCGGCGTCGGCTGAGATCGCGAGCAGCGCCACCACCGTGATGAGGTCCTCCTGCGGAAGCGGAAGATAACCTCCCGCGATGTTGAGGATCGTCTCGCGCGGATAGGACCCATCCTCGATGCGGGCGATGACGAGGGCGGCGGTCAGTTCGGTGTTGGGAGTGGCGCTGCTCATGGGTTTGTTCGCAAGTCTCCCCGTCCGAAAGTGCGATCGTGGATGACCTCTCCGTCGCGCCCGAGCGGTGCAAGGGGAACATCGTTCAGGGCGAGTTTGATCCCGGCGGCATTTCCGATCGTCCGGAAATGAAACGTTTCCATCGCTTGCACGGTGCGATGCGCTCCGCTGTGAAGAGTCTCGTTGATGACTTCCTTGCCGTCCGCGTCGAGCTGGATGATTGAAGCCGCGTCAGCGTCAATCGTCATGCGCATGGGCTGCGGCGCAGCCAGCGCTGGTGGGGGCGCGATCGACCGCCGAGGAGGCGTGACTGGGGACTCGATCTTCGAGGCTTCCGCGGTTGCACGTTTGTGTCGCATTGCCACGAATGTCGCGGCCGCGAGAATGGCGATGATGAGAAGAAGGACGTATACGTTCCGATCGACACGGGCGTACGGCGGCGGAATCCCTTTCTTCGGCGGCGCATCGGGATGCGTGAGCCGTTCGAGGTGTGGCGATTTTTCAATGCGATCGTCACCGGCGGCCGCGAAGTTGTAGCGATTCACGATCTCGTCGGCGTTGAGGCCGAGGTAACGGGAGTATTCGCGGATGAATCCGCGGGTGAAGACAGGGGCCGGCAACGTGCGGTGGTCGTTGCGCTCGATCGCCTCGAGGAATCGCTTGCTGATTTTGGTGGCGTCGGCGATTTCCTTCAGCGAGATGCCGCGGATCTCGCGCTCGCGCCGGAGTTCTTCGCCAAACGACGCGAGCTCCGAGTACGGCTGCTGCGTCGGTTCAGGCATTGAGGGCCAAATTGTAATCTGCTGGGTGAAGGCGCTCAATGCAGCGCCGGACGTAGACCGTGGTCGAAGGGTTCCCATGGATCAGGCGAAGGTCACGGGCGGTGAAGTAGCGCAGAAGCGAGGCAGCGATCGATCGAGGGGTAAGTGGGTTCATCACTAGTGCTTTGCGGACAGTGTACCGATAGGACCACTTCCGATCCCCGGCGATCAGCTGGAGTTGGGCAGGGGACGCGCGTTCGCTGTTCGCAACGACCAGGAGGTCGTCTTCGCGAAGGCGCTGATTGATGAGGAGCGCTTCGAATACCTTCGGGTCGGGATCGAAGAGAAACGCCTTGATCAGAGCGTGGCTGCAGCGCTTTGCGGACGTAATCCGTTCGCCCAGCGTGAGTTTGTCCACGCGATTGACGAGGAGCGTGTCGATTGCGCGGCGGACGGGAGCGGGCACTTTGACCTCGACGGACAGCCGGACGAGATCCGTCCAGTAAAGATAATGAACGAACTTGACCGAGTACGCCTGCGGCGTGTGCTTGTGCGCAACCAGACGCAGGCGTACCGAGTAGAAGCCGGTCAACCGTGGTGTCTGCGCGATCTTCTGGCAGATCGCGGGTGTGACGTACGGGTTCTCAAGCACCGCGAGGGCCTCATCTTCGAGAAGGCTGAGGATGTTCTCGTTCACGAAGTGAGTACAATCCTCGCGCGATAAGCCCCGGATCCGCTGATATGTCGCTCTGTCACCCATCGCCCTGGTACCTACACTTTGGGAACACGCGTAACCCACGGCGCTCTTCCTTAATCAATCCGTCGCCGGTAGCACATTGAAATCCCAATCGCCGCGACGCATTCGCATCGCGCGTCTGATCACGCGCCTCAATGTCGGAGGTCCTGCGCGTCATGTCGTCTGGCTTTCTGCGGCGCTGAACGATGCCGAATTCGCGACGACGCTCATCACAGGCCGAGTCGCGGCCGGCGAGGCGGACATGTCGGATTTTGCAACAGCGCACGGGGTCACACCGATCGTCTTTCCGGGAATGAGCCGCGAGATCTCGATCGCCGATGCGCTCACGATCTGGAAGACGTACCGTTTGTTCGTTCGCTTGCAGCCCGATGTGATCCATACTCACACGGCGAAGGCCGGAACGGTTGGACGCGTCGCTGGTCTGTTGTATCGATACCTCACACCATTGACTCTGATCGGGAGACCGCGTCGCTGCCGATGCATACACACTTTCCACGGGCACATTTTTCACAGTTACTACGGCGCTCTGAAAACGCGACTTTTCCTTACGATTGAACGCATCCTTGCGCGTATTGCGACCGACCGTATCGTCGTCCTGGCCGCACAGCAGAAGCACGAGATTCAGGAAGTCTTTCGTATCGGCCGTCCCGAGCAGTTTGCGATCGTGCCGTTGGGAATCGACCTCGAATTTCTGAACGCCAGACGTGACCATCGCGAAGAACTGCGACGGGAATTGGGCGCAGCGCCGTCCGACAAAGTCGTCGGGATCGTGGGACGTTTGACCGCGATCAAGAATCACGACCTCTTCCTTCGTGTCGCCGCGCACTTTCCCACCGGTGTTCGATTCGCGGTTTTCGGTGACGGGTCGGACCGTCCAGCTCTTCAAAAGCGAGCGGCGGAACTTCACGTGACCGATCGAGTCTGCTTCGCCGGCGTACGTGAGCCATCCGCAATCTACGCTGCGGTTGACGTGGTCGCGCTCACCTCGCTCAACGAAGGGACACCACTTGCACTGATCGAGGCAATGGCAAATGGAATTCCCGTCGTCAGCACCGCTGTCGGCGGCGTGGTCGATCTCCTCGGACCGATACGCGAGAGCGTCGAGTCCCGCGAAGGTTCCTACGATTTACGCGAGCGTGGGGTGGCCACGGCCACAAACGACGAAAACGCGTTCGCGGCGGCACTCGCGCGCATCATCGGAGACAAGGAGTTAGCTAGCGCGATGGCGCAGCGTGCACGGGATTTCGCGGTGAAAAACTATTCGAAAGAGCGGCTGATCGCCGATATAATCCGGCTCACTCGCGACCTCACTTCTTGAGTCCGAGGACTCACAGGCACATCGATCGGAGTCATTCTCTTGCGCGTTCTCATCACCGGTGGATCGGGTTTTATCGGCTCACATCTCGCTGACGCGTACATCGCGCGCGGCGACGAAGTGTTCATCATTGACGATCTGTCGACCGGAAGTTTCGACAACATCCGGCACCTCAAGGGCAACCCGCATTTCCACTACACGATCGACACCGTACACAACTATCCGGTCCTGGCCGAGCTCGTCGACCAGTGCGACGTCGTGTTTCACCTCGCTGCGGCGGTCGGCGTAAAGCTCATCGTCGAGAGTCCGGTGCGAACGATCGAGACGAACGTGCGCGGTACAGAAGTCGTATTGTCGGCCGCGAACAAGAAAAAGAAGAAAGTCCTCATCGCGTCGACTTCGGAGGTCTACGGCCTGAGCGAGCAGGTCCCGTTCCGCGAAGACGGCAATCTCGTGATGGGCGCCACGACCAAGGGCCGCTGGAGCTACGCCTGTTCGAAAGCGATCGACGAGTTTCTTGCGCTCGCCTACTGGCGAGAAAAGAAGCTGCCGACGGTGATCGTCAGGCTCTTCAACACCGTCGGGCCCCGCCAGACCGGGCAATACGGAATGGTCATCCCGACGCTCGTAAAACAGGCGCTCTCGGGACGGCCGCTTACGGTTTTCGGAACGGGACAGCAAACGCGTTGTTTTGCGTATGTTGGCGATGTCATTGGCGCGCTGGTCGCTCTGATGGAACATCCCGGGGCCGTCGGCGAGGTCCTCAATGTCGGTTCCACCGAAGAAATCTCGATCGAGAAAGTCGCCGAACGGATTCGCGAACTGACGAGCTCGGCGTCGGAGATCATCCACATCCCCTATGCCGAAGCTTACGAGGAAGGGTTCGAAGACATGCCGCGTCGAGTCCCCGATATTTCCAAAGTCGCAGCGTTGATCGGTTTCAAGCCGCGCACGTCGCTGGACGGGATCCTCAAACAGGTGATCGAGTATTTTTCGGGGCGCTTGAACAGCGTAACTGTCGCTTCTCCTTGACTTCCGGCGACACGTATAATAACTTCTGCGTCGAACCCCGAGGATCACCAACAGATGACGAGTGTGTTCTACGTCCGCGCAGCGGAGATCAGCGGCGCAGCCATGCTGCTCGCGATTGCTCTAACGCCGATGGTGCGTTATCTCGCGCGCCGCATCGGAGCCGTCGCCGCTCCCAAAGCTGATCGGTGGCACGACAAGCCGACCGCCATGATGGGCGGAGTGGCGATTTTCCTTGCGGTCAGCGCCACGCTTCTTCTC
>JALYZI010000218.1 GCA_030948915.1 Acidobacteriota bacterium
TTCATGTTCGATTTCAAGAGTTAGGTGGCGGCTGCGATCGTCTGACCGGTGGCGTATTTGTACGTTCGCAGCAAGCGCGCAAGTTGTGGCTTCTTCAGAACCAGCCGTTTGTTGAGACCCCAGGGGCTGCGGCCCCTTTGGTATTTGAAGTCAATCCAAGTCGTCCGGGGACTCGAATGCCGAAAGGTCTCCCAGAGCATCGGGAGATAGTCGCCATCCGGGCCAAGCCCAACGATATGTTTGACACTGATTCTCTCGGGATCGCCGCGTTGAAACCTGTACGTGATACGCAGCGAGCGACGTTTGCACTTGCACCCACGGCGCAGAAGGCGCTGATCCCAGCCGCTTGGTGCCAACTCATCCCAGATGAAGGCCGCTATGCTGCGTGAGTGGCAGACCTCCAACCAGGCTGGTCTGTCGCCGCACGAGATGCATTGCCACCAATACTTGGCCATGGACGCCGCTACCTAATCATTATTGAGCGCTGCTAACCCGTCGCGATGTGGCGGCTACAGCGGTTCGCGCTTAGTCGACGTGGAAGATCTTCTTCAGAGCGTCGACGTTCGGATCGACGAACAGGCGTCCATCGACTTCAACAGCGGGGTCAGTCCCGAGGTGAAAAATCTTGCTTTTGTACTCCTCGGGGAGCGCCAACTCATGCGCCACGCGGTACTTGGATAGAAATCCCTGAATCAGCGTTGTCTTCTGTTTACGGCTTCCGGGGAAAAACCTTACGGTCATCCTCCCCTCCTCATTCACGCCCGCGCTTCGCACCGTTTTTGGACGATAACAAACGGTAGACCTGTTAATGGGCAAAGTCAAATAACGTGTACGAGATCAGGCAGTTAGCGCCTCGCGATACTGGATCTCGTACAGCTTGCGATACAGACCGTCCATCTGCATCAGTTCTTCGTGCGTGCCGCGCTCGCGAATCTCGCCATGATGAAAGACGAGGATCATGTCGGCCGATCGAATCGTCGAGAGTCGATGTGCGATCACGATCGACGTCCGGCCGGCGAGCAGCGTCTGGATGGCTTCCTGAATCAGCCGTTCCGTCTCAGTGTCGATCGATGAGGTTGCTTCGTCGAGGATCAGCACCGGCGGATTGAACGCCAAAGCACGCGCAAATGACAGTAACTGCTTTTCACCCACCGAAAATCCCGCCCCACGCTCGCGGACCTCGGCATCGTAGGTATTCGGCAGCCGGTCGATGAACTTGCTCGCCTGCACGCGCCGCGCGGCTTCGCGCACAGCTTCGGACGGAATCTCCGGATCGGCAAGCGAGATGTTCTGCTCGACCGTACCGGTGAAGAGAAAGAAATCCTGCTGCACGATCGCAAACAACGCGCGCAGCGACTCGAGCGTGTACTCCCGGATGTTGACGCCGTTGACGAGAATCTCTCCGCGCTGCGGCTCATAGAAACGCAGCAGCAGCGCGGTGACGGTCGTCTTCCCTGCGCCGGTATGTCCCACCAGGGCGACGCGCTCGCCGCGATTGACGCGGAATGAGACGTTTTTCAATACCCACTCTTCATCGTTGTAGGCAAACGAGACGTTGCGAAATTCGATCGATTGGAAGTCTTCGATTGGCATCCGGCCCTCGTCCTTGATGTGGACCGGCGTATCGAGCAGCTTGAAAATGCGCTCGCTGGCCGCCATGGCGGCCTGCAGGATGTTGTACTTCTCCGACAGGTCCGAAATCGGCTCGTAGAAACGCTGCGCGTATTGGAAAAACGCGATCAGCGCGCCGACCGACAACATGTTGCGCAGCACCAGACCGCCGCCGTACCAGACGATGAGCGCGATGCCGATCGTCTGAATCAGCTCAATGACCGGATAGAAGACGGCGTAGTAGAAGATCGAGTCGATGTTCGCGTCGCGATGCCGAGCGTTCAGCTCGTCGAACTTTTCAGCTTCACGCGCCTCGCGATTGAAGAGCTGCACCGTCGACATCCCGGAGATGTGTTCCTGGAGGAACGCGTTGATGGCCGCGATCCGCGCGCGCACCTGACGGTATGTCGAGCGCGCGCCGCGACGGAACCAGATCGAGACCAGCACGATCAGCGGCGTGATCGAGAAGAGCACCAGCGCCATTCGCCAGTTCATCCAGAACAAAACGATGACGATGCCGAGGAGGACGAAGATGTCGCCGAAAATGGCGACGAAGCCGGCCGTGAACATGTCGTTGAGCGCGTCGACGTCGGTGGTCACGCGCGTCATCAGACGTCCGACCGGATTGCGATCGAAGAACTGCACGTCAAGGCGCTGCAGATGCTGGAAGATCTCTTTGCGGAGGTCGTACATGATGTACTGACCCATCAGATTCATCAGCACCATCTGTGTGTAGAGGACGACGAAATCGGCGAAGAGCGTGATGAAGTAGAGCGTCGCCGCGACGTTGATGCCGGTCAGCGGCGCAAAGGTCCATCCGTGCGAAGCGAGCCACTCGCCGAGCCGCTGACTGATGCCGACGGTGTTCGCACCGCTCAGCGGCTTGACGTAGAGGTCGACGCCGAACGCGATGATCGCGGGCCCGGCAATCTCGAGCATCGACGACAAAATGACGAGCGCCACCGAGGCCGCCGCGCGCGCACGATACGGCTTCAGATATCGCAGCAATCGCCGCGCGAGATGCTTGTCGAAGGCTTTGGCGCCTTCGTCTTCGTGTTTTTCGATATCAGACATATCAGTCGTCAGGCGTCAGGCGTCAGGCGTCAGGCGTCGGGTGGGCGTGATCTGACGCCCGACGCCCGACGCCTCAAGCAATCTCTTCGAGCTCCTCTTCAATGGTCTGCCGTCGATAGAGGTCAGCGTAGTAACCGTCGTGCGCGAGGAGCGAATCGTGCGTGCCGCGCTCGACGATCCTGCCGGTGTCGAGCACCACGATTTGATCGGCATCTTTCACCGACGACACGCGGTGCGAGACGATCAGCACCGTTCTTCCCTTCCGAATCTCGCGCAGCGCTCGCAGGATCCTCTCCTCAGTCGCGGTGTCGACCGCGCTCAGCGAGTCGTCGAGAATCAAAATGAGCGGATTGCGAATGAGCGCACGCGCAATCGCCGTGCGCTGCTTCTGTCCACCGGACAGCGTGATCCCGCGCTCGCCGATGACGGTTTCGAGACCTTGAGCGAAGGTCGCCACATCTCCAGACAACCCCGCTTCCTCCGCCGATGTTCGCACGTCATCGGCCGTCGCCTCGGCGCGCCCGAAGCGAATGTTGTCGGCGATCGATTCTGAAAAGAGAAACGTCTCCTGCGGCACGACGCCGATCCACTCGCGCAGTTGCCGCAGCGGAATCGTCTCCACCGGCTGGCCATCGATGAAGATCGCCTGCGGCGGCGGCTCGAATGTGCGCGTGATCAGCGACAACAGCGTCGACTTGCCGCTTCCCGTCCGTCCCACGATGCCAACGGTCTCGCCGTGTCGCACGCTCAGCGAGACATTGCTGAGCACAGGATGCGTGTCATACGTGTAGGTCAGGTTGCGGATATCGATGTCGCCCTTCGGTGTCGTGCTGATCGCCGGCGGCTCCACGCTCACGTCCGGCTCGACGCGCAGGACTTCGTCGAGGCGCACCATTGACGCCATCCCGCGCTGCACCAGATTGATCACCCAGCCGATCGCGATGAGCGGCCAGATCATCCGCCCCAGGTAGAACTGAAAGGCGACGAAGGAGCCGATGTTCATTCCGCCTGAAATCATTTTGCGGCTGCCGAGGAAGAACACGATGCCGAACATGATTCCGATCACGCCGTGCAGCGCGGGATAGAACGTCGCGGTCAGCTTGATGAGCGATCGATTCCGTTCGACGTATTCGTGGTTCATCCGCTTGAACGTGTCGATCTCGTTCTGCTCCTGGCCGAAGGCGCGGACGACGCGAACGCCGGCGAGGTTCTCCTGCACGCGCGCGGAGATGTCGCCGAAGTAATCCTGAACGGCCTTGAACCGCAGATGGATCTGTTGTCCAAAAATCTTTACGAGGCCGGCGACGATCGGAAGAGCGATCAGCGAGATCAGCGCCATCGCGTGATCGATGCGGGTCATCATGATGAATGAACCGGTGACCACGAACAGGGACGACGCGGTGTACATCACTGCCGGTCCAATCAGCATGCGGACCGATGACAAGTCGTTCGTCGCCCGCGACATCAGATCGCCGGTGCGCTGGCCGTGGTAGTAGCGAAGGGGAAGTTTCTCGAGATGCTGGAAGAAATCGTTCCGGATCTCGTACTCGATCCGGCGCGACGCGCCGATGATGATCCAGCGCTGGAGATACAGAAAAAGACCCTCGATCGCGGAGGCGCCGACGAGCATCGCTCCGTAACGAATGAGCACTGCCCGGTTCACCGATTTGGCGAGCTCGTTGACGGCGCTGCCGACGATCCACGGCTTGGTCAGCGAGAAGATCGCGGAGCCCGCCACGCACAGCCCTCCCAGTGCGAGCGATTTTTTGTGGCGGAGCAGATACGAGATGAGACGGCGGAGCGGAGTCATCGAACGGTCATTCTAACGTCGGATCCCGCAACGGAATTCGCTTGATCTCCTGCAGCGTGATGCGCAGCACCTTTTCCAGCGAGTAGCCTTTCGGAAAAGCGTGTGGGATCCGGATGCCGCCGCCGCTCAGCTCGAGAAAATCGAGCGGCGGCTTCTGTCGCGCCAGGACGTGCAGCAGTTTGCGCGGCAGGTCCTCGCGATCGTCGGCATTCAGATGCAGCGGCTGCATGTAGTAGCCGAAGTGCATCGTGCGCTTCTCGGTTTTCCCTTCCGCGAATTCGGGAAGTGTCACGCTCAGTGACAACGCGCCGAAGGTCCAGTTCACTTTCGCGAGCTCGGCGCGCCAGTGTTCTTCGTCCTTTTCGCTGAAGCGCTCGAGACGCATTACTGCGACAGCCGTCGCAGGCCGGTCACGATCTCTTCCATCTTCGCCTGATGGAACGTGTCGACGGTTTTCTGCAGCTCGCCCTCCGGCGTGGACGCGAGATCTTCGGTGTAGACCTTCTTCAGTGCGCCGCCCAGATAGACCTTGGTCTCGATGCGCCAGGTGGGGCGTGTGAAAAACTCGGTCTGCACCGTCAGCTTTTTCGATCCGATGTCGACGGCGTCGAGCCGTCCCATCACATTGGGATCGCTCACGACGGCCTCACACTGCCCCGCCGCACGCTCCGCCTGCACTTGGCCTCGGCGCGCGATTCGATCTGCCGCACGCGCTCGCGCGAGAGGCCGAGGATCTCCCCGATGTCGCGAAGCGTGAGCTCGTCATCCTGCAGCACGCCGTAGCGAAGCTTGAGGATGGTCTTCTCCTCGAGCGTCAATGTGTCGACGGCCTTTTGCACCGAAGCCTGCTGCTTGAGCGATTCCAGCATGGGCAGGCGCGCTGGATCGATATCGGAGGTCATCCCTTCCGCCAGATCGTCGAGCTCGAGCCAGAAGTGCAGATGCGCTTTCGGATTCGGATTCGTGTACAGCAGCAGCGTCCCCAGCTCGCTCGCGGTGATATTGAGCCCCTCGGAGACTTTCTTGACGGCTGAATCGAGCACGCTCAAAACGTTCTCGGGCGTGCGGTTCAGAAACGCCGAGAGCTGCCGGACGCTGCGCGGAAGGTTGTCGGTGACGCCGTGCCGCAGCGTGAGCACCAGACGTTCTTTCGGCGAAAGCTCCGACATGTGCGCGAGCAGCTCATCGCGGCGCGACTGCTCCTGCATCTCGTCTTCAGCGGACGGCACCGCGGTCTGCTCGATGACGTCGGCGAGCTCGGTGTGCGATTCATCATCGAGCTCCGCGTTGAGCGAGAAGTTGTCGTTGCCGGCGTGCATCAGGGTCTGCACTTCGCGCACGCTCACACCGAGTTCCTTCGCGAGCTCCTCGGCCGTCGGAATCTGCATGCCGTCGGTGATGCGCGCCGCGATCGCTTTCTCCAGCCGATACATGAGATTCGCGCGCTTCGGAGGCAGCCGGAAAGCGCCCCCCTGCTCCGAGAGAGCGTGCAGGATCGACTGGCGGATCCACCACACCGCGTACGTGATGAATTTGACGTTCTTCTCGGGGTCGTACTTTTTCGCGGCGTGCATCAACCCGATGTTGCCTTCGTTGATCAGGTCGAGAAACAAAACGTGCGAGTTGCGATAGCGCTTGGCGTACGAAACGACGAAGCGCAGATTCGCTTTGACGAGCTGCTCCAGGGCCGCCTTGTCGTCCTGCTGGACGCGGCGTCCCAACTCTTTCTCCTCTTCCGGAGTCAGTCTGGGAATCCGGGCGATTTCCTGGAGATATTGATTCAGGAGATCGTAAGAATCGTCTCGTACCTGGTGGCGCGCCATGCTGGAAATTGAGGCAGCATTGTACGCCCGAAAATTACTGTCGCGGTGTTGGCGCCTCAGGCGGAGCCGCTGCCGCCTGCGTCTCCGGAACGGTGTGTCCGCGATGGCACGTAAAGCAGCCCACCGCCTGTCCGTGTGCGTTCACTTTCGAGACGTAATTTGCGTTGATGTCGCGAACCATCCTCAGCATCGTGCGCGCGACTTTCTTCTCAGGCTTGGCGTCGGATGCGAAATCGAACTCTTCCGCGGACCCGGCCGCATTCGCGGCGTGACAGTGGTTGCATTTCGTGCCGAGGGAACGCGCGATGCCTCGCATCGTCGAGAGCAGCTCATCGTGCGTGATGTTCGGGGACAGGACCTGCAGATTGTGAAACTGCGCATTGTCTGCCACCGGCGTCTGAGCTTTCTGCTGGCTGATGGCTGCGCAGGCAGCCACAAAAATAACCGAGACGATCGCGAACGAACGCATGCACTCTCCTCTTACCAGCCGATTCCGTAGTCTTCGCCGTGATTGCTCGAGCCGCCCCACAGCGTGCCGTGGGCGCGATCGATCATGATGGCGTTGATCGGTCCGGACGTCCGGTCTTCGAAAACTTCCGTGTAGCCCATGCGGCGCAATTCGCCGCGCACCCAGGGAGGCGTCTGGCTGTTCAGCAGAATCCGTCCCGGCTGGATCTCATGGTTTCCAAACGAGCTCCGCATCTGGAAACTGTTGATATTGGCCGCCTCGGTCGCTTCCTGAACCGTCATTCCGAATTCGACGACGTTCAAAAAGAACTGGAGCAAATTCTGATCCTGACTGTCGCCCCCCTGCACCGAGAAGACGAGATACGGCGCGCCGTTTTTCAGCGCCATCGTCGGCGTCAGCGTCACGCGCGGACGCTTTCCAGGCTCCACGACATTGAACGGACCCTCGGCTCGATCGAGGACGAAGCTCTGCATGCGCTGACTGAGTCCGACTCCGCTGTGACCCGCGACGACGGCCGGAAGCCACCCGCCGCTTGGCGTGACCGACACCACCCACCCTTCCGCATCCGCCGCTTCAACCGATGTCGTGCCGGCATAGAAGCTCGATTGCTGGACGCTCGCATCCGGACTGGCCGCGCCGCGAGCGGCAGCCGGACGATTCGCGGTCGCGGGCCACGCTTTCAGCAGGTCGAGGTACGGATTCGTGGCGGCCTGGTACGGATATGGATCGCCGGCGGTGATGGACGGATCGTTGCGGTCCTGCTTGATCAGCTTCGCGCGTTCTTTCGCGTACTCCTTCGAGAGAAGCCCGCGTAACGGCACGTCGTGCGAATCGCCGTAGTAGAAATCGCGATCGGCAAAAGCCAGGCTCATCGCCTGATATATCGTGTTGATATATCGTGCGCTATTATAGCCCGTTGATTTCACATCGACGTTCTCGAGGATGTTGAGCGCCTGCAGCATTGCCGGACCTTGCGTCCACGCCGTCAGCTTGTAGACGTCGACGCCTTTGTAATTCGTCTTGACCGGCTCCTCGATGTGCACTTTCCAGTTCGCGAGATCGGCCATCGTGAACAGGCCGCCCTGCTCCTGCACGCTGCGCACGATCTCTCGAGCGATGTCGCCTTTGTAGAAACGATCGTATGCGGCGTAGATCGCGTCCTTGCGCGACTTACCCTGCTTCAGCGCGTCCTGCTCCGCCTCGACGATCTTCCGCAGCGTCGCGGCGAGATCGGGCTGGCGAAAAATCGCGCCCGGCTCGTGCGTGATGAAAAGAGCTTTCGAATAAGGCCATTGGTCCAATCGGGTTTGGTAGCGCGCGATCGTGTCCGTCAACTGCCGCTCGATCGCATAGCCGTCGGCCATTTCGATTGCTGGCCCGAGGTCGTCTTTGAGCGAGAGCTTTCCGTATTCGGCGACCATCGTCATGATCCCGCCCGGCGTTCCCGGTGTGACGGCGGCCAGCGGACCGTATTCGGGCGGGTATTTGTAATTGTGCGAATGATAGAAATCGGGGGTCGCGCCCGTCGGAGCGACGCCGAGGGCGTTGATGCCGATGACCTGGTGGGTGTTGGGGTTGTAGATCAGCGCCTGCGTTTCTCCACCCCAGCTCAGCGTGTCCCACATCGTGCACGTTGCGGCGATCATGGCGGCCGCCGCATCGACGGCGTTGCCGCCTTTCTGAAAGATCATCGCGCCCGCGGTCGCGGCGAGCGGCTTGCCCGTGACACCCATCCAGTGCGAGCCGTGCAGCGGCGGCTTCTGCGTCCGCTGCGCGACTGCGGGGACGGCGATCATCAATACAAGCGCGAGTTTGCGAAACATGGCGCGCATTGTAACGGAGCGCCGTTCGTTCTCCACTAGTGCGGAGCGGATTGCGAGACCTGCAGACGGTTGAAGTAGGCCTCCATGTTTTTCATCTGTTCGTTCATCGCCTGCATGGCCTGCTGCGACTGGATCAACTGTTTCTCGAGCGTGAGGCGCTGGTCCTCGAGCGCTTTCACGCGCGCAGAGAGATCCTCGACCTTGGCGTTCATATCGCTGAGTTGACCCGACACGGTCTTACTGCAACTGAAGAGCAACAGAGCGCATAGCGCCAGTGGAGCGACTTTTTTCATGATTGCCTCCTGTGCTGAAGATGGTAGCGCGGAAGGCGTCACTCTTCGTATTCGTCGGAGCCGAGAACCCAGATGAAGGACTGCAGATCGATCATGTCGCGCGGCTGCAGATCGGATTGATCCCGCTCGACGGTTCGCGCGAATTCCACGAGGCTCGTGTAGGTGTCCCAGTTTGGCTTCGAGCGATATTGGAAATCGAGGCCGTATTCGCGAGCAGCGGCACGCGTCACCGGCAGCGACGCGACGACCTCGCACCACCGTTCGAAGCGCTGTTGCAGCCCGCCGCGTCCGTGGAGGAAGTCGTAGAGGCCGCGCGCGAACTGCTGCGCGCCGTTGTCCATGCGCACGGCGTCGCGCAGCGCCATCTTCTCGAACGAGAAGAGAAGGTTCGTGCGCGATTCGATCTGCACCGCGATCCGCGCGATTTCGTCGAAATTACCATCACGTAATAGTTTGAGGTATTTCGACTTGCCGAGTGCCGCCTGCCATTTCTCGTGGGCTTCCCATTTGTATCCGCGCTCCCAATCGATGTAGGTCTCGTCGCGGAAGCCGTCGGGAAAAAAGCGAAGGAACTTCGCGCGGCAGCGCTGCGCGGGGCGGCTCATCCATCGAGGTTGACTGCATGAGGCCTGCCGCCTAGCCCTGAAGCTGCAGATCCCTGACCGTGTACTCGAGAAGCTTGACCCCGATGGTTTCCGACGCCTCGTCGACACCCCGCTGCACCTCGGCCTCGAGCGCTCGGGTGTCCTGCCGAAGGGCATCCCAGGTTTGTCCCGCGACGTATCGCTTCTGCGAGGTACGGACGACCTCCTTCAGAAAGTTCGCGTAGTCGACAGAGCCATAGGACGCGCGTTGCGGATCGAGGATCCGATACCGATACGCGCTTGTCAGGCTCGCCCGCTGCCGGTCCTGCGTTTCGATTACGTCCGATAGTTCCGCCGTCTGCTCCGACATCACATGTTTGAACCTGATCGTGTCGAGCAGCGGCATGATGACGTGAAAACCGGGAGGCAGCGTCGCGGAGTACACACCCATGCGCTCTGTGATGTAGGCGTGGTCATTCGGCACGATGACGATCGCGGCTCTCAGCAGGAAAAAGAGGATGACGATGGCAGCGATCGCGACAAAAATCATCAGTGCGCCCCGTGCTGAACCACCGCAGCTCTTGAAAGGTAGCCTACCAGAGCTGCGTAACCAGGCGCAAAGTCAACCAGGTGGAGAGCGAAACAGCAAATGCAATTGCACGTTTTCATCGCGTCCTGCTTGCGCCTAACATCCGGCGTGTCTGGCATACAATGCGGAAGTCGTTCACCGTCTCGATAAAAAAAGGAGCAACTGATGTCTCGCAAAACGTTTGCCCTGCTTTTTCTTGCGCTCGCCAGCGCAGTCGCCGTCACAGCGCAGCCGAATGACAAGAACCCCTTCCTGGGCAAGCCCGATCTGGTCATCTCGATCGACTCGGATGGGGTCATGGCCGTGCGCAACATCGGCACGGGTGACGTGCCATCGAGTTTCACGGTGCATGTGACCTGCACGGTGACGACGGCGTCCACGCGCGGGCAGACGTGTGGCGCGCCCTTCGTCAACGGCGTTTATCATCCTGACCTGACGCTACCCTCCGGCCACGGAAACGCGCCGACCAAACTCTCGCCTGGACAGCAGACGTACATCCAGTACGGTCCCGGCTGGGCCGTGATCTATCCGGCCATGCCGGTGTGGACTAAGGGTACGTATCAGTTCACGGCCAAGGTCGACAGCACGAACAAGATCTACGAGATGAGCGAGGCGAACAACGACGCATCGGCGCCCGTGACGAAGAACTGAGCGCGGGAGGATCGACGGTTCGAAGGATGCTCCGCTGGATGGGGTCGGCCGGTCACAAGATCGGTTTCAGGAACATCCGGCCGTACGCGATGAACGCCATGAGGAGGCCCAGCACTCCGCTCATGATGATGGGCGTGATCTCGCGGTACTTGGCGTGCACCCCGATGAACACGAGGCTCTCGATCGCCAGGACCGTCGCGGCCACCACCGTGAGCGCAGGATGCCAGTGGAAGGCAGCGGGGACGATCAGCCCGGCCGCGCAGACGAGTTCGAGAATGCCGAGGGCCATCCAGGCTTGCCGCGGCAACGCACCGAAGGACGGGACCCCCTCGCTTACCTTGTCGAACATGAAGACCTTCATGACGCCGGACGCTCCGTACAGGAGCGCGGCGAGGACCTGCAGAACCCACAACAGAATGTTCATCGTGTGCCTCCTCTCGGCTTGCCGCGTCAGGGTGCGCAAGGCGGTTTCTCCCCGGACGATCCATGTTCCGAGCCCAGTGACCTTCGTGGACGAGCCCGGGGCGTTTATTCTGCTGCCTAACAGATCAACACTCAGCCGCGCCAACGCGAAAGTGTACCGCGTCGGGACCCACGCGGCGCGGGTTGGCGTTGGCTGCAGTGCAGAGTTAGACGCTTGATCGCGCGCCGAATGCTACCTGTCCCATGTACTCATGGGGAAGCCTGCTGCCCGAGCTCTTGGGCAAGCCCGATGAGAATTCCTTCGGGGCCCCGGATGTAGCAGAGCCGATACGTATTTTCGTACTGGACCACTTCACCGACGAGCTCCGCGCCGCGTTTGCCGAGCCGGGCCAGCGTATTGTCGATATTCTCCACGGTGAACATGACGCGCAGGTAACCGAGAGCGTTCACCGGGGCGCGGCGGTGATCGGCGACCACAGGAGGCGCGAGGAATCGGGACATCTCGATCCGGCTGTGACCGTCCGGCGTTCGCATCATGGCAATCTCTACGCTCATGTCGCGCAATCCAGTGACGCCATCTGCCCACTCTCCTTCGATTGGGCCGCGCCCCTCGAGCTCGAGGCCAAGTTCGGTGAAGAACTCAATGGCGGCATCGATGTCTTCTACCACGATGCCGATGTTGTCCATACGCTTGACCGTCATGGTGCTTCCTCGGTGTCTAACGCATAGAGCTGAGCGGCTTCGGCCCGCTCGATGCTCGTGATTCTAGGCTAGCAAAGTAACGGGCCGAAGTCCGCTCGAGCGCCGAGTTGGACGGCGAGCCAGTGCCTGGAATTCTTGAACACGTATCGGTGTACACTACCATCGTGTGAAACGGCGGGAGCTGGAGCAGAGGCTGACCGAATGCGGATGGCGATTCCTTCGCAGCGGTGGCCGACATGATCTCTGGACAGACGGCGACCGTGAAGAAGCGGTTCCTCGACACCGCGAGATCAACGAGAATCTGGCACGAGCGATCCTGCGACGCGCCTGCGGGAGGAAGCAATGAGATTCGAAGGAAGACTTGTCCGGGATGGGAAATGGTGGCTCGCGGAGATTCCCTTGCTTGACGCAATGACCCAGGGACGCACGCGGAAGGAAGCTCTTTTCATGATCGGAGACTGGCTCGAAACTATGGTCGATCGAAAGGGGTTTAGCGCGAAGGTCTTCCCACGTGGCAAAGCTGAATTCGAGGTCGCCGGCAGCGACCCTGCAGCCATGACGGCTCTTCTTCTCCGCCGGCGGCGCGAGGCAAGTGGGAAGTCCCTCAGGGAGGTCGCCTCTCGACTTGGTGCGTCATCACGGAATTCATACGCACGTTACGAGCGCGGTCATGCAGTGCCGACCGTAGAAAAACTGGACGCGCTACTCAAGGCGACGTCACCGACGAGCGACTTCGTGATCCGCGAATCCCGACGCTGATCCCTCGCCGCCCAACGTTCAAAGCTCACCGGCTTCGAGCCGCAGACGAAATGGTAACGCACTGCGACTCCGCAACGCGCGGCTCGAAGTCCGGTGCAGCCGCGGGTTGGGCGGCGGACGCTGGCCGTGAACGAGTGGCCCCGGAGCGCGATGCGCCTTCGAAACGACGGGGTCGACGTGGCTTCATTCCACCTCACTTCGCGAAAAAGAACGGCTGCGTCCATGCGCTCCGCCCGTTGGAGTCGTCGACGCGCGCTCGCACGTATGTTTTCGTGCGCACGAACGAAGTCCGATATCGAGAGTCGCCGTCTTCGTGAATTTTCACGCGGAGATTCCTTCCGTCGAACTCGATCGACTCGAGAACCACACCGGTCGACGCATAGAAGTCGCCACGTGCGATAGCGTCGAGAATGTTCTTCGCGGTCAGATTCTCTGCTCGGACGAAAATCCACCCTCGGCCGGGAGGCGCGTAGTAGACCGGCTTCACGTTGTAAACGAGCCTGCCGTCAATGACGGTGTACCGGACAGGCGTATTGGTATCACCGTGGAAGTTATGGGAGTCGTCTACAGCAACGCCAAAAACCTTCTTGCCGGCACTGAGCAACTGATCCCACATCACCTCGGCTGATGGCGCATCGCCGCCCCCCAGCATGTTTGTCGCCGGATGTCCGTTCGCAATCTCAAGAAGTGTAAAGCCGTTCACCTGTTTCATCTCCGCAGCAGTGAACGACCACATGAAGTTCGGATGGTTGATCGCGGCAATTCCGCCCGCCTCGTGGATGGCGTCCACGTCGTGCTGAATCGTCGAGACAATGGAGTCACCATGCTGCGGCTTTACCAGGCGTGAAATGCCGATCCCGTTCAGGTGAACGACTTTCAGCCCACGAACATCGTTGGGCTGTGCCGGCTTTCCGAACGTGTCGCTGAGCTCTTCACCCGGAATCAGCAGAAGCTTGTCGTCTTGAACATCAGTGAGGAGGTTGTGATCGGTGATTACTAGGAAGTCATAGCCATTGTCGCGATACCAGCGGACCACCTCCCCCGGCGGAGCGTCACCATCGCTCAGGTTGGTATGTGTGTGGGTGTTGCCCTTAAGCCAGCGGGGCTCAGCATAGAGCGGAACCGCCACAAGGATTAGAAATAGAAAGCGGAGCACTAAGCTCGGTCGTCTCGGCATTCGTGCGCCTCCTCATCATCAGCGACTCTCAACCGCAATCTTATCGCGGAGCGGCGTAACGGGCGTCTGCCGAGATGCGAGAGTCCCGATGAGCAGGCCCCCGAGATTGCGGTTGGGTTCATGCAAGCGTCCGCGACAGAGCCGTTTCCGTCCGCCCAACGCTTGAAGCTCACCGGCGCGAACCGGCGACGCGAAGAAGTATAGCTCTCGGATACAGCAGAGCGCCGGTTCGCGTCCGGTGCAGCGACGAGTTCTATGAGAGCGATTGTCAAGGACAGATTTCCCCTCGGACGACGACGTCGCTCTTTTTGCAGTCAGCCCCGAATGTGATTTGCGCGGGGTCGGGCGGGTGGATCGCTGCATTCAACAGATGCC
>JALYZI010000228.1 GCA_030948915.1 Acidobacteriota bacterium
TTTTGACGAACTGAGCCGGAAAGAAAAAGGGCGAAAGAGAAGCGGAGTCGGAGGAGCTGCGGAAAAGCGTACGCCGTTGGCCGTTTGCCGTTCGCCGACGCGATTTCCACCGTTTTTCCTTCAGGAAATTCTCAGCTGGCTCGACTGCATCGAAGAGGCGGAACGCATCTCAGGCGTCTCGGCGCGCGGAAGGCCAGAGATCACTGACCGCGTCGCCGCTCAGTAGTTGCCGCTCGCTCCCGCCCCGCCGAATTCGCCGCCATCGCCCGTGTGCTGCGGAGGTCCGCTGCCGTCGGCCTGCATCGGAAGGATTGCCGGTACCGCGCTCAGGACATCCTGCAACTCGCTGCGCTTCGGCTCGCCGATCACGAAGCCGTGCTCATGGCCGCGGAGCGCGCGCATCAGCGCCGTCGCGAGGCCGAGGACCACGGCGCCCGCGACGATCAGGCGCATTTCGTCGGACAACGGAATGAAGTCGCGCGCTTCGATTCCTGCAATGGAAGCCACGACGACTGTCGCAATGAGCAGCACGCGCGAGCGAGTTCGGATCCCGATGATGGCGAGGACCCCCGCCAACGCGGCGTACAACGCGATGATCGGGAGCGCATGCGATGTGGCCGTCTTGACAGCCGGAAGCGCCGCAACCGGCATGACGATCACAGCGACCTCCCACAGCGCTTCAGTTGAAGGCCGACGAATGATCCGCGTCAGCGCGAAGACCGCGATGAGTGTGATCAGAATCGCAAAGCCGAAAGCTGTCCATGGCCAATCCTTCGCCATGAAGTAAAGCGTGGTCAGAATGAATGCGACCGTTCCAAACAGCGCGTTGCGCACGCGCCAGCCTGCGATTGCGGCAGCGGCAACGAAAACCAGAATCGCTTCCGGCTTGCCGCTGCTGGGCAGGGAGAAGATGAAGGCAAACAAGCCGCCGATCCAGAGCGCCGCTTCCACACCAGTGCGCCAGAAACGCGCGCGCAGGATCAAGACTTCTGCAGCGCCGAGAGAGAAGATCAACGTCACCCAGCCCCTCGGCAATTCGACCGCTTCCGAGAGCCAATACAGCGCCGTGATCCCGATGATCGTGAGGATGAACAAGACTGCCTGCATCACGATCGACAGCCGCCGCCATGGCGACGGCCGGTCGTGCGCGAGCGCGACTTCTTCTTCGACCGTCGGCCAGGCTCGCAGCGTCATGCCGGCGCCTGCCGAAAGCGAAAGTGCGTCGCGATGAGCGCTCCGATCGCGATGGTCGTCGAGACAGTGAGGTATGCCGGAATAGCAATCCTTCCCGTCAACGCATTGAGGACCACGATGTCGATCGCCACCAGACCATAGACAACGGCGTAGATGACGAACAGCTCACGATGGCGCCGAACGCCGTGATACAGCGACAGCGCCGCCAGGAGCAGCGCGATCAGAAGCCCGGTCCAGCGCGTGTCGTAATCTGCGGTGAGAATCAGCGCGCCCCAGAATGCGATGTTGGTTCCGAAGTGTTCGAAGAGCGGCTCGAAGTCGCGGTTTGCGCGAGCCTGCCGGTCGGCCTCGCGCCAGACCGCCAGAATTCCGGTACAGATGAAGGCGCGAATCGCGAGCTCGACTTCGCCGCGCAGAAAGAGCTGACGCTGCTCGATGCCCAGCCACGCCGCCAGCGAGGCAATCGACAACGAAAGCACGGCTCGTGAGCCGAAGAAATAAGCGGCCAACCCGTGCAGAACCGCCAGCAACAGAAAATGTCGCTGCCACTGGTCGCCGAGGAGCTTCCACTGATGCTCGATGAATCCGACGTCGGCGGAGATGAGCAGCGCGCCTAACAGCACGACGTAGTCGTCGAGAGGCGCGCGTTTTTTGAGAGCGACCCAACCATAGCAGGCGGCCGCCGCGGCGCCGATGATCAGAGCGATCGCCAGCGGGCCGATCTGATCGAAATGTTTTGTGATGACGATGCCGACGCCGGCGGCGATCATCATCACGCCGGCCCAGGCCAGCGCCCGGAGCTCAGTGCCGATGGGCACGATGTCGCGGCTCTCGCCGGCCAGCATCATGGAAGGATACGAGAAATGATGAAATGGGGGCGGTCTCGAGCCCGCCCCCGCCCGACATGCGAATCGATCAGATGACGTATGCCACCGCGAATCCGACCTGCGCGGCCATCATCATCAGATACATGTGCCTCCACGACGGATGATTCTCGGTGGCCGTCAGCTCATCCGGATTGCGAACGATCAACCACAGCGTGTACGTGCCCCAGATCGCGAGAAATGCGCCTAACACGATCAGCGCGATGCGATTGCCGGTCAGGATTCCGAGCTGTGCACCGACCGGCATGAGCAGCCATGGGACAAAAAAGAATGGCGCGATGGTGTAGGCAGCGCGCCGAACGCCCAGGGCAATCGGCAGCGTCCGAACGCCGCCGGCGCGATCGCCTTTGATGTCCGAGAAGTCCTTCGTCGAGGCGGCGCCGAGGAGGAAGAACATGAAGATCGCGCCGATGAACCACGGTTCGAGCGTGGTCGCGCGCGCGACCATGGTCCATCCGGCGACCTTCAACAGCAGGCCGCGTGGAATCGCGATGGTGAGGTTCGCGCCGATCGGATGCGCTTTCGTCCTGCCGAATGCCGGGACGGAATAGACGAACGTCGAGATGAATGCAGCGAAGTAGATGAAGAAGCATTCATGCCGCGAAATCGGCGCGAAGAATTTTGCGGCCCACGTCGTGTACGGATAGGGAACGACCAGCCACGTCGGCAGCAGTCCGATTGCAAACATGATCCACGTGAAGATCCAGGCCTGACGCGCCGTCAGCTCGCCCGCCGGCAGCGGACGCTTCGGCTTATTGATGCGATCGATCTCCAGGTCGTAGATCTGATTCAGTGTGTTGTTGGCGGCATTGAGCAGCGCCGCGCAGGTCGATCCGAGAATGACCGTGAGGATCACTGACGATGTGATCGCACGCGATGGATCGGGATTGTGCGCTGAGCCCCACGCGCAGACCGCCCCCGAAATGATTCCGAGGAGCGGAGGCAGGAGCGTGAACGGCCGGGCGAGGCTGATGTAGTGCTTCATTGTGGCCGGTGGGCGGTTGCCGGTGGGCAGGCGCGAACCGGCCACCGGCAACCGGCCACCCGTCTCCTAGCCCGTCGACTCCGGTCCGAAAAGCGCCGCCTGAACGGCCTCTTTGGTCACCGGCTTGGTCAGGTAGTGATCGACGCCGAACTGCAGCTTCGCTTCGCTGCGGTAGCGCTGACTCTTGTAGACCGCGGTGACGATCACGATGCGGGGGCGGTATTCGGGCGCCATGCTGCGAACGAAGCGCGCGACCTCGAAGCCGTGCATCTCGGGGAGAAGTCCGTCTAACAGCAGGACGTCCGGCTTGCTCTCCTGGACGACCTTGACGGCTTCGTATCCCGTTCCGGCCTCCAGGGTCTCGCATCCCATGCTCTGCACCATTTCCACCAGGATGGCGCGCGTTTTCTTTTCGTCTTCAGCGATGAGCACGCGCATGGTCAGCGGACAGGCTGCAGTCGCACGGCGCCTTTCGTCCCGATCGCCACGAGGAAGTGACCATCGGGAGTCCATCCCCCACCGACGACGTCCTTCGGCGGCAGCCATTGCGATTTTTTCTGAGGGGAGTCGATGTTGGCGAAAACCACCGGCGACGGCAATTGGAGATTGTCGGCATTCATGGTCGCGACAGCGAGGTGCTTGCCATCCGGTGAAACGCCGGTCCACATCACGGCATCAGGGACCGTTGTCCGACGCAATGTTTTTCCTGTGCCGGCGTCGATGAACAGGACGACCTTGTCGGCACCGCCGGCGATGATTTTTTTTCCGTCCGAAGAAAAGTCGACTGCCAGCGGCGAGAGCAGAAAATCATCGTTGCGGGAGATGCGTTTGCCGCCGATATCGAAGACGCGCACGGCATCGCCGTCGGCGGTTGCGATCGACTTGTCGTCGCGCGAGAACGCGATCGCGCCGGTGAAGGCAGTGCGTTCGAATTCGACGATGATGCGCTTCGCCGCGAGGTCGATGATGCGCATCGTCTCCGCGCCCGGCGCAACTGCGAGAAGGCGGCCGTCGTGGGAAAAAGCGGCAGCGGTCAGATAGTGTTGAACATGCTGCTGGAGGTGCTGCTCGCCGGTCGTGGTGTCAAAGACTATGACTTCGCCGGAATAGTCGCTCAGCACCACCCAGCGGCCATCGTCGGAAATGGTGGACAACGCGAGCTGCTGCGCTTTTGGCCCATCGAACGTTCGCAACAGCGTGGCATCGGGCAGCGACCAAACGCGCAGCTTGTGATCGCGACAGAGGCCGACAGCGCTCTTCCCATTGGCTGGAAGAAGGAGTGTCCCGACGTGCACCGGCGTCGTCAACGTGATCGCGATGGCGAGCATCGCTCCCGTCACAGACGCTCCAGAACAATCTCGAAGGCCACCGAAGCGACCATCGCCTTCGGATCGCCAGTGATGGTCACCGGTCGCACGAGCTCGCGGCTCAGGATGAGTGGATCACGCGTGAAGTTCTTGTCGGGATCGCCATCGAATACCGGGTCGGTCGCAAAATACAGCTGGGTCGTCAGAGGCTTGTGACCCTCGGCCGTAACTAAATAGTGGATGTGCTGGCAAACACGGCTCGGATAATGACCCGGAATCACGGAGTCGAAAGCGTACTTTCCAGAATCATTAGCAATTAGTGTGCTGCGATATCGATAGCCATTAATGTCGTAGCGGCCGGCATGATTCGTTTGCCAGATCTCGACCTTCGCGTTCGGAAGCGTGTCTCCCCGAACATCGAAAACGCGGCCGGACACGGAGACCGGAAGCCCGGGATCGCCGGGCGCGCGTAGATTCCTGGTATGCGGCGCCTGCCGCTTGTAGAACGGTCCCAGCTCGTTCCAGGCGGTCGGTTTGAGCGATTTTTCCTGCTCTTCCCAAGCGGCCAGAACCGTGGGCAATAAGAGTGATGCCCCGACCGTTAAAGTGCCCAGCGCAGCGCACTTTGCGAGAAGATCACGCCTGGTGAGCGCGGATGGCATGGGCCGGTGAGTCTACCGCACCTTGCCATCTGCTACACTCAGCCGGACCCCGCGAGAGAGTGCCGCCACGGCAGGATGTCACGTAAGCCACACTTCGAGACCGACCAGGCTGAGGAGGACCTCGGAGGCGCGGCGCCAAGGAATATGAACAATCATGAGAGAAGGATTGCCCTGTTCATCGACTTCGAGAACATCGCGATCGGCGTCACCGACGCAAAATACAAGAAATTCGAAGCCAACCTCCTGATCGAGCGCCTGCTCGAGAAAGGAAAGATCGTCGCCAAGCGCGCCTATTGCGACTGGGACAAGTTCCCCGATTCGAAGCGCGAGCTGCACGAAGCCGCCATCGAGCTGATCGAGATTCCCGGCCGGTCGTACTCAGGAAAAAACTCCGCCGACATTCGCATGGCCGTCGACGCCATGGACATGTCGTATTCGAAGGAGCACATCGATCTGTTCGTGATCGCATCCGGCGACTCCGACTTTTCGCCGCTGGTGTCGAAACTCAAAGAGAACGACAAGTACGTCATCGGCGTCGGTGTGAAGAATTCATCGAGCAGTCTTCTGATCGACAACTGCGACGAGTTCATTTTTTACGAGGACCTCGTCCGCGGCACGCAGAAAGAGCCCAAGGTCGCGTTCAAGGACAAGAAGCAGGCCGAAGTCTTCAAGCTGCTGATCGACTCGATCAAGGCGCTGATGCGCGAGAACAAGGAAATCCTGTGGGGCTCGATGGTCAAGCAGACCATGCAGCGCAAAAAGCCGACCTTCAACGAGGAGTACTACGGCTACAACACGTTCAGCGACCTCCTCGAAGATGCGCAGAAGAACGATCTCATCCGCATCAAGAAGGACATCAAGTCGGGTTCGTACGTGATTACGGGGTTTGCGCAGACGGGCGCGTAAGAAAAGTGGCCGGTGGCCGGTTGCCGCGCCGCGCAGTCTGACCGGAAACCGGTCACCGTCCACTTCGTATAACCTCGCTGCAGTGCCAATCCCGTTAGTAGTCACCAACGTCGCGAAATCCTTCAACGGCCGCAAAGCGCTCGACGGCGTCTCGCTCGAAGTTCACGAAGGCGAAGTCCTCGGTCTCCTCGGGCCTAACGGTGCCGGCAAGAGCACGCTGGTGCGCACGATCATGGGACGCGTACGTGCGGACGCCGGCGAAGTCACGATCTTCGGAACTCCCGCACGCGCCGGCGACAACGCCGCGCGCGAGCAGGTCGGCGTCGTCCCGCAGGAGATCGCGCTCTATCCCCTGCTGACCGCGCGCGAGAATCTGATCGTGTTCGGCCGCTATTACGGACTGAAAGGCGAAACGCTCGATCACGCGATTCAGGAATCGCTCGCCTGGGCCGGTCTCGCGGAACGTGCCTTCGATACGACAAAAAAACTCTCCGGCGGAATGAAACGCCGCCTCAACATGGCGGCCGGCGTGATTCACAAGCCGCGGCTGCTGCTGCTCGACGAGCCGACGGTCGGAGTCGATCCGCAATCGCGCGAGAGGATTTATCAGATGATCGAGGCGCTCCGCTCGAGCGGTGTGTCGCTCATCTACACAACGCATTACATGGAAGAAGCGGAGCGCCTTTGCGACCGCATCGCCATCATCGATCAGGGAAAAATCATCGCGATCGGAACGAAGGACGAGCTGGTGCGATCGACGATCGGCGAGAAGCGCGAAGTGGTGATGGTGGAGAAGGTGCCGTCGCTCGAAGCGGTCTTCCTCCACCTGACCGGGAAGGAGCTGCGCGAATGATCTGGTCCGTGGTGCGCACCGGATGGATGAATCTGCGGCGCGATCGCGCGGCGTGGATGCTCAGCTTCGTTGTCCCAATCGTTTTCTTCTCGATCTTCGCATCGATTTTCGGAGCGCAACGGCGATCGACTCCACGCGTCTCGGTGGTCGTCGTCGATGAAGATCACAGCCAGCGGTCGAAACGGCTCGTCGACGCACTGCGCGCCGAGACCGCGCTCAAGATCATCGACAACACCGATGCACGAGCGGCGGAAGCGACTGTCAAGAAAGGCGACGCGCCGGTTGCGCTCCTGATTCCCAAAGGTTTCGGCGCCACGCAGATCTCGTTCGGACCCGGCGGCTCGAATGCGCCGGCGTTTCGGCTGCTTCGCGATCCGTCCGACATGATCGCGGAACAGGTGCTCAGCGGTCTTCTGCAGAAGACGCTCTTCGTCGGGATGCCGGACATGATGATCACCGGCGGCATCGACGCGCTCGAGCGCTTCGGCGGGCCGCTGACGCCGCAGCAGCGCGAGAACCTTCAAAAACAAACCAGCAATCTGCAGCGGATGCCGAGGCAAACGCAGCGCAGCGGCGCGGGCGATATCGTGAAACTCAATGTGATCGACGTGGTCGGCGACTTGAAAAAGAATCCGATCATCGCGTTTTACGGCGCGGGCGTCGGCGTGATGTTTCTCTTGTTCACGGCATCGGGGGCAGGCGGTGCGCTGCTGGACGAAGTGGAGAGTGGCACGCTCGACCGAATTCTTTCGACGCGCGTCTCCATGCTCAAGTTGCTAACGGGCAAGCTCGTCTATCTGTGGACTCTCGGCGTCATCCAGTTGGTTGTCATGTTCGTCTGGGGCGCGCTGGTATTCGGCCTTCCGCTGATGAGCCATCTCCTGGGTTTCGCGATCATGACGGCAGCGACCGCGCTCACGTGCGCAGCATTCGGCCTGCTGCTGGCTTCCGCGACGCGCACGCGCGCGCAACTCAGCGCCGTCTCGACGCTCGCCGTTCTGACAATCTCGGCCCTCGGCGGCAGCATGTTTCCGCGGTTTCTGATGTCGGAGAAACTGCAGAAGGCGAGCCTCGTGCTTTTCAACTCGTGGGCTCTCGACGGGTTCATCAACGTGTTCTGGCGCGAGGCGCCGCTAACGTCGTTAGCGGCGCCCGTCGCCGTACTGATTGCCTGGGCTGTCGTATTCTTCTTCGCCGCACGGCAACTGACGCGGCGATGGGAATCGATCTAACCCTTACAATGCGCGCGTGGCATTGCAGAACCGCGCGCACTATCCCGTCCTGGTCCTCGGCACCGGCATCGCCGGCCTAACAACTGCATTCTGCCTCGCCAGCGCGGGCATCAAGGTTCTTCTCGTCACCAAAACGGCCGATCCGAAAGATTGCAACACCTTCTGGGCGCAGGGCGGAATCATCTACGAAGGCGAAGACGACTCTCCCGCAAAGCTGATCGAGGATGTCCTGCGCGCCGGCGCCGGACTCTCGAGCGAAGAGGCCGTCCGCTTTCTGGCCGTCGAAGGACCGCGCGTCGTGCGCGAGCTGCTGCTCGAGGAAATGCACGTTGCGTTTTCGACGAGCGAAGAGGGCGAGCTCGATCTGACACAGGAAGGGGCGCATTCGATTCCGCGGATCATTCACGCCGGCGATGCGACCGGGCGGGCGATCGAGATCTCGCTGCTCAATCGCGTGAAGAGCGAGCCTAACATCACTCTGGCGACCGAGGTCACTGCGATCGATCTGCTCACCACGCAGCATCATCCGACCGACATCCAGGTGCGCTACCGGCTCGACAATGAATGCGTCGGCGCGTACCTCCTCGACAATCGCACGAACGACGTCTATACGATCTTCGCCGATTACACGGTGCTGGCAACCGGCGGCATCGGTCAGATTTTTCTGCACACCACCAACACGCGCAGCTCGCTCGGCGATGGAGTCGTAATGGCGCGTCGCGCCGGGGCGCGCATCATGAACGCCGAATATGTGCAGTTCCACCCGACAGCACTGGCGGACAAGAAAGCGAATCACTTTCTGATTTCGGAGGCGCTGCGCGGCGAAGGAGCACGCCTTCGCAATCATCAGGGCCAGTACTTCATGGAAAAGTATTCGCCGCTGAAAGACCTGGCACCGCGCGATGTCGTGGCCCGCGCGATCGTGGAAGAGATGACGACGAACAAAGAGGAGTACGTCTATCTCGATCTCGCGAACTTCTACACAGGCCATCAGCCGATCGCGGAGCGATTCCCCAATATCCGCAAAGCGTGCGCGGAGATCGGAGTGGACATCGAGCGCGATCCGATCCCGGTTGTTCCGGCTGCGCATTACTTCTGCGGCGGCGTGCTCGCGGACACGTCCGGCCAGACGACGCTCAGCCGGCTGTACGCGATCGGGGAGACATCCTGCACCGGCGTGCATGGCGGAAATCGTCTGGCATCGACGTCGCTGCTGGAAGGATTGACCTGGGGCTACTACGCCGCCGTTTCGATACGCAATAACTACAATTATTTTCGTGATCCATTATTGCAATCTATTCCGGACTGGCAGCCGCCCGGCCGGCAGAACATGGAAGACCCCGCACTGATCCTGCAGGACTGGACCACGATTCAGAACACCATGTGGAACTACGTCGGCATCGTGCGCACGTACGAGCGGCTCAAACGCGCGGTGGCCGACATGCGCGAGCTCGGAAATCGCCTGACCAAGTTCTACCACGAGTCGATGATCAGCAAATCGATCGTGGAGCTCTTTCATGGCCAGCAGATGGCGGCCATCGTCTCCGATGCCGCGATCAAGAACCCTGTTTCGCGAGGAGCGCATTTCCGCCGTGATTAAGCTCCAACTCGGCAGCGGCCCTCAGATTCTCCAAGGCTGGATCAACATCGACAACGTGAAGTATCCCGGTGTCGACAAGGTGCTCGACGTCACACGCGGCCTGCCGTTCAGAGATGTGTCGTTCGTTTTTGCCGAGCATTTCATCGAGCATCTCGCGTACGCCGATGCGCTCGCGCTGCTGCGCGA
>JALYZI010000232.1 GCA_030948915.1 Acidobacteriota bacterium
CACGCCCGAGGCCTGACGACTAGGCGGTCTGCTTCGCGCAGTACTGATCAAAAGCCGCGACCAGATCGGTCGCGATGTCGTGTGCTTCTCTTCCTTCGATCTGCCACCGCTCCACCATCTTCACGAGCTCTCCATCGCGAAACAGTGCGATTGCCGGAGAAGACGGCCGGAAGCCGACGAGGTATTTCTCACGAACGCGAGCTGTCGCTTCGCGATCGTTTCCCGCGAAGACCGTGATGGCCTTGTCGGGCCGGACGTCGTGGTCGAGCGCCATTGCGACGGCGGGACGCGCCATTCCGGCCGCGCATCCGCAGACGGAATTGACGACCACCAGCACGGTCCCCTTCTTCTCGCCGAGAACCGCGTCGACGTCCTGAGCGGTCCGGGTTTCCTGAATGCCGAGGCGCGTCAGTTCCTGGCGCATCGGGGCAACTATGCGTTCATCGTACATGGGTCAAAGCCTCCAGACTTCACCATCATACTCAATGTGTCTGGCTCGCATTGATTTGCAGCGAGCCGACCATGGTGTTCAACACGCCGCTGTAGCTCGACGCTTCCCGATCGGGCACGATGAAGAGCAGATAGAGGAGATGTTCATCGGAGAGCTGACGCGTCACGACCGTCACACGCTCATTGATTCCGGTGGCCGGATCGGTGCCGCGAAGCGTCGCTGCCAGAGCAGTACCGCCTGAGACACGCACTTGCTGCGCGGTGTTGCTTGCCAGCTGCAGGTACGGACTGCTGCGCTGAATCTCCGTCAGCAGATCCTCCGTCGCCGACTGCAGAGAAATGTTCCCACTGCGATTGTTGCCGAACGGATCGTAGTGATTGATCAATGCTCCATAGACGACTTCCGTGCTGCCGTTGACGTTGCCCATTCCCCCGGGCGGCGCGATCGTGACGCCGACAGTGCTCGATTCGTAAACCTGCCAGTTGGACGGATAAGAGACACGATAGACAGACGATCGGCTGGTGTATGACTTCAGCGAGCTGGAAGGCGCGGGAACGTTGACAGTCGCTGTCTGAGTCGCCGTTGTGCGGCGACGGCCAGTCGACGAGGTGCTCCCGGATGCCTGCGCGATCTGCTGCGAGCTGCGTGCGCCGCCGACGCCGCCCAGCCGGCTCTGAATCGACCGCAGCTGCGCGACGTTTTCTGTCGGCTTGTCCGATACGCGAAGCAGCTGCGCTTCCTTCTCGATCCGCGCAATTCGATCTGGCGGAGCGGGATGGTTCGCCAGGAAGTTTGTTTTCTTCGACGGATCGACGCGCTCGAGCGTCTTGAAGAAGTTGATCATGTCGACCGGTGTGTAGCCGGACGCGGTCAGAATCTGCGACCCGCGCACGTCAGCTTCCGTTTCGATATCGCGGCTGTATTTCAGAAACAGAGCATTCAGCCCGAAGCCGCCGACGGCATTGATCACTTGAGCGGTCCCCTGACCTACTTTTCCGCCGAGGAGTCCGCCGAGAATGCTGATGCCGGCCTGGGCGAGGTAAGCCTTCGACGCCTGATGCGTTCCATGCCGCAGTGCGACATGCGAGATTTCGTGTGCGATCACGCCCGCGACTTCGCCTTCATTGCGTGCGTTGTCGATCACGCCGCGATTGATGTAGACGAACCCACCGGGCAACGCGAACGCGTTGATGTCGGTCTGGTTCACGACGCGAAAGCGATATTGAAATTGCGGCCCTCCGGCATTCGCGGCAAGGCGCTGACCGATTTGATTCACGTAGGAGTTGACCTGCGCGTCGTTCACGATCGGCAGCTGTTGTTCCGCCTCGGCCGCCGATTGCTGCCCGACTTCGACATCCTGCTGGGGCGAGAACAAATTGAAGCCCGCTTTGAGCCTGGTCTGCGCTTCGGCCGCTGCGGCCGTGCACAGGATCGTCAGCACAAGAAGCGAGCGCGTCCATTTCCGAGTCATAACTGTCCCCCTTTTTTCTATGGCGCAAGATTGCGGTGCATCGCCTGTGCCGGTCTCTACGGACGGCCTGCAGGCGGGCCGCTTCCGGCTCGGACGGCGCGTGCGCGGCCGGAGAGTCGCGCGACGAGCACGGCCATATCGCGCGAGTCAATCACACCGTTCTGATCGGCATCACATCCCCAACTGCCCGGAAACGCACCATCCTGGGCGGTGAAAGTCGGATGCGGATCGCCATCGGCCAGCTCCTGGGCCAGCGCCGAGATGTCGGCGGCATTGACGATTCCGTCGCCGTTGCAATCACCCGGCTGCGGTGGGATCAATCGTTTGATGGCGTTCGATGTGATGAAGAAGACGTCGCCATTCGGAGCTTGAGCAATGTCGATGACCAACCCCACGCCGGAAACGACCGCGATCGGATCGGGAAACGGCCGCGCGTCGATGTCGGGAATGTAATAGATCGCCTTGGTGACAAAGGCGCCGAGGAGATAGCCGGACTTGAAGTATGGATTGCGGCCGTTGACCGCGATGATTCCGGTCGGCGCGACGATCATGGGAAATGTGTACAGCGGAGGAACAGCGCCGTCGATCGCAGGGCCATTCCCCATGGTGTATGGCCAGCCACAGAAATCGCCGGCATGCACGATGTTGATCTCGTCGTCGATCGCAACGCCGTTGTCCGGAACGATCAGTCTCTGATTTGCGGCGTCCCACACCATATCGAACGGATTTCGGAAACCGCGCGCAAATTGTTGGGCGGAGCCATCCGTGTTCAATCGAAAGATCTTGCCGCCGTTCCAGCCGGGAAGAGCGGCAATCAGGAAGCCGCCGTAGTCACCAATTCCGACAAAGATCGACCCGTCAGACGCCACGGAAGGATTGCCTCCATGATGCTCCGGCGGCGCTCCGCGCGTCGGCATGTCTATGTCGCAAACGAACGTATGGAGAACGGTCTCGGCGCCAGTGCGGATATCAATCGCGGAAATGACGTCGGACACCTGTCCGGGAGTCGTGTAATGCACAATGGCCGTGTTGTCATTCTGGAGGGCGGCTCCGAGCAGACCGGAATCGCCAATGGCCACTGTGTTCACATGTGACACAACCGTGCTCTGGGCGTTCACAAAGCGAAACAAATTTCCGCTCGTAGTTGTGTAATAAATCGTTCCGTGCGAGTCGATCGCGATCGAGCTCGCAAATCCGGCTGTCGCGCCGAGCGATTCAACGCTAAAACCCGGTAAGACCGCGGCCCGAAGCGCGGAGGCAAGGAAGAGCAGAGCTGTGAACGATGCCCTCATGAACTGCTCGGGCGGCTAGGAAGTATCGTGCCACAGAGGTCTTGGAACCCGAATCGATTTCTCGCGTATGTATGGGTACGCGAGACTTGTGAGCTGGCAAAAACGTGATAGCGGCGCGACACGTCGCAGACGACAATCGATGCGGAGCGCGAGGGTTGCGATCGATGATTAGGCACGAGCACCGCCGGGAACTCGGGACGGCCGAGATGTTCACGCTGAGGGCTGCCGGAGGCCCGATCTGGAAGCAAATCGAGGAAACCATCCGCCGGGTGATCTCTTCCCGCCAGCTACGCTCCGGTGATCCTGTTCCCTCCGTGCGCCAGCTCGCGCGGACGCTTTCGGTCACGCCGAACACTGTGGAGCGCGCGTATCAGCGTCTGATCACCGCGGGCGTGCTCGTATCACGGCGCGGCCGCGGCACGTTCGTCGCGGAGACTCCCGACAGCGCGAGCTCCGGCCGCGAACAGATGTTGCAGGAAGCCGCAATGCGATTCGCCGCCATGGCCAGCGCGGTGGGTGCCCCGCTCGACGAGGCGGTCGACGAGCTGGCGGCGGCCTACAGACGATTGGACGACGTCTCATCAGCGGCACAATGACCGCTGGCCTCGCGCCTCAAATACCAGTTGCCCCATTGCCATAAGAGCTGTAACAGCGGCATGGCAGCGACACCCGAATCCGTCAATGCATAATCCGTGTGTCTGGGACTCGTCGTCTCCGTGCGACTGATCAATCCCGCTTCTTCGAGATCGCGCAACTGATACGTCAGTACTTTCGCCGTGACTTCGGGCAGCATCGAAGCGAGCTCGCCGAAACGGCGCGGACGCTGCTCGAGATACCACAGGATCGCCAGCTTCCACTTGCCGGCGAAGATGCTCATGCCCGCCTGCAGCGATCGCGTCAGCAGTGCCGGATGGGAATCGAAAGGGTAGGGTTCCTTCGGTTCGTCACCGTCGAATTCGAGCTCCTGCGCCAGTTCGCTCATTGTTTAAAATTGGAGCCCGCCGGAAGAGTCCAGCGGGCTCCATGACAGAATCAGAAGTTGATACGTGCTCCAAAACGCCAGATTCGGGGGCTCTGCAGCTCTTCGATCTTATTGCCCGCCGAATTTGACGAGCTGTCATTGAAAAGCAGGGTCTCGCGCTGCAGCTCGGTGCGCTTGTTCGGCAGATTGAAGAGATCCGCCGAGAGCGTGACGCCGAACCGATTCATGAAACGGAAATCCTTGGCGGCGCGGAGGTCGAGCTCGTAGACATTCGGGAAGCGCACGCTGCCGACCTTGTTCAGAACGACATCGTCCACTCCGTTGTCGACGGTGATCTCGTCGCGCCAGATCTTCGGGTAACCCTGACGTGCGCTCAGACTCGCGCCAATGCTGAAGTCCAGCGGCAACTGATAGAGGCCGGTGATGTTCGTGGACCACTTCGAGTTGATGAAGACGTCCTTGAACGAGCCGCTGCCCGCAGAGCGCTCGATCACCGTGCCGTTGCACATACCCAGGCACCACGCCTGATTGGCAGGGTTGGTGGTCGGAATGCGTTGCGTCGGATCGTAGAACGAATTCGGACCCGCATGCTGCGTCCAATTGTTGTATGTCACATTTCCCCGGAACATCCAACGATTGGCGAGCCGTTTTGTCGCAGTCAGCTCAATGCCATTGTAGGTCTGTCTGTAATCGGGCCGGTTGCGAATGACATAGAACACCGGCACATCAACGCCTGACTTGAGCACATAAAATGGAGCCGTTGGAGTATTAATCACTTTGCCATTGACGTCAGTAAACGTGCCGCCGGCGTTGCCTCCAACGACATAATCAGCGGCAGTGTAGAAGTCGCCCTTGCCCTGATGCTTCTCGGGCCGCGTTTCGAGCATATCGGTGTACCGCCGGTAAGAATAATTGACGCCCACGGAGAAGTCGGCGACCATCTCGCGCTCGAATCCGAGGATCAGCTCGTCGGTTTTGGGAGGCTTCATGCTGTAGTCGAGCCGTGTGTTAGGCGTGGTCGCTCCGGGATTGGTCGGGTCGACGTAATAGAACGCCTGCAGTCTGGTCAGCTCGTCGCGCTGGATCATGCGGTCGTTGTTCTTGTCGAATCCAAGAAAAACGAAGTACGAGTAATACGGAGCCAGCAGGTTCGCTCCCAGAGGAGTGCTGCCGAGCTGATTGACATAGCGGTTGTAACCTGCGCGAACCAGAGTCTTCTTGTCGGCGCCGAGCGAGTATGTCAGGCCGACACGCGGGCTGACCGCATTCCACTTCAGGCTCCGCGGATCGCCGGCATAAGAAACACCCGGCAGCTGACAGACGTTGGGCGGCGCGCAGCCCGGAATGCCCGTCACGGGGGTGGCGAGGACCGGGTTCGGAGCTGCCGAGTTCGCGATGTTCTTTCCCTGCTGCGAGTCCCAGCGCAGGCCGGCCTGCAGCGTGAGATTGCCGGCGATGACCGTGTCGCCGAGGTAAAGATCATTGGACTTCTCATCCATACTCTTGTTGGAGTCGCGGAACAGCTTTGCCTGCGCGCATCCGGCAGCCAGGTTGCGAGCGGCGCAGTAGGCCGCGCTCCGGAAACGCCAGTAACCCTGTTGCGGGCCGGGCCATCCTGAAGACGAAGAAACCGGCGTCTTGCGATAGCCAAACCCGAATTTCAGCTCGTGGTTCAGATTTCCCATGTCGAAGAACTTCGAGCCGTCGAGCCGATACTGTTTCTGCGGGCGAGCGGTATTATAGAAAGCGAAATTGCCATGCCACACCGTGTCGGTACCGCGCCACGCTGTCGGCGCGCTCGGCCCGAGGCCGCCGTTCGGATCGAGACGGAATCCCCCGGAGACCTTCGACGCCATACCCGTCAGATACAGACTGGAGCCGAAGATCTGCGTGTCTTCGATCTTGTACACCTTTGTCGGGCCGCTTTGGTGCCAGCTCGTCTCAAAGGGACGGAATGGTCCAAGGCTGCGCGCATTGCGGACTTTGTCGCCGTAAGTGTATAGACCGACGCCGCTGTTGCTGGGCAGCAATTGCGCATTGAGCTTCGCGTTCTTATCGCGAAGGATGATGTTGTCGAATGTATCGACTGCGCCTAGAAGGGCGGAATTCACATTGCTGATCTTGTTTTCAGCAATACCCGCCCACAGCCAGAGGTGATCCTTCCACAGAGGACCGCCAGCTTCTGCGCCATAGTCGCGCACGAAATTCACTTCATTGGTGTGGCTGAGATAGGACTGCGCTTCTGCCGGTACCGAGGCTTGGGATTGATACTTCCCGGGGGTGTAGAAGTAGCGGCTGGATCCGCGAAAATCATTCGTTCCGCGCTTGGTGACCATATTGAGCTGCACGCCGGGAGTCATGATTCGAGGATCGGATCCGCCGGTGGTCACCTGCATCTCTTCGAACGAGTCGAAGTCGTAATACGTCGGCGAGGAGCCGGTTGCGCCCTCGTCGGTGATGTTGACTCCGTCGACGTTCCAGGTGTTCTGCGCAGAAGACGCTCCCTTGCCGATGTAGTTCGACTGCTGTCCGCTCTGGTTTCCGCCGACGTTCATGCGGTCGACCAGCACTGCCGGCGCCTGCTGGAGAATCGTCCACGGATCGCGCGAAGTCGGGATCTTTTCGAGCTCGACTTTCGTGACATTGATCGCCGTGCCCGCTTTGCGGACGTCCAGCAGCGGCGCCTCGCCGGTGACCGTGATCGATTCCGTCACGGAAGGATTCAGCGTGATGGTCACGTCGGCATTTGAGCCGACGCGCACGCTGACCCCCGACCGCGAAGCGGAGCCGAGTCCCGCCAGCTCGGCCTTGAGGCTGTAGGTTCCGGGAGAGAGATTGATGAATCGGAAGTCGCCCTGAGCGCCCGTGATTGTGGTCTGCGGGGCGCCTACGCCGGTGAGTGTCACGCTCACACCGGGAAGGACCGAGCCGTCCTTCGCTTGCACCTTTCCGTAGATGTTTCCCGTCTGAAACTGAGCCAGTGCGCTGGCGGCGGTCAGCGCG
The DNA here is from genome assembly GCA_030948915.1 of Acidobacteriota bacterium. Classification (GTDB taxonomy): domain Bacteria; phylum Acidobacteriota; class Thermoanaerobaculia; order Gp7-AA8; family Gp7-AA8; genus Gp7-AA10. Next base: position 7,200 of record JALYZI010000232.1, read on the forward strand.
ATACACAGCGTGAGGAAGAGCCGCACTTTCAATCTGCACAACATCGTAACGAAGCTCCTTTCATCGAATGATGTTGCCGCCGCTCTATGCCGGAACCACGCCGGTGATGCCGTATTGAATCAAGATGATTGACTACTATAACTTCCGCTGCAATGCATGCATGTTACGTATAAGTCATCATTCAATGACTCGTTGTAATCGCCACAATCGCTTGAATGCAATTCAAGACGGTCACACAGTAAGACAGCATCACAGTGGTACAGACGCACAGCAGGCACACAGTGACGAACGCGTGAACAGTCGCGTTTCGGCCTAACAAATCTTCCGGTGGAACGTCTGGATGTATACGCCTGCGTTGAGGAACCTGAGCCTCAGCTAGGCGGATTGCCTCGCCTCGTGGGGCACCAGGCGAGGCAATTCTTTTTTGCGCTCGCCGGCCCGCACCTGCGACGGCGTGATGCCGAGGTGGCGATGGAAGACGTGGGTGAAGTGGCTGTGGCTGGAGTAGCCGAGCTCCAACGCCAGCTCGGTGAGATCGGTGTCGCGCTGCTGGAGCCGCTCGAGCGCAATCTGCATTCGAAGTGCGTGGCGGTAGTTCGTCAGGGTCTGCCCGGTCGCGCGGCGGAATGCGCGGCACAGCTGCCACGGCGAGCAGTGCATCGCGGCGCACAACTCGTGAAGCGTGACGTTCCGGTCGAGGTTGCTTGCGATCGCGATTTTGGCAGCGGCGACGAGAGCGCTCGGCTCGTTCATACACGGTTGGACGCCCGCGTACCCCGAAGGTTAGGTGTGCTGGAAATTTAGCGGCGGTGGGTGGGGTTGTCGGGGGTTCTTGACGCGGGAATCGTCAGCCGACGATAATCTCGCTCCCTTCAGAAGACGGTGACGCGGGGTGGAGCAGTCTGGTAGCTCGTTGGGCTCATAACCCAAAGGTCGGTGGTTCAAATCCACCCCCCGCAACCAACCGCCGTCGAGCAAAAATGTACTACGGTGATCACAAGTCCGGCCTCGACGATCCGCGCACTCTCGAAATCCTGACCACCGAACCCTGGAGCCTCCTGACGAGCCGCACGCTCGGTTACCAGGACATCTCGGTCGAACCACGATCTTTCGTCGCAATCCTTTCGGCCGCGATCGTCGCCCTTGCGCTGGCGCACCCCACGCAACTCAGGCCGGTGTCGCTGCTGCCCGCCGCGCTGTTGATGACGGTCAATCTTTGCGTCGGACTCATGGCCTTCGCACGCGGCGTCGCGATCAATTACAAAGACGGGCGTTGGGTCGCCGGAATGAACCTGCTGCGCCACGCCTACCGGAAGATCGTTCCGGAGCTGGAAGCCTTGTTCGTGACGGCTCACCAACCTCGCGCTGACCAGAAATCTCTCGCGCATGGCGCGCCACAACATCCCGCGAATCGGGCGAAGAGCCTTGCGACCACATCGAGCGTGTTCGCCGCGCTCAACTCAGTGCTTACCGGCGCCTTGGCCAGTGACCTCACCGCGCTTTTCGGCGGCGGTCGCGCGTTCGGCCTCGCCATTGGAACGGCGATCCCGATCGTGTCGGCTGTGCTGCACGTCCTGTACGCGGGGCGTTATGGAAAGCGGCACACGCCATTGCAATGAGCATCTACGCTCTCAAAACACGCTTTCAGGATCTACTGCGTCCGATTGTGCGCCGCCTCCAGGCGATCGGAGTAACGGCGAACCACGTAACGCTTTTCGCATGCGCAATCTCCATCGGCCTTGGATGCCTTCTCATCCAGGCGCCGCGCATCTGGTTCGCGATCGTGCCGATCTGGATGTTCCTCCGCATGGCGCTCAACGCGATTGACGGTATGCTGGCCCGCGAATTCGGCCAGAAGTCTCCACTCGGCGCCTACCTCAATGAGCTTACGGACGTTGTCTCCGACGCCGCACTCTATCTCCCCTTCGCGTTCATCCCACCTTTCGATGGGCGATCAGTCGGCGCGGTGATTTTCCTCGCCGCGGTTGGAGAGATGGCGGGCGTTGTGGCGGTGATGACCGGTGCGTCACGACGCTACGACGGTCCAATGGGCAAGAGCGATCGTGCGTTCGTCTTTTCCGTACTCGCACTGTGGATTGCAATCACCGAGACGCTCCCGCAGTGGGCGAACTGGATCCCCTGGCTCGTTGCTGTGGCGGCAGCAGTTACGGTGATCAATCGCATTCGCGGCGGACTGCGGGAACTCCGTCAAACCGAGGTACATTGATGGGGTGATTAATCGGGCGGCCGACGAGCGCGTGTTCCGCGCGTTCGATGGCGCAGAGATCTTCTATCGGCACTGGCCGGCGACGTCGCAACCCGCGGCCGGCTCGATCGTTCTTTTCCATCGCGGGCACGAACATTCCGGGCGGATGGCGCATCTCGTCGACGAGCTCGATCTGCCGGCATTCGACTTCTACGCATGGGACGCGCGCGGCCATGGCCGCACGCCGGGAACACGCGGCTACAGCCCGAGCCTCGCCACCTCGGTTCGCGACGTCAATGACTTCGTGGTCGAGGTCGGCCGGCAATCGGGGCGGCCAGCGGAGAACGTTGCGGTGATCGCGCAGAGCGTCGGCGCCGTTTATGTCGCGACCTGGCTGCATGATTACGCTCCGCGCATTCGCTGTGCGGTGCTCGCATCGCCGGCGTTCAAGGTGAAGTTGTATGTGCCGTTCGCGCGTCGCGGCCTGGCGGTAATGGAGAAGGTCCGCGGCAATTTCTTCGTGAAGAGTTATGTGAAGGCGAAGTTCCTGACGCACGATCCGGAGAGGATCGCGTCGTTCGATGCCGACAATCTCATCACGCGCGACATTTCCGTCAACATCCTTCTCGCACTCTACGCGACCGCGGAACGGATCGTCGCCGATGCGCAGGCGATCACCGTTCCGCTTCAGCTCTTGATTTCCGGCGACGACTGGGTCGTGCATCACGGCCCCCAACACGAGTTCTTCAATCGCCTCGGCAGCACCTTGAAGGAACGCCACATACTTCCCGGCTTCTATCACGACACTCTCGGCGAACGTGACCGGCGCGGCGCGGTCGATCGGATCCACGAGTTCATCACGAAGCGGTTTGCGCAGCCGCCGGTCGTCGTCGATTTGACGCAATCGGACAAGACCGGCCCGACTCGTCTGGAAGCCGATCAGCTCTCGACACCTCTTCCGACTCTCTCGCCCCGCGGTCTGTTCTGGTCGGCGACGCGTGCCGCGATGAAGGCGGGCGCCGCGCTCTCCGACGGCCTACGTCTCGGTCAGGAAACAGGATTCGATTCGGGCAGCACGCTCGACTACGTCTATCGCAATGAGCCGAGCAGCGCATCAAAAATAGGACGTATTATCGATCATAATTATCTTCAATCCATTGGCTGGCGAGGAATCCGTCAACGCAAGATCCACGTCGAAGAGTTGATCCGCGACGCCATGGATCGGATCGAGAAAGCCGGCATGCCGATCCACGTCATGGATGTTGCCGCCGGGCACGGTCGATATGTCCTGGAGGCGCTCGACTCCGCGCAAGTGCGGCCGGCATCCATTCTTCTTCGCGACTACAGCGACTTGAACGTTAACCAGGGCGCGGCACTCATCGAATCGAAAGGCCTCGGCTCGATCGCGCGCTTCGTCAAAGGCGATGCGTTCGATCGCGCGAGTTTGGCGTCGGTCAATCCGCGACCAACTTTGGCAATCGTCTCCGCCTCTACGAGCTCTTTCCTGACAACGAGATAGTCAGCCGCTCGCTTGCCGGCATCGGCGACGCGGTTCCGCGCGGCGGCTACCTCGTCTACACGGGACAGCCGTGGCATCCGCAGCTCGAGATGATCGCGCGCGCGCTGACGAGTCATCGCGACGGCCAGCCGTGGGTGATGCGACGGCGTTCGCAGGGCGAGATGGACCAACTCGTCGAGCGCGCCGGGTTCCGCAAAGTCGCGCAACGCATCGACGAGTGGGGCATCTTCACCGTCTCGCTGGCAATCCGGGAGACGGTTTGACCGAGCGTCCCTGGCGCCGTGCCATCGCATGGCTCCTTTTTCTCGGACCGTTTTTTTTCGCGAGCTACGGCTTCGCGAACTGGCTCGCCAGCCGTCGGGCGCACGTCGGCGCGATCGTCTTCGGATGGGAGCACGCAATCCCGTTCATGGCCTGGACAATCGTTCCCTACTGGTCAATCGATGTCTTGTACGTCATCTCCATTTTCATCTGCACGATCCGGAATGAGCTCAACCGTCACGCGCAACGACTTCTAACCGTGCAGGTGGTGTCGATCCTCTTCTTCATCGCGGTTCCGCTGCGTTTCTCATTCGACAAACCCGACGCGCACGGTCTCTTCGGCGCGCTCTTCACGGCGCTCGGTAGTTTCGACAAGCCGTTCAACCAGGCGCCGTCGCTGCACATCGGACTCCTGGTCATCATCTGGACGCGATTTGCGGCGCATGTCGCGACGCGTTGGCGCTGGCTGCTCCATGCATGGATGGTATTGATCGGTCTGTCCGTCCTCACCACGTACCAGCACCATTTCATCGATCTGCCGACCGGACTGACAGTCGGTTTTATTGCGCTGTGGGCTCTTCCGGACGATGTCGAATCGCCGCTTAGACAATTCGCACTGACGGGCGATCGTCAACGCAAGCGTCTCGCCTTTGCCTATGCGATCGGCGCACTGGCCTGCGCCGGGTTGGCATTTCTTGGCGGCGCGTGGCTCTGGTTCTTCTGGCTGGCGGCGGCCCTTGCGCTGGTCGCGACGAACTACGTCGCGCTCGGTGAGCGTGGCTTTCAGAAAGGCGCGAGCGGACAACTCTCCGTCGGCGCGCGCGGACTCTACGCGCCGTATCTGGCGGCTGCCTTCATCAACTCGCGCATGTGGACGCGTCGCCACAGGCAACCTGCCGAAGTGGTCGATGGAATCTGGATCGGACGCATTCCAGGCGATCTCCGCAACTCGAAATTCGCGAGCGTTGTCGATCTGACTGCGGAGCTTTCCTGCGGGCCATTCGGCGATCGTTTCTATCGATCGGTTCCAGTTCTCGATCTGACAGTCCCATGCTCCGCCAGCCTCCACGAAGCCGCAGAGGCGATCGAAGTTGCGCGGCAGCGCGGGCCGGTACTCGTCTGCTGCGCACTCGGATATTCACGGAGTGCGGCGGCCGTCGTCGCCTGGTTGCTAATGACGCATCGCGCGGAGACAGTCGCCTGCGCGATGGCGATCGTCCGCAAAGCGCGCCCAGCGATCGTATTGAAGAACGAGCACTGCGCAGCCTTGGAGACATTCGCGTGACAGACGACGATCGCGCGCTGATCGCGATTACGGCGCAATTCTTACGAGCTGCCGCGAAGGTGCAGTGGCTCGCGATGGGCCTCACGATCCTCGCGGTAGCCTCCATGCTGTTTACAAGCGGCCGGCGCACCCCGGCAATCGCAGCCATTGCCCTCGGCATCATCAGCATCTACTACGGAGTTCGGATCGCCTTCGATGCGCGGCTGCTCGAGGACATTGCGACGGAAACACTCACGGTTGCCGATCTCGATTCGGTCTTCGTGAAGAACAAAGGGCGCAGCTGGCCGGACCGCTGCCGCGGGGCGAGGCGGCTCGTGGCGTTCGGGGCGGCCGCAACGATCGCGCAGATGATCGCGGCAGCGTGGATCCGATGAACACAGGCGCGCTGCAAAATCCGATCTTCCGCGGCTATCTCTTGGTCCTCGTTGGTCTCCTGGTTATCGCGGGGCTGCTGTTGGCGATCTTCCATTTCGTTTTTCGGAGGAACGTCACGCATGCCTGGAATGCGTACCGCGGCTGGCTGATCATCATCCCGCTCGTTTTCACGGCGCTTTTCTTCGGCCGCGTGTCGACGATCGTCTTCTTCACTCTGCTGGCGATCTTCGGATTCACGGAATTCGCCCGCGCGACCGGCCTCTATCGCGACTGGTGGATGACCGGCGTTGTGCTCGTCGGCATCATCGCGGTCGGCGTCGTTTCGATTCTCGACGATCCCGAAACGCACATTCACGGCTGGTACGGCATGCTCATGGCTCTCCCGGTGTATGTCGTTTCGGCGATTCTGATGATTCCGATCCTGCGCGATCGCGCGAAAGGTCAGCTCCAGCCGATCGCACTCGCAATCCTCGGTTTTATTTACATCGGCTGGATGTTCGGACATCTTGCCTTTCTCGCGAATGCCCGGAATGCATACGGTTACCTTCTCTTTTTGCTCTTCGCTGTGCCGCTGTGCGACGTCTCGGCATTCACGTTCGGACGTTTGTCAGGCCGCCGCAAATTCAGGCCTAACATCAGTCCGAACAAGACATGGGCGGGAGCCATCGGTGCTTTCCTCGTGTCGATGGCATTTCCGTGGCTGGTGCGATTCTCATTTCCGGAGTTCGCGCCGCGCGATTTGATCCTGGCCGGTGTTATCGTCGGGATCGGCAGTCAGCTCGGGGATCTGTCGATCAGCGTCATCAAGCGGGACATCGGCATCAAGGACATGGGTGCACTGCTCGCAGGGCACGGCGGAATCCTCGATCGGACCGACAGCCTCATCTACGTCGCGCCGCTTTTCTTCCACATGGTGCGTTACTTTCACGGACTCTGAGCGATGGATTCGTGGCGCTACGAGCCGACGGGAGACTTCGACAAGACGCCGATCGAGCGTCTGAAAGACTTCCCGCGGCATCCGAATCTGCTCGTCTACGCGGCGCGCACCGCAGCGAATTCTGTGATCCGCGCCATATTGCGAATCTGGAATCGACTCGAGGTCACCGGTCGCGAGAATCTTCCGCAGACCGAATCGTTCCTTCTGGTCGCGAATCACTCCAGCCATCTCGACGCGCCAACTCTTCTGGCTGCGTTGCCGATGGCGAAGATTCACCGGGCATTTCCGGCGGCAGCCAGCGATTACTTCTTCACAACTCTATCGAAGGTCGCCCTTTCGACGATCGTCATCAACGCCATGCCCTTCGATCGCAAAGAGAATCCGCGACAGAGCATCGATCTGTGCCGGCAGCTACTCGAGACACGCGGCCACATTCTCATTCTTTTTCCCGAGGGAACGCGGACTGTCGACGGGACGATCGGTGCGTTTAAGCCGGGCGTCGGATTCCTGATTGCCGGAACCAACTTTCCCGTGGTTCCCTGTTACCTCGACGGCGCCTTCAAGGCATGGCCAAAGGGGAAGTGGTTCCCGCGCCCGCGAAAATTGAGACTTTTCATCGGACCGCCGGTGCGTTTCCCCGATTGCACCTCATCGAAAGAAGACGCGGTTGGGATCGCGAACCATCTTCGCGAAGCGGTGATGTCCTTACGGATTTAGACGAAGCAACAGCGCGACTTACTGCGGCAACTGCGGTCGAATCGGGCGCAGGATGGACGACAAGATGAGCGCGCCAGCACGAGCAAGAGAATCGATACCGCGGCGGCCGCCATCGTCAACACCAATCGATTCGACACTGCTCGAGAGATACCGCCAAATCCGCCGTAACCAAGCGACCGTCGTAGTGGAGCGGTCCAATCCGGATCGAGTATCGCGAGCAGCATGCGGTTCATGCTCACGAAGGACACCACGCTCACGACTGTTCCGGCAATCGCGAGAAGAAGCAGAGTAGCCGAAGCGATGCTGCCGCTCTCCGCATCGTCTTTCGTGAACGCGACGATCAGCGTTAGAACGATGAGAAGAATCGAGCCGCAGTAGAGGCTCGCGCGTACAACCTGATGCGCGTTCCACATCGAGAGCGCAAAGTCCGCAAAAAAGAATGGAGCGCCTGCCAGACCTGTCAGCACCCGCGTGAAGTGTCGCGCCACGCCGAGGCGATGCCGGCGGCCGCGAAGCGAGGGAGGGCTCGCATCAGAAGACAAAGCAACAGCGCGGCGAGGAAGATCGAGATGCTCGCGATGATGACCGTGATGACGCGGCGATGCGTCTCGGCATCCATCTCGAACTGCGCGACGCCTTCGGCGCCGGCGGTGGCTCCGGTTTTTTCGTTCCGGTTGAGTACTGCGCCTGTTCCGGCGGAGTGTTCGTCGGGAACGTCGGTTCAGAGCACCCGAAAACCAACAGCGCGGGTGTCATCACGGAAGCCCACCGCCACATCACGTCCCCACCCTCACGCCCACCCGTATGGTGGTCTCGCCGCGCGCGCCATTCGCGTCGATCGTACGCGCCGTGATGCGCGCGGCCGCGCCGGTGAGCAGCAGCTCGGTCGGCAGCGGCCAGCGCCGCGTGAACCCGAAGCGAAGATACTTTCCGGCTCGAATCGCACTGGGATAACCGCGATCGGTAATGAACTTCGCGGGAAAAGTCTGACTGCGGACGGGAATCGCCTTCAATGCCAGCGCGTCGACCGTGAAGTCTTCAATGCGGACGTCGACGCCGCCGGTCTCGCGCATGATGATGTCGAAATGCAGCTCGTACCAGTTGCCGCCGAGGGGGGTCGCGACGATCGGATTGGGCTCGACTTCCAGCTCCAGCCGGCCTTGTACGGGCGCAACGCTTTCTTTTGGGATGACCGAGCACGCGGCGAAAATCAAGACACTAATGTATCGTGATAATGCGGACGATCGGGCCGCGGCGCCGGGACCTGCGCTCATCCTCATCATTGTGCCTCAAGGCAGGAAATCCGAGCTCGGCGGCCACCGCCTCCCACTCTGACTGAAAATCGTCGCGCTGATGATGCGGCAGGCTGATTCCGCGCGCATAGAAATCGACGTGCAGCATCTCACCCGCCCACGCGGCGGCCATCATGTCGGCCGGCGTCGCCGGCTGATTGGGCAGTGGAACCATTCCCGGCGGCAGCGCGAAACTCGGATTGAGGATGACGGAGTACACGCGCGATCCGATCGAACTGAGCGTCGCGATCCCCGGCTCCGGCGCCCTTCCGGCTCCCCCTTCATTCAAATCCTCAGTCACCACGATTTCGCCGTCGAGCCGCGCGATGATTGCGCGCCCGTGATCGGTGGCCACCCACCGCGCGAATCCATCGCGCGTCGCGGCGGAACAATTCTCAACGCCGCTGCCGCCGCAGAACACGAATACCGCGGCTGCCAGGATCGCGTGCATCGCGCTACTTTACCGCCGGCAGGATGTTTTGCGGAACGTACACCCGCTGCGGCGTCACGCCCGCGCGATCGCTGTAGTTGCCTCCCCAGAAATTGATGAGCAGATCGAGCTCCGGGATGGCGATGACGATCTGCCCGCCGTTGCCGGCCGCAAAGAACGCGCGCAAGTTGCGGCCGTTGTACGGATAGTCGGTGCTCCACCACAGATAGCCGTAGTGAAATGTCAGGAGATCGTAGAGCGGCGATGTCGATTTCTTCGCCCATGCGGCGGGGATGATCTGCCTGCCTTTCCACTTGCCGCCGTCGAGCATCACCTGTCCGAGTTTCATGAAGTCGCGCGGGAGATAGCGGGCGCCGCCGCCCATGTACGCCTCGCCGTTCGGCTGCAGATCGACGGCGTAGCGTCCGAACTGCAGCGGCGTCGCAATCCAGTCGCGAATGAGATCCGGCTGCCATCGATTCGAAATCCGCGCGAGCACGCCGCCGGCGAGATTCGGCTGGCAACTGCAGTAGACCGCCTTCTCGCCCGGCTTGCGGATCATCTTCAGGTCGAGCGTGAAGCGATACCAGTCGGGCTGCTCAGTCTGCGATTGCATCGTGTCTTCCTGACCCGGTGACTTCGGGTCGTTGTCGTCGCAATCGAGCCCCGAAGACATCGTGAGCAGATTCTCGAGCGTCATCGCGCGCTTCTGCGGATCGTCGACCCCCCGATCCATCACGCCATAGACAGATGTCGACGCGTCGATCGCTACGCCGTGCAGCATCGCGGCGCCGATCAACATCGACGTCAGACTCTTGGACGCCGATCGCGTGTCGTGAAGCTGATCGCGGCCGAATCCATGAAAGTACTCCTCGAGAACCAGCTTGCCGTGACGCGCGATGAGCACCGCGTGCAGATCGACGGAATGCTCTTCCACGGGCGTCTCGATGATCATCTGCACGAATTTCGTGATGGCATCGCGAGAAATGCCGACCTCGTCGACCGTCGCCACCGGCCATCCGTCATCTTCGGCCGGCGGTTTGCGATAGACATAGCGCTCGGGATTTCTGCCGCGCGCGTAGAAGACCGCCTCCTCGGCGGCGTTGGCACGATGGAAGTCGAGCGTGGCGCCGCGAATCGGAATCGAAAACGAATCGCCGTCGAACGGTGATTGGGCGATCACGGTTTTGTCAGCGGCGAGAAACTTGATCGTCGAGCCCTCGATCATCGCGTGCTGAATGCCGACGAACCGGCCGGCATTGCGCTCGGGGTTGCGGAGAAACGCATCGCCATTCGGTTGAATCGGGATGAAGTACGTCATCACATCGTCGAGCGGAGCGACGACGCCGCGCCAGCGGGTACCGTCGATCTTGCGCAGCATCACGGGCGTGGCAAAGCGAAGGTTCCCGCCAGGCTGAATCCAGTAGCCGACCATCCGATCGTTTTTCAGACTCCCGCGAAAGCCGCCGCCGCCGGGAATCTCGAACTGCAGCACATCGCCCTTGACCGCAACGGAAGCGGTGTAGCCGGCGATCTCCGCCCGCCAGCCGCCGGAGCCGCGCTCCATCGTCAGGTTCCCTCGGAGGTCCGGACCAAAGCGGCCCTTCGCGGCCCAAAGACCGGCCGGATCGGCATGCAGCGCGACCGCCGCCAAAGCCAGCGCCAGACAGTACTTGCCTGAGTCAACTAAATATTTGACAATAGCAACTATCGACACCATCGCCGCCGTCCGCCGTTTCAATCGCTTCTACACTCAAAAGATCGGTGTACTCGACGAGAACATCTATCACGTTTCGTTGTCGCTGAGCGAAGCGCGCATCCTCTACGAGCTCGCCAATCGCGCAAGCGTGACGGCTGCCGAGCTGGCAGCCGCCCTGGGCCTCGATCCGGGATACGTCAGCCGCATCCTCACCCGTTTCGAAAAGGAGAAGCTCCTCAAGCGCTCGGCGCGATCGAACGACCGGCGGAAAAACATTCTCACGCTGACACGGCGCGGATCGCAGAAGTTCGCACGCATCGATCGCGCGTCGCGCGAGCAGATCGTCGAGCTGCTGCACCACCTCGCAGAAAACGATCAACGGCGCGTGGTCGCCGCGATGCAGACGATCGAGTCGCTGCTGGAGCCACCGTCCGGGCGTGCCGAGGCGTACATCCTCCGCCCGCCCGCCCCCGGCGACTACGGCTGGGTGATTCAGCGGCACGGCGCAATCTACGCCGCGGAATATGGCTGGAATGAGGAGTTCGAGGCGCTGGTCGCAGAAATCATGGCGCACTTCGTCCAGCGATTCGATCCGCACCGGGAGCGCGCCTGGATCGCCGAGCGCGACGGCCAGAATGTCGGATGCGCCTTTCTGATCAAGAAATCGGAGCGCGTCGCGCAACTGCGCTGCCTGCTCGTCGAACCCAGCGCCCGCGGCCTCGGCATCGGCGCGCGGCTGGTCGAGGAATGCATCCGCTCCGCGCAGCAGCGCGGCTACTTGAAGATGATCTTGTGGACGAATGACATACTCCACGCCGCGCGTCACATCTACGAGCAATGCGGATTCAAGCTGGTCAAGGAAGAAAAACATCGCAGCTTCGGGCACGATTTAGTCGGGCAGACGTGGGAGCTGACGCTGTAACGGAGCGAAAAACGAGATAGTCTTGCGCCCATGTTGAAGCGCGCAGCGTTGCTCCTGTTCGTCGCCACCAGCACTCTCGCCCAACAACGCGATCCGAGCCAGTTCGCCGAAATGAAGTGGCGGATGATCGGCCCGTTCCGCGGAGGACGCACGGTCGCCGGGGTCGGCGTTCGCGGACAACCGAACGTCTTCTACATCGGCGTCAACAACGGCGGGGTCTGGAAAACCACCGACGCCGGCCGCGTCTGGACGCCGATCTTCGACGAGCAGCCGACCGGCTCGGTCGGCGCGATCGCCGTCGCACCTTCGAATCCCAACATTCTTTATGTCGGCAGCGGCGAAGGTCTGCAGCGCCCCGACCTGTCCACTGGCGACGGAATCTACAAATCCTCCGACGCCGGCAAGACCTGGCAACACCTCGGCCTCCGCGATGGACAGCAGATTCCGATGATCGCCGTCGATCCGCGCGATTCGAATCGCGTTCTGGTCGCGGTGTTAGGCCATCCCTACGGACCGAACGAGGAACGCGGAATTTATCGATCGACCGATGGGGGCAACACGTTTCAGCGCGTCCTCTACAAAGACGAAAACACCGGCGGCATGGATGTCGCGATCGATCCGGCCAATCCCGACACTGTGTATGCCGTGATGTGGCAGGCACGCCAGGGTCCGTGGGAAAACGCAGCGTGGAACGGAACTAACAGCGGTCTTTTCAAATCGACCGACGGCGGCACGACGTGGAAGCAATTGACCGCCGGGCTTCCCGGCCCGAACGAACTCGGACGCATCGGCATCGAAGTCGCGCAGGCGGACTCGAAGCGGCTCTATGCGGTCGTCGGCGCGACGAAGGGCGGCGCGGTCTATCGCAGCGATGACGCCGGCGAATCGTGGCGCGTGATGAACGCCGACAATCGCTTGTGGGGCCGCGACGGCGACTTCAACGAGATCCGATCCGATCCGAAAAACGCCGACGTCGTCTATATCGCCAACGTCGTGACATGGAAATCAATCGACGGCGGAAAAACCTGGTCGGCATTTCGCGGCGCACCCGGCGGCGACGACTACCACCGCCTGTGGATCAATCCGGACGATCCGAAAATCATTCTCAATGCGTCCGATCAGGGCGCGGTGATCACTGTCAACGGCGGCGAAACGTGGAGCTCCTGGTACAACCAGCCGAGCGCGCAGTTCTATCACGTCAATGCCGACAACGATTTTCCGTATCGCGTTTGCGGCGGCCAGCAGGAAAGCGGATCCGCATGCGTGCAGACGCGCAGCGACAACGGCCGGATCACGATGTGGGACTGGCACCCGGTCGGAATCGAAGAATATGGTTACGCCGTTCCTGACCCGCTCAATCCCGACATCATCTTCGGCGGAAAGCTCGAGCGATTCGACCGGCGCACCGGACAGGTCACGCAGGTCGCGCCGAAGCCGCTGCGCGGGCCAAACTATCGAGTCCTGCGAACGCAGCCGGTGGTCTTCTCGCCGGTCGATCCGCACATTCTCTTTTTCGCGTCTAACACCGTCTGGAAAACGAGCAACGGCGGACAAAGCTGGACGGAGATCAGTCCCGACCTGTCGCGCAAGAGTTGGAACGTGCCCGCGAACGTCGGCGTCTACACGCCGAAGGTCAACGTGACGCAGCGCGGCGTGGTCTACGCGCTCGCTCCCTCGCCACGCGACATCAATCGGATCTGGGCCGGCACGGACGACGGATTGATTCACGTGACCACCGATGGCGGAACAACGTGGACGGATGTCACGCCGCCGCAACTCGCACCGTGGTCCAAAGTCTCGATCCTGGAGGCGTCGCATTTCGATCCGCTGACTGCATACGCCGCGATCAACACCTTCCGCCTCGACGATCTGCGGCCGCACATCCTTCGCACGCGCGATGGCGGAAGGACGTGGACTGAGATCGTGAGCGGCATTCCGGACGGCGGGACCATCAACGTCGTTCGCGAGGACCCGAAAAAACGCGGCCTTCTTTTCGCGGGAAGCGAGCAGACGGTCTACGTCTCCTTTGACGATGGCGATCACTGGCAATCGCTGCGTCTCAACATGCCGGCGTCGTCGATCCGCGATCTCGCGCTGCACGAAGACGATCTGATCGCCGGAACGCATGGCCGAGGATTCTGGGTGCTGGATGATTTGGAGCCGCTCAGGCAGGAAGCGTCCGGTGATGTCTTTCTTTTCAAGCCCGCGAGCGCCTGGCGATATCGCTGGAGCAAATACACCGACACGCCGCTGCCGCCCGATGAACCGGCGGGACAGAATCCGCCTGACGGCGCGATCATCGACTACGTCATCTCGAGCGGAGCGAGCGATCTCACTCTCGAAATTTTGGACTCCGCCGGAAAACTCGTCCGGCGTTACTCGAACACCGACCCGTCCGAACAACCGAAGGACACCGGCCAGGTGCCGTGGTACTGGATCCGTCCGGTGCGCGCACTCCCCGCGACGCCCGGCATGCATCGCTTTCTGTGGGATCTTCACTACACGCCCGCGCCTGGAACGCGAGCGAGTTATCCGATCTCCGCCGTACCCTTCGATACCGCACCATCGCCATCTTCGCCATGGGTGATGCCGGGGACGTACACGGTCAAATTGACCGCCAACGGGAAATCAGTTACGCAACCGCTGACCGTGAAAATGGATCCGCGCGTGAAGACCTCCACAGAAGGATTGCAGCAGCAGTTCACGCTCTCGAAGCAGATCTACGACGACATCGTCTCCGCGACGGCGGCCCTGGAGCAGTTGCGCGGGATTCGGACTCGCGTTGCGGGGACGCCGCTGGCCGCGAAGGGTGGCGCGCTGGTGGGAATCGAGAGCGAGGATTTCGGGCCACCTCCGGCCGGGCCGCAGCCTGATACCTTCAACAGTGTCCTCAGTTCGCTGCGGACGACCTTGTCCCTTCTGCAGCAGGCCGACGTGACGCCGTCGGTGCAGACGATTGCGATCGTCGCTGAGCGGCAGAACGCCATGGATGCGTTGATGAAGAGGTGGAAAGAATTCCAGACGGAAGTTAGCCACACTGACGTGATACACTGAGCGCCTTCCCATGCTCCCTTCAGAACGGCGGCGCTTTCATCGAGTCACCCTCGTGCAGCCGATCCGCGCATTTGCAGGCGCCACGCCGGTTCAAGTCGTCGATGCATCGATCGCCGGCCTCCGCGTTTTGCATCAGAATCAACTTCCGCAGAGCGGGGCGACGTGCCGTGTGATGTTCCAGTCGGAGTTCGGGCCGATCAGCGTCGACTGCGAGATCGTGCACACCGTCGAACGCGCGAACGACCCCGGTGACAATCTGACGCTGCAGACCGGGCTGCGCGTCCTCGCGGCTGACCGTCAGTCGCAGGAACGCTTGCGCGAAATGATCGCCGTGCTGTCGACGAGCAGGCGGAATCGCAACGAGCACTGACGTAACATTGCGCGTACTTGCGCGCCCTCGATCTCCTCATCATCGCCGCGTATCTCTCCGGGATCCTCGCCATTGGCTTCTGGTGCCGTAAGCGACAGAAGACCACACGCCACTACTTTCTGGCGGGACGTCATCTTCCGTGGTGGGCCATCTCCGGATCGATTGTCGCAACCGAAACCTCTGCGATCACGTTCGTTTCCATTCCCGGAGTGGCGTTCGCGCGCGGCGGCAATTTCACCTTCCTCCAGCTCGTCCTCGGCTACCTGTTAGGCCGGATCGTCATCTGCCTGCTCTTCATCCCGGCGTACTTTCGCAAGAGCCTGTTGACGATCTATCAGCTGCTGCAAAGCAAGTTCGGCCCGCAGGTGAAGAGCCTGGCGGCCTCGCTCTTCATCGTGATGCGCACCATCGCCGACGGCGTCAGACTTCTCCTGACCTCGGTCGTGATGGCAACGGTGTGGCGCTCGTTCTTTCCCGGGATCGCCACACCGGCTGCGACAGCAATCTCGATTGGGATCATCGGCGGGGTGATGCTGCTCTTCACGGCGGCCGGCGGGATGGAGGCCGTCGTGTGGACGGAAGTGCTCCACGTCGGCGTCTACATCATCGGCGCGGTCGCTGCCGGCATCCTGCTGGTCCAGGCAATTCCGGGAGGCCTTCACGGCGCGATCGCAGTCGGACAGCAGGCAAACAAGTTTCGCGTTTTTGACTTCTCGTTCGACCTGACGCGACCTTTTGTTTTCTGGGCCGGCGTGATTGGCGGATGCTTTCTCAACATGAGCACGCACGGCACCGATCAATACATGGTGCAGCGCTATCTGTGCACGACCAGCTCGAAGAAGGCGTCGGTCGCCCTGCTGGTTTCCGGAGGAGTCATCCTGGTGCAGTTCATCGGCTTCCTCTTTATCGGCGCTTTGCTGTTCGCGTTCTATCGCCCCGATCGACTCGCGGGATACGCGAGCGGACCGCCGGCTTTTCCCTTCATCACTCCCGATCAGGTTTTTCCGGACTTCATCATCAATCACGTGCCGAGCGGCCTGTCGGGCCTGATCATCGCCGCCGTGCTGGCAGCGGCCACCTCGCCGTCGGTGAATTCGATCGCGGCGACCGCGGTCAACGATCTTTATCAGCCCTTCGTCCGCGATCGTAGCGATCACCATTACCTGCGCGTCTCGCGGATTCTCACGATCGTTGCGGGAATCGCGCAGATCAGCGTTGCGCTGATATTGATCGGACAAAAAGGCTCGGCGGTCAACACGGCCCTCGGCGTCGCCTCGCTGATCAACGGTCCGATCCTCGGTGTCTTCTTGCTCTCGGCGATCGGACGGGAGGGCTCAACCGCCGCCTTCGCGGGAATGCTCAGCGGCATCGCGGCGGTGACGTCGGTGTGGCACTGGACGACGATCGCATGGCCCTGGTACGCGGTGATCGGGAGTTTGACGACGCTGGCGGTTGGCTTCGTTCTCTCGCACAGCGCTGTTGCGCTACGATCGAGCCATGCTGAATCGCCGTGACTTAAGCGCCTTTCGATCGCCGCTGCCGCCGCGACAGCCGTTGCGAAATCACAGGCACGCGGGCTCGCCGCGCTTTCTTCCGCTGCTCGACTACGATCGGATCGCCGATCGGCGTGCAGGCGACGTTGGACGCCGACGCCGGAACGGTCTCGCTCAACGAATCGGCAGTCGCCTGACCAGCTCGCCCACCGCATCATGGTGCTCCGACCACGCTTCCCATACGAGCCGCGCCCACCGCTGTACGGTCTCGATGTGATCCGACATCGCCTTTGAGAGCGCGACGTCCCAGACGGTGATGCCGCCGATGTGCGGCGGCGGAACGAAATGCGGCCATACATCAACCGCGCTCGCGATGCGCTGGAGCACCGGCGGAACCGTCACAGCTTTCATGCCTTCGACAAGCACCAGATGGAGCCCGCAGAGATGGATGTCGACCGACTTGTCGGGATGCGGTCCGCCCGCGTGCTGTACGGCGTAAGAGTCGACGGTGAGCTGGTGGACCTGGCCGAATAGAACTGCATTGCTGTACTCGCTCGCGAGAATCTCGGTGTAGACGAGCCAGCATTCCGGCGACGCGTTGTAGTAGCCGTGATACGTCGCGGCATCGCGATGCGGCATCGCGAGTCCGCATCCGGGGCAGGCGACGTCGGCGGACATGAACGGCGGGTTTATCTTACCGGCCTTGCGGGCCTTACCGCGTTTCCGCGTCGCGGAAACGCGCGGG
>JALYZI010000012.1 GCA_030948915.1 Acidobacteriota bacterium
CCCGAGATCCCGATGGCCAAGTCGATCATGGACTACATCTTCAAGTGGCTGGCGATCAAGTTCCTGCCGCGCGACGAGCAGGAGAGCGCGGGTGTGATCAAGCGCGATGAGCCCGCCCCCACACCCGCCCCGGCAACATCGAATGTCGTCGCGATGTCCCGCAACGACGCGACGTTCGTGCAGAACCTCGCGCCAGTGGTCCTCCCACCCAAGGACGCCGACGCGCCTAACAAGATCATGTCGTCGCCAATCCGCTTCCAGCAGGACGCGCCAAGCTGCAGCGATTGCGGCTCGATCATGGTGAGAAATGGCGCGTGCTACAAGTGCCTCAATTGCGGATCCACGAGCGGTTGCTCGTAACCCCACGTCGATAGATTCCTAAGAAGGGCGGCCGGCGGCCGCCCTTCTTAGTTTCTCGAGCGTCGTCCCTCCCTGGCATCATTGCGGTACTCATGGATCTGACGATCGATGTGAAGGCCTCGCGCGCTTGGTACGGCGCGTCAATTGAGAAATTCCTGGCAAGCGACACGAATGCGGTCGTCGGCCAAATCGTCTCGAACTGTAATTTCTCAGTTCTGCCAACGCAGACCGACGCGTGGCGAGCTGAGATTGAATTTCTGCGAAGTCGGTTAGTCGGTCTTGATGGCTCACTCCTCTTCGAATTCAGTATTCCGCGAATGGGGAGGCGAGTCGACGTGGTGCTCCTCATCGGGCCGGTCGTCCTCGTCGTCGAATTCAAGGTCGGCGCTACCGATTTCGATCGATCGGCGATTGAACAGGTTTGGGACTACGCGCTCGACTTGAAGAACTTTCACGAGGCAAGTCATGACAGACCGATCGTCCCAATTTCGTTGGCGACGGTGGCAAATCATTGCCCCACAATCGCGCTCCGAGTCGATCCGGACGGTGTCTATCGTCCGATCCCCGTCGATCAGAGTCACTTTCGCGAGGCGATTGACCTCGCGCTATCAAGCGCTCGTGGAACACCAATCGCCGCACAGCAATGGCTCGCCTCTCCTTACCGGCCCACTCCCACCATCATCGAAGCTGCCCGCGCTCTTTACTCGCAGCACTCAGTAGAAGCGATCGCCCGGAGTGACGCGGGCGCCGAGAATCTCCGCGTCACCTCGCATCGAATCGAGACCATCATCGAGGAGGCAAAACGCGCTCGACAGAAGGTGATCTGTTTCCTCACTGGAGTGCCAGGCGCGGGGAAAACACTCGTCGGTCTCAATGTCGCCACGCGGCGACGAGACATAGACGCGGCTTCGCCAGCCGTTTATCTATCTGGCAACGGTCCTCTTGTCGCGGTTCTTCGCGAGGCGCTGACGCGCGACGAGGTAGCGCGTCAGAGAAGCCTCGGTAATCTGATTCGAAAAGGCAAAGTCGCCGAGAGCGTCAAAGCATTCATCCAAAACGTCCACCATTTCAGGGATGACGCGATCGTCGATGCCGGTCCTCCAGCTGAGCATGTCGCCGTCTTTGATGAAGCGCAGCGGGCTTGGACACTTCGGCAGACCGCGAATTTCATGCGGCGCAAGAAGAATGTTCCCGATTTCTCGCAGTCTGAGCCGGAGTTTCTGCTTTCGTACATGAATCGTCATTCCGACTGGGGAGTCGTCGTCTGCCTGGTTGGTGGGGGTCAGGAGATCAACACTGGTGAAGCCGGTATCGACGCGTGGCTTCAGGCAATCAACGCAAGATTTCCTGACTGGCGGATGCATATCTCATCAAGGCTTACCGACACCGAATACGCGGCCGGTCATGCTCTCGAAGCCGTTCGGAATCGACCGGAAACCTATTTCGACGATTGTCTGCACTTATCTGTCTCGATGCGCTCATTCCGCGCCGAGAACGTATCCGAATTTGTTAAAGCTGTTCTCGATCGGGAGGAAAACGCAGCTAGGTCCGCGCTGCAAGAGCTATCGAATCGTTATCCGGTCGTGATTAGCCGTGACTTGAATATCGCGAAGGAGTGGGTTCGGGACAAAGCGCGCGGAACGGAGCGGTACGGATTGCTCGCTTCATCAAAGGCACAGCGCCTGAAACCGCACGCTATCGACGTTCGTGTCGACGTCGATCCGGTGTGTTGGTTTCTCAATGAGAAGGACGACACGCGATCGAGCTTTTACCTCGAAGATGCGGCCACCGAGTTTCAGGTGCAAGGACTGGAGCTCGATTGGGCATGCGTGACGTGGGACGCTGATCTTCGAATGAATGACGAGACGTGGAGCTATCACGATTTTCGTGGAAGCCGTTGGCTGAACGTTGCGAACACCGATAACCGACGCTATCTGCTGAATGCGTACCGCGTCTTGCTCACTCGCGCGAGACAGGGAATGGCGATCTTTGTTCCCCCCGGCGATCGCCGCGACCCGACCCGGCCGCCGGAGTTTTACGATCCGATCTTCGATTATCTTACGCGGCTTGGCATTCCGGTTCTCTCATAAGTCCACACGGAGTGGAACTAGGCGGCGCGATCCGAATGCCGAGGTATTCTCGTTACGGACATGGATGCCCATCCAAATCCCGAGACCTGCTGGAATGAGCTTCCGATCGTCTGTCCCACGTGTGGCAATCGCGGCGAGACGGAGGGCGAATGGGAAAGAAACGCCGCCGTTCCATTCAAACTTGTCGAAGAGGTCGTGCGGTCGTTTGAGTTTTCCGCGACGGTAGATGACGCGCGGCGCCTTTTCATCTTGGCTGATGTCGAGACGGACGAGGTTGACTGGGAGAGCGGAAACGGCATGCGGATCGAGTGCATGGCGTGCTTCGGCCAGTTTCCGATGCCCGACGGCGCGGACATCGATTTTGTTAGTAGCCGGTGGTCAGACGAAGGCTAAGGACCGAGTCACCGCGATCACGTCGGTTGCCGAACGCAATTGCCCGGCTAGAACGGCGTCTACACGCCGTGGAGTTACGCACGGTGCGTTAACGTCCGAGGTAGCATCGAATGTCGAACGATGCCAACGAAAGTCCGCGAAGCCATTCAGATGATCGAGCTCGATGGCTGGTATCCGGTGAAATCGAGGAGTGGTCATCGTCAGTTCAAGCATCCATTGAAACCTGGACGAGTTACGATCGCGGGGAAGTTGAGCGACGACTTGGCTCCCAAAACCTTTCAAAGTATCTTGAAGCAGGCAGGCCTCGGGAAATGAACACCTATAGATTCCTCATCATCGTCGAAAACGCAGGCAAGAACTTTTCGGCGTATTCACCGGATTTGCCCGGATGCGTCGCGACTGGGAAAACGCGCGATCAGGCGCAGAAGAAAATGGCTGAAGCAATCCAGTTACACATCGAAGGGCTCAAGGAAGACGGCCTTCCGATTCCATCTTCAACTGCGACCGCGGAATACGTCACCGTCGCCGGTTGACGATCGGTAGCTAATTGATCCCCCACGACAACGGATCGCGCTCGTCGATGATGAGCGTCGCCTCCGCGGTGACGTACGCGCTTCCGCGAACAGTGGGCCGGATCGCTCCATCGACGACATCGACGGAGCCGTCGAACACCGTGCCGACGATGCTCTCCTGCCGCCAGTTTTCTTTTTCGGCCAGCTGTCCGTCCTCGAACAGGCAGGCCAGCTTCGCGCTCATGCCCGTGCCGCACGGCGAGCGGCCATACGCCTTCCCGAACCGCAGGACGAAATTGCGACTTCGCGCGTCGGGTCGTAGCGGCGGACCGAAGAGCGCTACCGAGTCGATCTGCTTGCCGTTCGCGCCCGTGATTCCGTCGCGCAGCAGCGCCTGACGGATCGATCGCGTCACTTCGGTGAGCCGTTCAACGCGTCCGAAGCTGAGATCCTCATCGTGGTCGTTGACCAGGAAGAACCAGTTGCCGCCCCACGCGACGTCGCCGGTGAACTGCGTTGATCCGTTCAGGATCGCCACATTTCTCTTGTGCCGGAAACTGGCGACATTCTGAATGGAGACATCTCCTGATGAGTGCAGTTCCGCGGTGACGATGCCAACCGGCGTTTCGATGCGATGCGATCCGCGGCTTTTGATGAGGCCGAGGTATTCGAGTGTCGCGATGATGCCGATGATTCCGTGACCGCACATGCCGAGGTAGTCGGTGCTGTCGAAGAAGATCACGCCGGTCGTGCATGAGGGATCGCTCGGCGTGCAGAGAAGAGCGCCGACCAGAGCATCCGAGCCCCTCGGCTCCCCAACCACGACTGAACGGAATCGATCGTGATTCGTCCGAAGCTTCTCGAGTCGTTCCGCGAGAGGACCGTCGCCCAGATGCGGGCCGCCATCGACGACGACACGCGTCGGCTGGCCCGCGGTGTGAGAGTCGACCACCCGCATCATGCGGAGCGAGCTGCCCATGATGCGGCGGATTCTACGCCACGCGGTCGATTTGATACGCTTTCCGTCCAATCAAGAAACGGAGGAAGCCATGACCAACCGCGAATTCTTCATCACACGCTGGGAGGCGGAGCAGCCGGCATTCATCAAAGTCCTGCGCGCAATTCCTGAGGGACAGCTCGCCTACAAGCCCCATGAGCGCTCGTCGGCCTCCGGCGCGCTGGCGTGGCAGCTCGCCGAGGAGCAGAAGCAGCTGTGCGAGTTGCTGGATACCGGCGAGATCAATTTCGAGATCAAGCTGCACCCGGAGAAGGTCAGCGACATCGCGACCGCGTACGAGAAAGCGACCAACGACCTGCGCGGAAAATTGAAAACGGCGAGCGACGAAAAGTGGGCCGGCCCTGGAAAGTTTCTGTCGAAGGGCAAGGTCGTGTGGTCGGACACGGTCCAGAACCTCTGCTGGGGTTATCTCTTCGACATGGTCCATCACCGCGGTCAGCTCAGCGCTTACCTGCGGCCGATGGGAGGAAAAGTCCCGGCGATTTACGGTCCGTCAGCGGACGACGCCGGCGCATGAAAACGTTCTGGGCGTTCCTCCTCTTCGCCGCGGTCGCCAGCGCCCAGGAGATCGTCAACGTCGACGGCCGCAATGTCCGAATCCGCGTGGAAGGAACTGGCTCGCCGGCCGTGATCTTCGAATCGGGCTTCGGCGGCGACGGTTTGAATTCGTGGGCGCCGATCTTTCCGGAGATCGCGAAGCTGACGCGCGCGTTCGCATACGATCGCGCCGGCATCGGCAAGTCGGATCCGGCGACCGTTCCTCGGACGTACAACGCGATCGCGTCGGAACTGCATGCGGTCCTGCAACATCAGAAGGTCGCGCCGCCCTACATTCTGGTTGGGCATTCGTACGGCGGCGCACTCGTCCGCACGTTTTATGCGCTCTATCCGTCCGAGGTTAGCGGAATCGTCTTCGTCGATCCGATCACGGAGCAGATGTTCCAGGGCGACGCGAAAAAACTGGTCGGCGAGCAGGAAGCGATGATTGGCAACTCGCCGGCAGGCGTGCGCGCGGAATGGGACTTCTTGAAATCAGAAACGCTCACCGAGTTTCCGATCCTGACGAAGATGCGCAAGCCGAACGTCCCGATGACGCTCCTCGTCGCACGCGTCAATCGCCCCAACGGATGGGCGAAGGGGGTCATTGCGCAGTACGCGCCGTGGATCGAGGAGCGCCAGGATAGTTCGATGATCGTGACCGCAAACAGCTCGCACTACATTCACCGCGATCAGCCCGAGCTGGTCGTCGGCGCCATCCGGTCGATGCTCTATCCCAATCCGCTGGGCGCGCTCGAGCGCACGCTGCGAGAGAAAGGCTCCGACGCCGCGGTCGCACTCTTCCGGCAGCAGCAGCTTCGATATCCGAAAGGCGAGATCACGCCGCGTCTTCTCAACACCCTCGGCTACATGCAGATGCGGGAGAAGCGCGTCGACGACGCTCTCCGCTTTTTCTCGCTCAACGCAGAAGCGTTTCCGGAAGACGCGAACGTTTACGACAGTCTGGCCGAGGCTTACGCCGCGAAAGGCGATCGCGACGCGGCTCTGACGAATTATCGGAAGTCTCTGAAGATGGACCCGACCAACAGCAACGCCGCAGCGTGGATCGCGAAACTCGAGACAGCGAAGCAGTGAAGAAAGCTCTCGTCCCGCCGCCGGTGCATACTGGTACTGTCGTGGGCCCCATCCTCGGCCAAAGAATTTGCCGGCTTGGCGCTGACTCCTTCAGTGATCGATTCGCGTCTCGGACCGATCGGGCTTCTCGGAATTCCAAACCTCGAGGCATTCGCCAAAGAGACCATCGACGCTCCGGACGTGTCGCGCGTCAACGACTACATCGCCGCGACGACGCCGCCGACAAAGGCGGTCTTGTCCAGGACATCGGCGGCGGCAATCTGCTGCGGCTGATTCGCGGCGACGCGCAGACGACGCGTTTCGACAGCAAGACACCTTAACTGCTGCCGACCAGATATTTCGGCCCGGTCGGCGCTTGCACGCCGCCGCGCGGCTCGAGCGTCACCGCCAGCGCTTTGATCAGCGTGTCGACCGGAAGGTTCTGCACGATCAGCGAGGCGTTGCCCGACGCGTCGACGTTGAAGACTCCGGCACTGACCGGCTTGACCTGATCGCCGCGGATGATCCAGAGCTGGTAGCTCTTGTCGTTCGGATTCGCCGGCAGGCCGTGGAAGAAGAGGAACGCGCGGCGTTGCGCCGGATCGACGAAAACGCTCGCCGATGCACGCGGTGCGATTTCCTGGCCGGCCAGCTGGATGGTGCGTGTGTTTGAGCCGGTCAGCGACGCGACCACGCCGGCCAGTTTCGCGCGATCGGCTTTCAGCAGATCGATTTCGTCGCGCGCGTCGCGAAGCTGCATCGAGGTCCATGCCAGCAGCGCGATCGCGACTGCCGCGGCGGCCGCCATCCACCACTGGAAATTCGAAGCCTGCGCGCGCGGCGGGAACGCGTCGACGCGCCTTATTTCTTCGTGTTGCTCGGACAAGCAGCGCAATCTTATCGCGCTTCACACCGCCTGCTGCAGTTGCTGCGATTCTGCGGCGGCTGCAAATCTCTTGAGGATTCCGGGCCAGCCGTCAAGAGATTCGATCGACTTCCGTACCGTCTCTTCGTCCATCCCGAACCGCTCCAGGTTGCGATGCTCGCGCGCAACGCGCGTGCGAGTCTTGTCGACAGGCGTGAAGTTGACTTCGACCTCGGTCACGAATTCGCTGTCGAACTGCCATTGCGAGGTGAGTTGCCACGCCAGCACGAGCCGTCGCGGCGGATCCCACACCAGCACGCGGCCCCAGTCGCACTGCGAGCCGTCGGTGCCGACCTCGTACCACCGGCCGTTCTCGCGCCGCTCCATCATCACGGTCTCGAGCGGCGCTTTGCCGATGTGATGGTCGGGCGGCCACCAGTTCTCGGCTTTCTCGGTGAAAACCCGAAACGCACGGTCAGGTGTCGCCTCGACGACAACTTCCGTTCGCACGCTGACGCTCATGATTCATTCTCCTTTTCGACCGCCTCTTTGAACGCGGCCAGTGCTTTGTTCCAGAAGCGATCGAGATACGCGCGCATCGCGCCGATCGCGCGGAAGTCGATCTGATAGACGTTCCGGGTCCCCTCGGTCCGCATGGTGACGAGACCGGCGTCTTTCAGAACCTTGAGATGCTGCGAAACCGCCGGCCGCGTTACCGGCAGGCCTTCCGCGATCTCACCGACTGCAAGGGGCCGCCGCGCCAGCCGTTCGAAGATCTCGCGGCGGGTAGGATCGGCCAGAGCGGCGAATCTCTCAGATTGGTTAGCCATTGCTAACGGTAAGTATATGCTTACCAACAGTGATTGTCAAGAACTGGGAGGATTCACGCGGGGCAATCCGATCCGCCGCAGAAGATCGTCGAAACGCGGATCGGAGCGGAGCGAGTCGAACGCCGGCTCGATATTCATATTGGTGACCCGCGAGACTCGTCTCTGATAGGCCTTTTCCAGCCATGCAAAGGCCTGGTCGGTGTCGCCGGCCCATGCGTAAAGGGCCGCGATATCGACGGGGGTCTCCACGTTTTCCGACTGCCGGCGCGCGAGCAACTCCGCCGATTTCCTGAAGAATCCGCGCCGGCCGGATTGGCGATAGGCCGCCTCGATCTGTTCACGATCGCGGTCTGGAACGTTGGTTTTCTTCAGCAAGGGCAACACGCCTTCGATGTCGCCGAGGGCGATGAGGCAGCGGGCGACGCAACCGGGGGCGGCCAACTCACCGGCCTGGTGCGATACCTCGATGGCTTCCCGGTATCGCCGCTCGTAATAGCGGCCGTAGCACCGCATGATGTTGATCGCCCACGAGCGCGGGTCGAGTTGATGCGCGATGTCGACCTCGCGGCGCCCCTCGCTCCAACGGCCCATCGTACGCAAATAATCGGAATACCACTGGTGGCCGGTCGCGTAATTCGGATTCAGTGCGAGTGCGCGTTTGTAGTCGGCGTCCGCACCCGGAAAATCCCACAGGTTTCGATACTTCGTGGTCGCGATGGAAACGAGCGCTTCGGCATTGTTCGGATCGAGTTGCAGCGCTCTTCCGGCGTTCGAGAGCACTTTCGCCGTTCCGTCAGCGACCGAAATCGTGCCGTAGCCGACCATCACGCCGTACGCATTCGCGAGGCCGGCATACGCGGCCGCGAAGTTGGGATCTCGCTGGATCGCCGAGTTGAAGTAGGTGACCGCGCTTTGCACGTCCCGCTTGTTCCACGCGTACAGTCCCCACAGATAGTCGTCGTACGCTTGCGGATCTCGGGTGTACCGCTTCGATGCGACGCGGCGTTCTCTGCTCACGCCCTGCTTCAACTCACTGGTGAGCTCTTCCGAAATTCGGCTCTGCACCGCCGACAACGTGGCGCTCGTCGCGTCGAAATGATCGCCCCACAATTGCGTGCCGTCTTTGACGTCGATCAGCTCGACGTGAATCTCGTAGCGGTCGCCCTGACGGCGAAGATGTCCGACGATCACGCCGCTGACATTCAGCGCACGGCCGGCCTCCCGCGGATCGATCTTCTTTCCCTTGTAATCGAAGACGGTCGTGCGCGCCATGACGCGGAGATCGGGAACGCGCGACAGCGTGTCGATGAGAATCTCCGTCATGCCGTCGCTCAGATGCTGACTCTGCGCGTCGTCGTTCGTGAATGGCAGAACGGCCACGGCATCAATCGGATTTGGCGGCGCAACTGCCGGCGGTCGCCGCCACACGAAATAGGCGCCGGCAGCGGCGAGCAGCACAACGAGGATCCCGATCGGAATGAGCAGTCGCGGTGTTTTTGGCGCCGCATCGGAGACATCCCACGAGACGGGGGCAATGAATCGATAGCCGCGTCGTGCCAGCGTTTCGACGAATCGAGGATTCTCCGCCGAATCGCCCAGCGCTTCACGCAGCTTCCGGATCGCGGTGTTGAGGCTGTGGTCGAAATCGACGAACTCCGCCGGCCAGATCCGCTCGCGCAATTCCTCGCGCGTAACGATCTCGCCCGCGCGCTCGAGTAACAGAGCCAGGATCCGCAGCGGCTGCTCCTGAATGCGGACCTGGGCGCCGTTGCGCCGGAGCTCACTCGTGCGCAGGTCGACCTCAAAAATCCCGAATCGCGCGATGCGACGCGGCTTTTCACGCAGGTCACCTCCGTTCACAAGCTGTGCGGATTCAGTCACTTATCAGATCATCCATGGTTAATGAGGAATTGACCTCCGGTGCATCGATTCGCAGAGCCGGCCGACCGAGTTTGCACCGCATGCGAGTCCTTCTCATCGTACTCCAGGCAGTAATCGTTCAACCTCCCGCCACTTCAATCGTCCCCACACTGCAAGGGCTGCATGACTTCTGCGGATCGGCCGCCGATTTCGATGCCTGCACTCTTTTCGTAGCGTACCGGCTCAACGTTACGTGTCACGACACCCGGATGAACGCTTCTGTGACATTCCGGCCGTTGATTTTCCTTTACAACATCCGCCAGTTGCCGCACGAGCAAGCGCATATCTCCGACGTGAAGCAGTTCGCTTCCGAGTACGCCGACAGCCTGGGAAAGAATGTCTTCACTTCCAATACTGCGTGCGAGGACGAATCGTTTCGCCTGGCGGCCGGATTCGGCGGAAAGATGCACGAGCTCGCGTTGCGATCGAACCTCGAGCGCCATCCGAATTTGCGCACCCGCCGGAGTACCATGCCCTCCGTTGAAGGCCGATGAGTGCATGCTGGCGGCGATTGACGAGGCTCGCAAAGGGCGGGCGGAGGGAGGCATTCCCATCGGCTCGGTGCTCGTCCATCGCGGACGCATCATCGGGCGCGGTCACAATCGGCGCGTCCAAAAGGGAAGCGCCGTTCTTCACGGCGAAATGGACGCGCTCGAAAATGCCGGCCGGCAAGCCGCGGCCATCTATCGCGAGTCGGTCATGTACACGACGCTCTCACCATGCTCGATGTGCAGCGGTGCGATTCTGCTCTACGGAATCCCGCGCGTGGTCATCGGCGAAAACCAGACCTTCCTCGGCGAAGAAGAGCTGTTGAGATCACGCGGGGTCGCGATCGAAGTATTGCAGGACGCCGCGTGCATCGCGCTGATGACGGAATTCATCAGCAACCACCCCGAGCTCTGGAACGAAGATATCGGCGAGTGATCGGAGCGCCGCGCAAAGTCGTATTGCGTGTTAGCCTCAAGGGCTGATGGCGTCTCCACTCCTGTCGCTGTTCACTGGCCGATCGTGGGCGCGCGCGGTCGAAACGATCACGCCGGAGCGCACGTTCGCCGACGTCATCCTTCCCGCCGCGACGCGCCGGTCGCTCGACGACGCACTGGCGCAGGTTCGCAATCATTCGCTGATCTTCACGCGCTGGGGACTCGGCGAGCGCCACTCAGTTGGACTCGGCCTGGCGTTCAACTTCGTCGGGCCTCCGGGAACCGGCAAGACGATCTGCGCCGAAGCGATCGCCAACTCACTCGGCATGAAGCTTCTCGTCGTGAACTATGCCGAGGTGGAGTCGATGTGGGCGGGGGAGACGCCGAAGAATATTGTGTCGGCCTTTCGCGCGGCTGCCGAACAGCGCGCGCTGCTCTTCTTCGATGAAGCGGATGCCATCGCCGGACGACGATCGACAGGCGGATCGCATCTGCCGTATCAGCGCGAAGCGAACATCACCGTCAACGTGCTCCTGCGCGAGCTGGAAGCATTCAACGGCGTGGTGATCTTCGCGACGAACCTCGCCGCGAATTTCGATCCGGCGTTCGAGCGCCGGATTCGCGCGCACGTTCGATTCGAGATGCCAGAGGTGGACGAGCGCGAACAAATCTGGAAGGTTCAGATCCATCCGCATAAGACGCCGCTGGCGCGCGACGTCGACTTCCGCGCGCTCGCCGGGAAGTTTGCAGTCAGCGGAGGCGACATCAAGAACGCCGTGCTCAAGGCCGCCGCTGCCGCCGCAGCCGAATCAGGACCGGAGCGCAGCAGGCAAATCCATCAACAGCACTTTGAACGCGCGATGGCCGACGTCATCGCGGCGAAGGAAGTCATGCAGCAGTCGCTCTTTCGCGATGAGGATCCTCTTCTCAACGCAGTCGCGCGAATGGAGCGGCGGATGTTTGTGGCCACGATCGTTGCGACGACGTCGCTCGTCGCCGCACTCATCGCACTCGCGATCGTGTTCTTGCGTTAGTGCGCGACTACACCCTCGCTGAATTCTGAGGTGAGCGTCGGCACGCCGTCGAGATACGGACCGACACTCAACGTCGTGGTGATGATGCGGCCGCGCAGATCACCCCTCGCGTGCGCAGTGAATGTCAGGCCGTTCGGCGCGAACCTGTCGATGAACTGCTCCCCCTCGGCCCGCCCGACTGCGTTGCGAGCCGTGTTTGCGAACACGTCGATGTACACCAGCGCTCCGAGACGACTGGCGCGATCGAACATGCCGGTAATGACCGTTTCGTTTTTCGACGCGTCGTAGACCGCATCGGAGATCGTCGGTGGATCGGGAATCCGCCGCTCGGCGAGGCCGGTCGATGGCCCGTCGAGCCCCCAATCGATGCCTTGAAGTCCGTTCGCGTAAATCCGGTTGTAGCCCATCGATGCGCGCGCGACTTCCGGCTCGATCGACACGCCGAACTGGCCGTTGTTCGCGATCGTGCAGCCGCCGATGTCGATGCCGCCTCGAAACAGGAACACACCGCTGTTGCCGTTGCCGAGCGCCCGCCCGTCGCTGCCCACGCCGATCAGGGAGTTGTACAACCAGACTGTCCACGTCGAGGCCGCGAAGATTCCGCTGTGAACGTTGCCGCTGATCACGTTGTTGTCGAGGTTGACCGACGCGTTAGGCGCAAAGAAGCCGATGCCCCGGCCGTTCGGACGCGCGAGCGTGCCGGTGACATCGGTGCCGACGAAAAGGCCATCGAGATACGTCGTCGCGTATCCACCGCCGATGATCGCCACGCCGTAGTCCGGGAAGCGATTGATCGCCA
>JALYZI010000013.1 GCA_030948915.1 Acidobacteriota bacterium
GACTCAATGGCATCTCCGATCAGACCCTCGAGATGCACTTCAAACTCTACGAAGGCTACGTCAAAGGAACGAATGATCTGCACGAGCGCATCGCGGCGATCCTGTCCGACGGCCAGGTCGACAAAGAAGAGATGCCCGCCTACTCCGAGCTCACCCGCCGGCTCGGATTCGAATACAACGGAATGGTATTGCACGAGTACTACTTCGGAAACATGAAGAAGGGTGGCGGTGGCGATGCGGCTCGCGGATCAAAATTCCGGAGCGCGGTCGAGAATACGTTCCCGAGTTACGAAATCTGGCGGACCGATTTCGTGAGCGTCGGGAAAATGCGGGGAGTCGGCTGGGCAATCTGCTACCTCGATCCGAAGAGCGGACTCGTATCGAATCACTGGATCGAGCTGCATGAGACCGGCAACATCGCGGGATTCGTTCCGCTGCTCGTGATGGACGTCTGGGAGCACGCATTCCTGCTCGACTACAAGCCAGCGGACCGGCCGAAATACATCGACGCGTTCCTATCGAATGTCGATTGGAGTTCCGTCGAGCAGCGATATCAGGCCGTGCACGTCACGGCTGCAGCGCGTTAGGCCGAAGATCCTGCTCGGGCAACATCTCGACGGTCCCTTTCCGATCGAGCTTCCCCCATCCTGTGCGGATGCCGGAGACGGCTGTCTTGAGCGACTTCAAAAGGACGCCGTACATCAATTGACGGTAGAGGAATCTCTGCCAGAACAGCCACACGAGAACGCGGCTGTCTTCGCGATCGAGCTTGAACGCAACGATCGCTCCGATCAGCTCGACGACGAAGAAGAACGCGTACATGAAGCCGATGATGTAGAGCGACGCGAGCGCCTGCGGGAGCGGCTGCCAGTCGCCCGTGTGCTGACCGCGCCATAACCATGCGCTGACGACGTTGCCGAGGGTCCAGATGATCTGAACATCGATCAGCGGCGACAACGCCTGGAAGATCACCTGGAACAACCAGAGCGACGGAAGCATCGCGCCGCCGAACCAGCCGTAGCGTCCAAGCGCGCCACGGTGCTTCCACAACGACTGCAGCGTTCCGAACGCCCACCGGAATCGCTGACGGAAAAGCGCGGTGAAACTGTCGGGCGCTTCGGTGTATCCAACGGCGTCGCTGTCGGTCTCGATGCGCCACCCACTCCGCCGAATTCGCCACGTCAGATCCATATCCTCGGCCATCGTGTCGGTCGTGTATCCGCCCGCCTGCACGATCGCCGCACGCCGCCATGCCCCAACGGCGCCCGGAACGACGCTCACGGAATTGATCACGTTGAATGCCTGGCGATCGAGGTTCTGGCTCGTGACATATTCGATCGACTGCCAGTACGTCAGCGGATTGATGCGATTCCCGACTTTGACGTTTCCGGCGACCGCGCCGACATCGTCATTCACGAAATGACGCACAAGGTACGCGATCGTGTGACGCCCGAAGATCGTGTCGGCGTCGAGAGCGATGATGATCTCGCCGGTCGCCTGCGCAATGCCGCGATTCAGCGCCGAAGCTTTGCCGCCATTCGGCTGACGCAAAAGACGAAGGTTCTGATGGTCCGCGAAATCGCGAACGACCTCGTCTGACGTGCCATCGCTCGATCCATCATCGACGACGATGATCTCGAGCGGCTCGTAGCGATTAGCAAGAACGGCGCGGATCGTTCGTGAAATGACTTTCTGCTCATTGAAGGCCGCGATCACGACACTGACCGACGGCCGATAAGCATCATCGAATTTCGCGTGACGTGATTTGTACTTCGAAAACACCGCGAGAATCGTCACGAGGAAAACGCGAACGGCGCCGAGGACGATGGCGGTGATGAAGGCGATGCTTAGGAACAGCTCGAAAATGTAGATCGCCTCGAAGACGAGCCGATCGTTCGCGAGCAGCAGCGTGTCGCGGTTGCCCACCGGCGGATTGACCTCTTCGCGCGTCTTCCCGATGAGCTGCGAAACGGTCACGAACTTGTATCCGCGCTTCGACAACTCCTGGACCAGCAGCGGAATCAGCCTGACCGTTTCGCTGCGATCGCCGCCGCCATCGTGAAGCAGGATGCTGCTGCCGTGTTCTGTTTCGAGCTGCTGCAGCACCGCCTGCAGCATTTCCTCGGCCGTGCGGTGATGGACTGTGCCGTTTTCCACGGTCTGGGTGTTCCAGTCCTGCGGGTCGATGAACTCCAGGACCGTGATGTAGTGCATTTCCGACGCGATCCTGATCGGCCGGACTTCTTCGATCGACGTCGGTTCGGCATCGGCGTTGTAGGGCGGACGGAACAGTACCGTCGAGCGATGCAGCAGACTCTGGAGAACGCGCTGCGTTGCCGTCAGCTCGAGCCGCGCCTGGCCCTCCGAAATCGTCCCGATGTTCGGATGCGTGAAGCTGTGATTCCCGATCTCATGACCCTCGTTCCAGATCCGGCGGACGAGGCTGGGATGGCGTTCGGCGTTCTGTCCGATCAGAAAGAATGTCGCCTTGACGCCCAAGCGCTTCAGTTCATCGAGCATCTCAGCGGTGTATGGCTCCGCCGGCCCGTCGTCGATCGTGAGCGCGACCATCTTCGGCTGGTAGCCGCTCCGCGTGATCACGTAGGACTTCGGGAACGTGTGGTACGACTCGTCGAGGATCAGTCCCGTCCGTGGATCAATTTCGAGCGAGCGCGATCCGGCCGTCGGATTCGAGTAGACGTGCGCGATTTCACCTTCGCCTTCGAAGTCGACGTCGTAGGGAAAACTGACTTTCCGCAGCGCGCTCATGTCGGGCGGGCGGGCGAGGGTGTGACGGTCGAGGAGGTCCCAGATCGAAGGATCGGTGGAGCCAAGGACCCAGACTGCGACGCCGTGGACACCTTTGTTCCGCGCGAGAAGCCACTGATTGGCGGCCGTCACCGCGTCGAGAAACCAGATGACGTGATGCGTGCCGGCATCGTCGTCGTATTCGAATGTGGGATTGAGGTTCTTGTCGTCAAAGTCGACGATCTGTTCCGGCGTCTCGCCATCGCGGTATTTCTCGGCGGTGATG
>JALYZI010000014.1 GCA_030948915.1 Acidobacteriota bacterium
ACCACGCACTCCCTGAAGCCTGACGCCTGATGCCTGATGCCTGACGCCTGACGCCTGACGCCTGACCCGGGATTGATTTTGCCCTCCGCCGCTGTTATGGTGTCCCGGCTTAAGAGAATTCGTGTCCTGATTCACCCCTAACTGGTTAAGGAGAAAGGGTTTTGTCAACCACCAAGCAGCAGAAGACGGATCTGATTACGCAGTACCGCACGCATGGAGATGATACCGGCTCGCCGGAGGTGCAGATTGCGCTCCTGTCGAATCGCATTACTTACCTGACCGAGCACTTCAAGTCGCACGCGAAGGATCATCACAGCCGCCGCGGTCTGCTCAAGCTCGTCGGTCGTCGTCGCCGCCTTCTCGATTACCTCAAGAAGACGGATCAGGAACGCTACCGCTCGATCATCGACAAGATCGGCATCCGTAAGTGAGTGCTGAGTGCTGAGTGAGTGCTGAGATTCGCCGACTCAGCACTCAGCACTGGTTTTACCCCCCGGCCGGATCCCATCATCTGGCCACCCGCGGATACAAAAATACGCGCGAAGTGATGAGTGGCTCGCGCACCTGAAGGATGGTTCATGACAAAGAAGGAATTGCAGATCGGCGGGCGTACGCTTTCGCTCGAGACCGGTGCGATCGCACGTCAGGCGAATGGCGCGTGCGTGATTCGCTATGGCGACACCGTGGTGCTCGCCACCGCCTGTTTCAAGGAAGGAACGGTCCTCGGCGACTTCATGCCGCTGACCGTCGACTACAAGGAGTACACCTACGCCGGCGGACGCATCCCGGGCGGCTTCTTCAAGCGAGAAGGGCGTCCCACTGAAAAAGAAATTCTGACCTCACGCTTGATCGACCGGCCGATGCGCCCGTCGTTCGCGGAGGGCTACAGGCAGGAGACGCAGATCATCGCGCTCGTTCTCTCCGCCGATGGCGAGAACGATCCCGACACTCTGGCGATCAATGCCGCCTCGACGGCGCTGATCATTTCCGAGATTCCGTTTCTCAATCCGATCAGCGCAGTGCGCGTCGGATATCTCGAGGGCCAGCTCATCATCAATCCGACGAACTCGCAGCGCGATCTCTCCGACCTCGATCTCGTGGTCGCCGGCACCGCCGATGCGATCGTGATGGTCGAAGCGGGCGCGCGCGAAGTCGACGAGAGCATCGTGCTCGACGCGCTGGACGCGGCGCACAACGCCATCAAGCAGATCTGCGCGGTGCAGAACGCGCTGCGCAAGGAAATCGGCAAGCCGAAGATCGAAGTCACGATCACACCGCGCTACGCCGCTGAACTGCTCAACGATCTGATGAAGAACTTCGGCGCCGCGCTGCGATCCGCGATGTTGACTACGGGCAAGCAGGCACGCCGCGACGCAGTCAAGAACGTGAAGGCGCAGATCGTGGCCTCCGTTCCGCCCGAAGATGTCGAGAAACTCTCGGCGGTCGGCGCTGCTTTCGAAGGGATGGAGCAGCGCATTTTCCGCGAAGTCATCCTCAACGACGGCAAGCGTCTCGATGGACGCGCGTTCAAGGAAATCCGACCCATCGACATTCAGCTCGGCGTTCTTCCTCGCACGCATGGCTCGGCGATCTTCACCCGCGGTGAAACGCAGGCGCTGGTCACCGTCACCCTCGGCACTCCGCAGGAAGCGCAGAAGATCGAGGATTTCGAAGGCGAGACGTTCCAGCGCTTCATGCTGCACTACAACTTCCCGCCGTTCTCGGTTGGAGAAGTGAAATTCATGCGCGGACCAGCGCGCCGCGAAATCGGCCACGGCAATCTCGCGCGCCGCGCGCTGCAATCGCTGCTGCCGCCGGAGAGCGAATTCGGTTACACGATCCGCTGCGTCAGCGACATTCTCGAGTCGAACGGCTCGTCGTCGATGGCGTCTGTTTGCGGCGGTTCACTGGCGCTGATGGCAGCAGGCGTTCCGATGCGCGCCGCAGTCGCGGGCGTCGCGATGGGACTCGTGAAGGAGGCATCGAAGACTGCGGTGCTCTCTGACATCGCCGGGCTCGAAGATCACGAAGGCGACATGGATTTCAAAGTCGCCGGCACGAGCAAGGGAATCACCGCGCTGCAGATGGACATCAAGGTCACCGGCATCTCGCGCGAGATCATGGCGCAGGCGCTCCAGCAGGCCAAAGAAGGACGCCTCTTCATCCTCGGCAAGATGGACGCGGCGATTGCGAAGCCGAAAGCCGAGCTTTCGGAGTACGCGCCGCGGCTGTACACGATCTTCATTCCGAAGGATCGTATTCGCGACGTCATCGGATCGGGTGGCAAGACCATTCGGTGGATCGTCGAGGAGACCGGCACCAAGATCGATGTTGCGGATGACGGCAAAGTCACCGTGGCGTCGACGGATGGTGCTTCGGCACAGCGCGCGATCGACATCATCAAAGGTTTGACCGCCTCGCCGGAAGTCGGCAAGACGTACAAAGGAACAGTGAAGCGCATCGAGCCGTACGGGGCATTCGTCGAGATCCTTCCGGGTCAGGACGGACTGCTGCACATCTCGGAGATGGCGCACACGCGCGTCGGCCAGGTGACGGATCTCTTCCAGCTCGGCGACGAGGTCGAGGTGCAGGTGGTCGGGATCGAGCCGGACACCGGCAAGATCCGGCTCTCGCGCAAGCCGCTCCTTCCGCCCCCGACGGAAGAAGAGCTGGCAGCAGCCGCAGCTTCCCGCGCCAACCGCCCGCCCCGTGAGGATCGCGGCGATCGCGGCGATCGCGGCGATCGCGGCAATCGCGACGGCCGCGGAGATCCGCGGCGGCGACGACAGGGATAACGGAGCGCCGCCATCCTGGCGGCCGGTCGCGCCGGCATCTTGCCGGCGCGTTACCATCTCCGCGTGGAGATCGCGCTCAAGCCCGTCGAGACTCTCGTCTTCCGCAGCGACGTCGTCGCGTTCGGAACGTTTCGATGTCCGTCCACGCATCCGATGTATCGCGATTCGGGACCGTGTTCGCATCACACGTTTGTTTTTCCGCGCAGCGCGACCGCCATCCGTCACGCGAATGGTGCATGGTTCGTTGGGACGCCTAACACTGCGTCGCTGTACAACCAGAACCAGCTGTACACGCGATCGAAAATCGACGACATCGATGCGTCGGACTGGTTTGTGATCGCGGACGACATTCTTCTCGACGCGGTTCGCTCTTTCGATCCGGATGTGCGGCCCGACAGGCCGTTCGCTTTGACGCACGTGGCGGTCGACGCCGCGACTTACTCCGAACAGCGGCGACTGTTCGAACAGGCTGCCCATCTCGAAGGCTTTGAGATCGAAGAGAGTGTGCTGCGCATTTTCGGTAGCCTCATGCGCGCGGCCCACGGACAACCGAAATCGAGGCGGCGTCGCGATGCGATCGAGGAGGTCAAACGCGCGATCGCATCGGCGCCGTCGCGAACGATCCCGTTTCGCGAGCTGGCCCGATCCGTCGAAATGTCTCCGTTCGAGCTCTGCCGGCAGTTTCGTCAAGCGACCGGATTCACGCTGACGCAATTCCGACATTCGATCCGACTGAGGATGGCGCTGGAGCTTTTGCGATCGCGCCGAGGAATCACGGAGATTGCGCTGGACCTCGGATACGCGAGCCATAGTCACTTCACCGCCGCGTTTCGTAACTATTTCGGCATCACCCCATCGCGCTATCGCGCAACAAGTTGATAGTCGGCGACCGCTCAGCTTTCTAGGCTGGGCGCATGAGAAAGACATTCCTTCTTCTGCTCTTCGTTTCCACGGCATTCGGGCAGCAACCGACGGATTCCCGCGGCTGGTACGACCTCGGTGAAACGAAAGCGGCCGCCGGGGATTATCGCGGCGCAATCGACGCCTATTCGAAGGCTTCCGACCTCGGCTACGTTCCGCGTCCAATCCTCGGAATCCACATGATGCGCGCGTATGCGCATCTCGGCGAGAAGGACAAGGCGTTCGCGATCCTGCAACGTCTGGCCACGAACGGCTTCGGCGGAATCAACATGCTCAACGGCGACGATGATCTCGTTGCGCTGCGCGCCGATCCACGCTGGAAGACGATGATTGCGGAGATGCAGCGCATTGCGCATCCGTGCACGTCGGCGCCGGAGTTTCGCCAGTTCGATTATTGGCTGGGCGAATGGGACGTCGAGATCGGCGGCCAAAGACTGGCGAAGAGCAGCGTGCAACTCATCCTCGACGACTGCGTGATCTTCGAGAACTACACCGATTCGCGCGGCTATGCCGGCAAGAGTTTCTCGCTGTACGACGCGACCAGCAAAAAGTGGGAGCAGCGCTACGTCGACACGACCGGCGCGCTGCACCATTGGACGGGCGGCCTGGACAACGGCGTGATGACGTTCCGGTGGGACTACGAATTGAACGGACAGAAGTCGTACAACCGCATGTCGTACGTCAAAGAAGGCTCGGATCGCGTGCGTCAGATCCTCGAGTTGTCGCCGGATGGGAAGGCGTGGGCGAAGAACTACGACGGGCTGTACATCCGGCGCAAGTGAGGGAGCGCCGCCATTCTGGCGGCCGGTTTCGCCGGCATCCTGCCGGCGCGGGATGGAAGCCGGCGCTCCTGTGATAAAACGCGCGGCATGATGAAGCGCGCACTCGTACTCTTTCTGTTCGCCGCCTCAGCGTACGCCGCCACTCCCGACGTCTCGGTCCTCAAGAATCTGCAATACCGCGAAGTCGGTCCGTATCGCGGCGGGCGGGCGGATGCGGTCGAAGGGATCACGAGTCAGCCCGACGTTTACTACTTCGGGTCTACGGGCGGCGGCGTTTGGAAAACGACTGACGGTGGACAGACGTGGAAGCCTGTCTCCGACGGGTTTTTTGGCGGCACGGTCGGCGCGATCGCCGTCGCTCCATCCGATCCGAGCGTCGTCTACGTCGGCACCGGCGAAGAAACCGTTCGCGGCAACGTCTCGCCCGGCGCGGGAATGTGGAAATCCACCGATGCCGGCAAGTCGTGGACGCACATCGGCCTCGATGACTCGCAGCACATCGGCCGCGTCCGCGTGCATCCGAACAATCCCGATCTCGTCTACGTCGCCGCGATGGGCCACGTATTCGGGCCTAACGACATGCGCGGCGTGTATCGCTCCCGCGACGGCGGCAAGTCATGGGACCGCATCCTGTTCGTCAGCCGCGATGCAGGGGCGGTCGATCTCGCGATGGATCCGTCGAATCCGCGGATTCTCTACGCATCGACATGGCGCTTCCGGCGCGGTCCGTACTTCTTCGAGAGCGGCGGCGAAGGGTCGGCGCTCTGGAAATCGACCGATGGCGGCGATTCGTGGAAAGAGCTCTCCCGCAACAAAGGCATGCCCAAAGGCCCCCTGGGCATCATCGGCGTCAGCGTCTCGCCATCGAATCCGCAGAACGTCTACGCGATCGTCGAGGCGAAGGAGGGCGGTGTCTATCGCTCGCGCGATGGCGGCGAGACGTGGACGAAAACCAGCGATCACTCCGATCTGCGTCAGCGCGCGTGGTACTACACGCGCATCTACGCCGATCCGAAGGACGAGGACACCGCGTACGTTCCGAACGTCCGATTTCACAAATCGAAGGACGGCGGAAAAACGTGGACCACGATCTCGACGCCGCACGGTGACAATCACGATCTGTGGATCGCGCCTAACGATTCGCAGCGGATGATCGAGTCCAATGACGGCGGCGCTATCGTCACCACCGACGGCGGTCAGACGTGGACTTCGCTTCTCAATCAGCCGACGGCGCAGTTCTACCGGCTGTCGGTCGATACCGATTTTCCGTATCGCATTCTCGGCCCGCAGCAGGACAACAGCGCACTGCGCATCCGGCATCGCACGAGCGGCGGATCGATCGGCGTTCGCGACTGGGAAGTCACCGCTGGCGGCGAGAGCGGCTACATCGTCGCTGACCCGACCAATCCCGACGTGGTCTACGGCGGTTCGTATGGCGGCCTGCTGATCCGGCTGAATCACCGCACAGGCGAAGTGCGCGACGTGAATCCGTGGCCCGACAATCCGATGGGCGCCGGCGACGCGGACCTCAAGCAGCGGTTCCAGTGGAACTTCCCGATCTTTTTCTCGCCCAGCGACCCGAAGAAAATCTACGCGGCGTCACAACATCTCCTCGAGTCCACCGACGGCGGCGCGAGCTGGCGCGAGATCAGTCCCGATCTGACCCGCAACGACAAGTCGAAGATGGGGCCCACCGGCGGTCCGATCACGAAGGACAACACCAGCGTCGAGTACTACGGCACGATCTTCTCCGGAGCAGAATCGCCGGTCGAGCCGGGCGTGATCTGGGCCGGCTCCGATGATGGGCTCGTCCACGTCACGCGCGACGGCGGACAGCATTGGGACGACGTCACGCCGCCGAAGACGATGATGCCGGAATGGATCATGATCAACGAGATCGAAGCGAGCCCATTCGACAAAGGTGCGGCCTACGTCGCGGCCACAATGTTCAAGTCGGACGACTTCCGGCCGTATCTGTTCAAGACAAATGACTACGGAAAAACATGGACGAAAATAGTTGATGGTATTCCGGCGAATGAGTTCACGCGCGTCATTCGCTCCGACAGCAAGAAAAAGGGTTTGCTGTTTGCCGGAACCGAGCGCGGGGTCTACGTCTCCTTCGATGACGGCGCGCGGTGGCAGTCACTGCAGCAGAAGCTGCCGATCGTTCCGATCCACGACATGCTCGTCCACGACGATGCGCTGATTCTCGCGACGCACGGCCGCAGCTTCTGGATGCTCGATGACATCGAGCCGCTGCGCCAGCTCACGCCCGATGTTGCGGCGAAACCCGTGCATCTCTTCGCGCCTCCGGCCACCTGGCGGATGGAGGGGCGGGGCGGGTTCGGCGGGGGAGGGTCGGCGGCCGAGGGGAAGAATCCGCCTAACGGAGTGGTCGTCGATTTCCTCATTCGTGATCAAAAGCCCGGCACCAAAGTCTCCCTCGCCTTCCTCGGCCCGGACGGCAAAGTCATCCGCGAGTTGAAGGGCGAAGTTCAGGCCGAAGCCGCAAAGCCGACCGAACTGAAGGGTGGAACACCACCGCCGTCCCCGCCCGCGCCGACGGAAGCCGTGAAATCCGAAGGGAGCACCGCCGAGCGTGAGCCGTCGGCGGAAACAGGCGCCGAAGCGGCGAGCGACGAAGAGGAAGGAGGCCGGCGCGGACGCGACAGCGATCGGCTGACCGGAATCACCAACGGACACAATCGCGTGTCGTGGAATCTACGGGCGCCGGAAGCGAAGCGATTTCCCGGGATGGTGTTGTGGGCCGGCGGAACGACAGGGCCGCGCGTCCTTCCCGGCACGTACACCGCGCGGCTGACGGTCGGCGATCAGCCGCCGCAGACCACGACCTTCGACCTTCGGCAGGACCCGCGCGCAGGCGCCTCGGCCGCCGATCTCAAAGCGCAATACGATTTCCTCACCAGCGTGCACGACAAACTGTCGCAGGTGAATGAGCAGATCATCCGCATCCGCGACGTTCGCCGCTCGCTCACCGACATCAAGAAACGCGCGGGCGACAACAAGACCGTCACGGCTGCCGCCAATGATCTCGACAAGAAGATGACGGCCGTCGAGGAGGCGCTGTATCAAACGAAGAATCACAGCTCGGAAGATCCGCTCAACTTCCCGATCCGGCTCAACGACAAGCTCGCCGGCGTCGGCGATTCGGCGGGCGCCGGTGCGTACGCGCCGACCGCGCAACAGATCGCGGTGCGCGACGCACTCGTGACGCAGATCGACGCCGAGCTTGCGAAGTTGAAGGCGGTCTTCGATACCGATGTGCCGGCGTTCAACAAGTTGATTCGCGATCAGAATGTCCCGGCCATCAAGTGAGGTCGCGCTGGAAATTCCTGATCCGATTCGCGGTCCTGCTCGCGGTTTTTGAATTGCCTTTGCTCACGACGCCGGTCGACCTGTATGTTGCGCGGCCTCTGTCATCCGGCATCGCCGCAACGTCCGGAGCAATCTTGCGCGTGATCGGCGAGCGGGTTGTGGTCACCCGATCGGTCATCTCCTCGCCATGCTTTGCGGTCGACATTCAGAACGGCTGCAACGGACTCGAGACGATGCTCTTTCTGGTGGCGGCCGTGCTGGCATTTCCCGCGACCGGTCGCCAACGCCTCCTCGCTACAATCCTGGGCATCGTCCTCATTCAGGCCGTGAATCTGATTCGCGTCGTGACGCTTTTTCTCGTCGGATGCCACCGGCGCGCGTGGTTCGAATCGTTCCACCTCGCGATCTGGCAGACGATTGTGTTCGCGACGGCGGTGATCTTCTTTGCGGCGTGGACGCGGCGCGCCACGGTTGCCGATGCTGATTCGCGCGCTTAGGTGCATCGCCGGCGCCGCCGCCGGTTTTCTCTTCTGGTGGTACGCCACGCCGATTTACAACGACGCGATCGGCGCCGCGGCCGTACAAATTCTGCAGATGGACAAGCGGCTATGCGGTCCGCGCGCAGATGTCGTCGATCGGAATCTCTTCGTCCGGCCGCGCTTGTGCCTCGTTCCTACGGCAACGATTCCCGCGGATCAGTTGACGTACAGCGTCATTCTGCTTGGAGCGCTTTTCGCGATGGGTGGCCGCAGCGTGCTCGCTTTCATCGTCTCGTGCCTGATTGTCGTGACGACGCACGTTCTCTCATTCGCAGTGTCGATCGAATCGACGTACGCGAACGCGAACGGACCATGGAGCGAACAGCATTACTCGGCCATCGAGCGACAACTCTGGATATCGACGGAGTTTTTCTGGCGCCTCGTCGGCATGTTCGCCATAGTCTTTGCATGCTGGTGGATCGCACAAACTAATCGGAGGCCTGCGAAATGAAGAAGAAGTTGTTTGTCACTGCCTTGACGTTGATCGCAACGCCCGTGTTCGCGGTAAGCATCACTCCTGAAGTCAGTACGCTGGGCTACGGCGTGAGCGCCGGATTTGGCATCACTCCGTTGTTCGGAATCCGTGTTGCGGCGCACACCGGCAGCTATTCGCGCGACCTGCATAAAGAGAGCATTCAGTACAACGGAAAGTTGAAGCTGAACAACTACGGCGGCCTCCTGGACCTTTATCCATTCGGATCCGGATTTCGTCTTTCAGCCGGAGTCTTCGGCAACAGCAACAAGATCGACCTCGCTTCGAAACCCGGACAGACCATTACGGTGAACGGCGTCGCATATCCGACTGCCTCGATCGGGAACGTCACGGGCGATGTGAAGTTCAACAAGACTTCGCCATACGGGGGTATCGGGTGGGGCACGAAACCGAGCGGCCGCGGATTCGGTCTGACCTTCGACCTCGGCGTCCTCTATCAGGGCTCGCCGAAGCTGACGGTCCAGCCGCATCCGACGAGGCCGGAACTCGTCCCGCCCTCGTTCAACGCGAACCTCGAAGCCGAGCGCGCCAGGACCGAGAACGACATCAAGAATTACAAGTATTACCCGGTCGTCGGAATCGGATTCTCGTTCGGCTTCTAGACGTTTTCCCATCCGCCGTTCGAACGCCGCGCGGCATCGAGCACGCGCTGTTGCGCGAGACCATCCGCGAAAGTCGCCGCGGGCGCGAGCGCGTTGCGATCGCCGTCATCGAGTGCTCGACGCAAAGCGATGCCGAGGAGATAGGTGCCGGTGCCGAACGCGCCGCCGGGGGAATTGCCAGGCCGTTGCGAAAGCTCGCCGCCGGCGATTCGCTCGAATGGCCCGCGCGGTTTGGAAAAGAGCAATTCTTCGCCGGTCAGGCGGAACGCTCCACTCTCGCCGTGAATCGTGATCACCGCCGCTTCGTCGGGGCCGGACGCGACCGCGCTGAGGGTCATCGACGCCAGCGCGTTTCCACTGAGACGCATGTGCACCGCCGCGAAATCGTCCGAGGTCACCGGCTTGCCCGAGCGTTCCTTGATGATCGTCGCGAGCATCGCCTGCACCGATTCGATCTCGAGGCCGAGGTAGCGGAGGGCGTCGATGAAGTGAGATCCGACGGCTCCCCAGATTCCGCCGCCCGCGTTCGCATCGCTCCACCAGTTCCACGGCCGGGTTCGATCGCCGCGTCCGGGACTCGCATAGCGCACTTCGACGTAGCGAATCGGTCCGATCTCCGCGATCCGCTCGCGCGCGGCGAGGAACGACGGCAGGAAGCGCAACTCGTGATCGATGATCGCGATCTGCTTCGGATGCTTTTTTGCCGCCTCGAACAGTTGCTGCGCCTGGCTCGCATTCAATGCGGTTGGCTTCTCGCAGATGACGTGCTTGCCGCGCTCGAGTGCCGCGGTCGCCATTTCGACATGGAGGGACGGCGGCATCACGATACTGATGAGATCGATATCA
Source organism: Acidobacteriota bacterium (assembly GCA_030948915.1). Taxonomy (GTDB): domain Bacteria; phylum Acidobacteriota; class Thermoanaerobaculia; order Gp7-AA8; family Gp7-AA8; genus Gp7-AA10. Next base: position 10,315 of record JALYZI010000014.1, read on the forward strand.
TCGCGATCGAGCAGGGATCGCCAATTGTCGCGTCCGGCAGTCGCGACCAAGTCCAGCCCGGCATCGCGGAAATTCGGGTTCTGCGACTTCTCGCCCCAGCCTCTTCCGATGATTCCAACTCGCGCCATATCAAAATCTTACAGGTTGGCAGACGGTTTGAAATAGCCTCATGCATGAAGCCCAGGCCGCATCTCATTGTTCCTATCCGCGACCGGCGAACCCGGAAGCGTTTTCTCACCCTGAAAAACTTTGGATACGCCGCGATTGCGATCGTGGTGGTCTTTGCGGCACTGACGATTCAATCCGATCTCCGACATACAAAGGGCGACGGCTACGGCCGATTGCTCGGCAAGCAGGTCTCCGGCCAGCCCGAAGTTGTACCGCAAAAGGTCGACATTATTCGCGAGGCGCCGGTTCCGGAGGAGACATCCGC
>JALYZI010000030.1 GCA_030948915.1 Acidobacteriota bacterium
CCAGACCTTTCCGACCGAGGTGGTGAAGAAGCTCGGTGAGCTCGGGATGCTGGGCGCGATTTTCCCCGAGGAGTACGGCGGCGCCGGTCTGTCGTACGTCGACTACGTCAACATCATCGAGGAGCTCGCTGTCATCGACAGCGGCATCGGCCTGACCGTGGCCGCGCACAATTCTTTGTGCACGGGCCATATCTACCTGGCCGGCAACGACGCGCAAAAAAAGAAATGGTTGCCGAAGCTGACTTCCGGCGAATGGATCGGCGCGTGGGGACTGACAGAGCCGGGATCGGGGAGCGACGCCGCCGGCATGCTCACCACGGCCGTCAAAGACGGCAACGACTGGATTCTCAACGGCACGAAGAACTTCATCACGAACGCATCGCACGCGGATATCTCCGTCGTGCTGGTGGTGACCGACAGGAACGATCAGAAACACGGCATCACAGCCTTCGCTGTCGAAATGGATCGCAAGGGCATTCGCCCGGGCAAGAAGGAGAACAAGCTCGGGATGCGCGCGTCCGACACCGCCGAGCTGGTGATGGAAGACTGTCGCGTCCCGGCCTTCAACATCCTCGGCAAAATCGGGGACGGATTCGTCGACGCGCTCCGCGTTCTCGACGGCGGACGCATCTCGATCGGCGCGCTGGCGATCGGAATCGCGCGCGGCGCGTACGAAGCAGCCCGCGACTACGCGAAGCAGCGCACTGCGTTCGGACATCCGATCGCCGACTTCCAGGCGATCCAATTCATGCTCGCCGACATGGCGACCGAGATCGATGCCGCGCGCTTGCTGTGCTATCGCGCCGCGACGCTCAAGGATGCCGGCGAACGCGTGACGCAGGCCTCCGCGATGGCGAAGTTGTACGCATCCGAGGTGGCCGTGCGCTGCACGGAAAAAGGAGTGCAGATTTTCGGGGGATACGGATTCATCAAGGATTTTCCGGCGGAGAAGTACTACCGCGATGTGAAGCTTTGCACGATTGGCGAGGGCACCTCGGAGATTCAGAGGATGGTCATTGCGCGATCCTTGTTGAGCGAAGGATGAATTGGGAATTGGGAATTGGGAATTTGGAATTGAGAATGAGGAAGGCGTGGCGGGCTTCTTAATTCTCAATTCCCAATTCCCAATTCCCAATTCCAAATTCGTAATCCATGTCTGAGTCCTCCCTGAAAGACGGCATTTTGTCCGGCGATTACCGCTCGCTCGCCAAGGCGATCTCCCTCGTCGAACGCGAGGATCCGTCCGCCGAAAAGCTCGTCGGCGATCTTTACCCATCGACGGGAAAAGCACGCATCGTCGGCATCACCGGCTCTCCTGGCGCGGGAAAGTCGACGCTGGTCGCAGCGCTCGCAAAGTTCTATCGCAAAGAGCGGAAGCGCATCGGCATCGTGGCCGTCGATCCCACCTCGCCGTTCAGCGGTGGCGCAATCCTCGGCGATCGCATCCGCATGGCGGAGCTGTACACCGATCCGGGCGTCTTCATCCGCTCGATGGCCACGCGCGGGTTCATGGGCGGCATCGCGAGGGCCACGAACGATGTCGTCGATCTTCTCGATGCTGCCGGATTCGACATCGTGCTGGTCGAGACAGTAGGCGTTGGTCAGGATGAAGTCGAAGTGATCCGCACCGTGCAGACGAATGTGGTCGTTCTCGTTCCCGGAATGGGGGATGACATCCAGGCGATCAAGGCCGGGATCATGGAGATCGGCGACGTCTTCGCCGTCAACAAAGCCGATCGCGCCGGCGCCGACAAAACCGTCAACGAAGTGACGATGATGATGGGTCTGGTCGAAGAGCACGGCGACTGGATTCCACCGATCGTCAAGACCGTCGCGTCGCGCGGAGAAGGAATCGCGGAGCTGGATGCGGCGCTGCAGAAACATCTCGCGTACATCAAGACGTCGGGGGAGCTTCAGCGCCGCAATCGCGAACGCGTGCGAATCCGCGTCAATAATCTGCTCAAGGAAAAGTTCATGGGACGGCTGATCGGAGAAGCGCTGCCGGCCGCGGACTACGAGCGGATTCTCGAGGACGTTCTCCATAAGCGCAGCAACCCGCATGACGCGGCCGAAGGAGTCCTTCGCCGTGTAAACTTTCAGCAATGATCAAGAAAAAGTCGAGCTCGGGCCTGCAGGTCCTCCTGTGGATTTTCGCGATTGTCATCGCGGCGGGCGGTTTCGCGGTTTTCAAGTTCGGCCTGCCGATGTTCATCGACAAGCAGGCGGACAAGGAGCTTCTGAAGGCGCCGGTCAATCGCCAGATCGCCAGGTGGGAGCCGGACGCTTACGCGCAGATGAAGCGGGAGATGATCGCGTCGATGCAGCGGGGCGATCCGCCGGCCGTGGCCCAGTCGCACGTGCGCAAGATCGTGGAAAAAGTGGCGAACAAATACATGAAGACCGCCGACGACATAGCGCTCATCGACTACATCAAGGTCACCGTCGATGAGATCCGCCAGGTCAATGATCGAGACTCCAGCGCGGCGTTCGACATGCTGTTCAACATCGATTCGACCGTCGGCACCTCCGCATATATCGACAAGGCGACGCAGCAGCGCGACCTGGACGCGCTGGCGGAGGTCATTCGCAGCGGCGTGGCGAAGGAGGCCAGCCCGCAGGACGATCAGCGTGCGATGCAGCTTCTGCGCGGCGTCATGACGTCGATGCGCAACGACTACGGCGAACAGGGCGTCCTGGCGTTGAGTCCAGCCCACTCCTCGGACAAAGCGAAGTCTGTGCAGCTGGCGCTCGAGTTCTACAAGCGCTTGCTGTCGCTGCGGAGCGATCAGGCCGCGAAAGTCCTGCGTCTGGTTCTATCGAAGGCCGGATGAAGTTCTCGCGGGAGTGGCTGACCGATTACATCGATCTCTCCGGCCTCTCCGATGAGGAGCTCGGCCGGCGCTTCACCGAGATCGGGCACGCGATCGAAGCCGTCGAGCAGCACGGCGACGACACGATCTTCGATCTGGAGGTGACGACCAATCGCGTCGACGCGATGTCGCATCGCGGAATGGCGCGCGAGCTGGCCGCCGCGCTGGGACGTGAGCTGCGCAGCAATGTCATCCCGAGTGCAGCCAGGGACCTGGGTGGCAAGGGCGGTGCGAAAATTGAAATTCGCGCCCCCAACATGTGCCACCGCTACACAGCCCTGGCCATCCGCGGCATCACGATCAAGCCATCCCCGAAAAACATCGCGAAACGTCTCGAAGCAGTCGGCCTTCGCCCGATCAGCAACGTCGTCGACGTGACCAACTACGTGATGCTCGCGCTCGGCCATCCGCTGCACGCATTCGATCTCGACAAACTGGCCGGCGCGACGATCATCGTCCGCGCCGGAAATCGCGGCGAGACGATCAAGAGCCTCGATGGCGAGATGCGGAAGATTGATCCGGAGACCGTCGTGATCGCCGACGCAAAGCGCACGATCGCGCTGGGCGGAATCATCGGCGGCTTCGACACCGAGATCACGCCGTCGACGCGCAACGTTCTCCTCGAATGCGCGTGGTTCGATCCGTCGACGATCCGGCGCACGGCGCGGCGGCTGGGAATCAAGACCGACGCATCGTATCGATTCGAACGGCGCGTCGATCCGAACGACACCGTCGAAGCGGTGCAGCTCGCGGCCAGGCTCATCATCGAGACCGCCGGCGGCGCCGCCGAGTCGCCGATCGACGTCGTGGCGACCGAGGATAAATCGGAAACGCTCCGTCTCCGGTCGGCGAAACTGCTGGAGGCTTCCGCGGGAGTGATCGGCGACGACTACGCCCTCGACATTCTCAAGCGCCTCGGATTTGGCGCCGAGAAGGCGCACGACGGCATGCTGCTGGTTACCGTGCCGACCTATCGCGGAGACGTTCACGAAGAAGCGGATCTGATCGAGGAGGTCCTTCGCTTCTACGGGCTGAACAAGATCGCCGCGTCGCTGCCGCGGATGACGATGGGCGACGTCCGCCGCGAGCGCATCAATATTCTCGAGGACGAAGTGCGCGACATCATTGCGTCAGCCGGATTGAGCGAGTCGATCAGCTACTCATTCATCCGCCGCGAATGGAACGCGCTCTTCTCCGACGAAGAGCCGGTGGCGGTTACGAACGCGCTTTCAGAAAACGTCGCGTCGATGCGGCTGTCGTTGCTGCCGGGTGTGCTCGAAGCCGTGGCGTTCAACCGATCCTATGGGACGCGCGACGGCGCGCTCTTCGAAGTCGGTCGCACATTTCATCGGCGCGGCGACACGGTCAAGGAAAAGCGCCGCGCCGGTCTCGTGATGTTCGGCGGCGCCGATTTCTTCGATGCCAAGGGCGTGATCGAACAGCTCGCGCAGCGGCTTCACGTCACATTGCGATTCGCAGCGTCCGATCAGCCATGGCTCAAGAAAGGGAAGCGGGCGGTAGTGTGGTCCGGCGAGCGGCGCATCGCGGACGTCGGTGCGCTGCCGCAGCAGGTGCTGCGTGCGTTCGACGTCAAAGGCGATGCCGTGGCCGCCGAAATCGACATCGAAGCCTTGCTTGCTTCGCGGTCCGACTGGAAGATGCAGCCGGTCGCGCGATTCCCCGGCGTTCCGATGATTCTGGCCGTGACGCACGCAAACGACCTCGAATATCAGCGGCTGGTGGACACGATCCGATCGTTCGACGTGCCGTACCTCCAGGAGGTCGGTCTTCGCGATCGATTCGTCCCCGAAGGCGGCTCCGCCGTGAAGACAACCCTCGGAATGTGGTATCAGGCGTTCGACCGATCGTTGACTCAGGAGGAAGTTTCCACGCTGCAGCAGAATCTCGCTTCGCGACTCTCGGCTGCATTGCCCGTGAAACTGGTTTCGTGATGAAGAAAAAAACTTTGGAGCAGATGACGCTCTCCGGCTCGGAAGAGGAAATCCTCGCGCGGCTGAAGGAGCGCGTCGACAAAGCGGTCGGGATCATTCAGGACCTGCGGCGCGAGCGCGATGCGCTCAAAGCGGAGCTCGAGAAACGGCCCGACTCGAATGCGCGGCTCGATCAGCTCGAACGCGAGCGGACGGAGATCCGCAACCGCATCGAATCGATCTTGTCGAACCTCGAGTCGCTGGAGCCGTAACGCCGGCTTTACGCGGGGCGCTCGTCGCGCAGCACGGCGCGCGCGAACTTGATGAAGTAGTCGACGCCCGAGACGAGCGCGAATAGCATCACGAGCCAGATCGCGATCTCGCTCGTGAAGCGGAACTCGCCGAGCTCGTACGCCACGATCAGCAGCGAGATCGCGATCACCTGCGTGACCATCTTCGTCTTTCCGAGCGGTGAGGCGGCGATCGTCACGCCACGCTGCGCGGCGATCGAGCGCAATCCCGAAACGGCAAACTCCCGCCCGATGATGATCACGACCATCCACGCTTTCGCGAGGCCCAGTTCGACGAGCGAAATGAACGCTGCCGACATGAGCAGTTTGTCGGCGATCGGATCGAGAAGCGCGCCGAGCCGCGTGGTCTTGTTCAGACGGCGCGCGAAGTAGCCGTCGAAGTAATCGGTGATGGCGGCCACCAGGAAGATGGCAAGGCCGACGAAGTCGGAGAACTTGGTGAGGAGGACGACGACCAGCAGCGGGACGAGAAAAATGCGAAGCAGCGTCAGCGAGTTGGGAAGGTTCCAGATCTCGTTGCGGACGTTTTCTGGTTGTGGAGTGGGAACCGCGCGCAATGCGGTTCCGTCGGTGGCAGACATCGGCGGTTCCTGGTTCGCGTTCTCAGAATACATCACCTATAGGAATTTCGAAGAGGCAATTGACATTCCTGAAACCGTCGCGCGAGAATCGCGATCCCACCGTAAAACCCGCGAAAGTGGCGGAATTGGTAGACGCGCTGGTTTCAGGAGCCAGTGGTTCACAGCCGTGGGGGTTCGAGTCCCCCCTTTCGCACCATATCCTCCGACAGTTGCGGCCCCCCTGCCTGGACGCATAGCATCGCGCCGATTTCGAAAGAAGGAGGAAATCGTGATGTCACAATTCAGGCGGAAACTGGTTCGAGTCGCAGCATCTATCGCTGTTGTCATCATCAGCGTTGCTTTCGTGCTGTCATCGGCGCCGCGCGCACGAGCGGACGATCTCTCGGCAGATCCTCGCGTTCAGCGGGGCCTCGTCATTGCTCCTGTTCCGTTGAATTTGCAGGGCAAAGATCAAGCTCTGGTCGGGCTGGGCAGCTATTTCGTCAACGCGATGGCAAGCTGCAACGATTGCCACAGCTTAGGTCCGCAGACGCAGTTCTTGCCCGGCGGAAACCCTGCTTTTGGCCAGCCGAGCAGGACGAATCCGGCGACTTACATGGGCGGCGGCAGGGATTTCGGACCGCTGATTCCGGGTTCGGCGCCCATCGTTTCCCGCAACTTGACGCCAGGCAAATCAGGTCAGCCCGAGGGCGACCACACGCTTGCGGAGTTTATGGATATCTTCAGGACTGGGTTAGACCCTGACAAAGCACACCCGACCTGCACGGGTGCGCCTAACGTAAACTGCATACCGGCGCCTTTCAAAGGTGATCTGCTCCAGATCATGCCGTGGTTCAACTACAAGGACCTGACCGACCAGGACATCGGGGCCATTTATGAGTATCTGAGTGCGATTCCCTGTATCGAGGGAGGTCCCGGCGAATCGGCGAACCGATGTAGTCCCGCAAGCGCTCGCGTGTTCTGGATCCAGCCCGGATCACTTGCCGGCTTCGGCGATCGGAACAGTCTCATTGTCGCGGGGAATGCGTTAGGTCCGGTTCCCGCTGGGACGCGAGTCACGCTGTATTGGCAGGACAAAACGCTCGGTACACCGCCTGTCGCGGTGCCGTTCACCGCGCTTCCCAACCCGCAAGGAATCTGGTTCAACCAAATACCGGCGGCAAGTGTCAACTTCGGACATCAATATGTGGTGTATGCCGTCTACAACGGTGCGATCTCGACAACCTGCTCGTATTCAGGGAACAATCTCTTGAATTCGTGTCTGTAATCGCGTGGCGCGGG
>JALYZI010000036.1 GCA_030948915.1 Acidobacteriota bacterium
GACCGCAGCGTCGCGAAGGAGTGGTTCACGAAGTATTCGCGTCTCGGTCTCGACGGAATCATGGCCAAGCGGCTCGGCGAGCCGTATCACTCCGGCGATCGCAACGGCATGGTGAAGGTCAAACATCTCAAGACCGCCGACTGCGTCGTGGGCGGATTTCGATACGGCGAGGGTACGCATGTCGTCGGCTCGCTGCTTCTCGGTCTCTACGATGATGCAGACCGGCTGGTGCACGTCGGTCATACTTCGTCGATTCGAAAAGATGACCGGGACGCGCTCACGAAAAAATTGGAATCGCTGCGGGGAAAGAATCCGTTCGAAGTGCGTGTGCCCGGCGGACCGAGCCGATTCAGCCAGCGCAGTGGAGAATGGGAAGCCGTGAAGCCGAAGCTCGTGTGCGAAGTCGAATACGATTACTTCTCACAGGGCCGCTTCCGGCACGGATCGAAATTCCTGCGCTGGCGACCGGAAAAGAAGCCCAACCAATGCCGAATGGAGCAGGTGGAGTGAAAAAGTGGCTTCTGGTTTCAGCGTTGTGCGTGGTGCCTTCTGCATTCGCCCAACCGGTCCGCATCACCCAGAAGCCCGAGGGGCTCGTGCACGGGTTGTTGTATGTGCCGGCGAGCGTTGCGGAGAACGTCGCCCGCGTCGAGCTTTACGTCAACAGCGTGAAACTGGCCGAGGCGCACGGCCGCTCGGTCGTCATTCCGGTCAACCTCGGCGATTACATCCGCCGGCTTCGCATTCGTGTTGTCGGGTACGACGCGCAGAACAATGTCGCCGGCGAAGACGAGATGGTGGTCAACGATCCTCAGCCGCCGTTTCGCGTGCATCTCCAGAATGGCAGTGGGATGTTGTCGGTCGCGATCGTCAAGCCGCCGGAGCTGGCGATCACGAGCGCCGATTTTCTTATCGGCGAGGAGAAGGTCGGATCGGCGACGGCGGCGCCATATCAAGTCGCGTTTGATCCGTCAAAGTTTCCACAGGCGGTGTACGCCCGGGTGGTCGTTCATGCGGCAGGCGGCGAGCAAGCGAACGACGTCCTTTTCTTCGGCGCGAATCCGAGCGAGCGCGTCGAAGTCACGCTGCAGCAGGTCCCGCTCTCGGTTGTGGGGAGCGATCGGCCGGTCAAGGCCGAAGAGCTGACGCTGATCGACGACGGGAAACCGCGAAAGATCGAAGCGCTCGTGCCGGCCTCCGACCAGCCGCTGCACGTCATCCTTCTGATCGACTATTCCGAGAGCATGATCGAGGAGATGCCGGTGGTGAAGGCCGCCGCCAAGCAATTCGCGCAGGCGCTGCTGCGGCCGACCGATCGCATTGCAGTCGTCGGCTTCAATCAAACGCTGTTCTGGCTCTCGCCGTTCACGAACGATTTCAACGCCGTCGCGCAGGCGGTCGATCGCGTCAAACCCGGCGGCGAAACGCATCTTTACGACTCCGCCATCGAAATGCTCTACGAGCTGCAGAAGCAGCCCGGACGCCACGCGCTGGTGGTTTTCACCGACGGAGTCGATCAGGGCAGCACGTTCAAGCTCGATCACCTCGTGCACTATGCGCGGTACGCGGGCGTGCCGCTTTATCCGATCGTCAAGAACCGCATGCTGATGAAGTTGATGCGCTTCGGCATCGGGCAACTGCAGGCGCGAAAGTTGGCCGGCATCGCGCGCGACACCGGCGCGACGTACTTCATCATCTCGAGAGAAAGCGAGCTGCCTGCGGTTTACGCCCGGTTGGCGCAGGAGCTGCGCCAGCAGTACCAACTCGATTTCTACTCCGACGCCGCGGCCGCCGACACATGGCACGCGCTGACGATCAAGTCGAGCGCCGGGCAGCAGCTCCGCATTCCCAAGGGTTATTTCCCTTGAAAGTCCCGCGTCCTGCGACGCAGGACCTCTAATTCTCCGGCACGCCTCGTGAAGCGCCCGACGCCGTGGCGGACATTCCGATCTATCCGCAGGTCCGGCGACGCCATCGCATCTTCGGCGGCCTGACCGAGCGGCAGGAGCACATCTTCACGTGGATCGGCGTGATCGTGGTGCTCGTCTATCTGACCGCGTGGGCGCTTGCAATCCGGCAGGCGGTGGACACTCGTCGCGAAACAGCCCGCGAAGCGAAAGAAGCAAATATCGCGACGACACCCGCCCCGCCGCCCACCCTCACACAGCAGATCACGTCGGCGTTGACCGGGCCCGCATCACCGACGGCGGCATACATCAGCGACGCGATGCTCACGTTTCTCAGTCCTCTGCGCGGCGCCAGCGGCCAGCTCGAGTTCGCGACGCGAACGCCCGGATCGCCGATCGTCGCAGGCGCACCCGGTGGAACGAAAAGCGTTCTCGTGGGTGGCAGCGGCGCGCAGGTCGCTTCCAACTATGTCACGCCGGCGGATCCGGGCATGTACAAACTCGCGATCCAACTCAATCAGGCGACGCGCCAGATCAAGGATTTCAATCTGATCACGCTCGTTCCTTTTTCCGAAAAGCAGAACGGCCGCATCGGTCTCTACTACCTGGGCAACTGGCCGTTCGAACGTGGCGGAAAACCGAAGACGGCCGCGTACGGAAATCCGAACGGCTTCATTCAGGTGACCCCTCAGAATGCCGACACTCACGTCTCCGCACATTTCAAACTTCGCGATTTTCTGACCAAGGATCAGCCGAACGCGTGGCCGAAATATCTGCTGCTGAATCCCAAGCTGATCGACAAGCTGGAGCTCACAATCCAGGAGCTCGAGGCGATGGGACATCCGGTGCGGCATCTCACGATCATGAGCGGCTTCCGAACACCCAATTACAATGTGCACGGCGGCAACATCGCCGGGCGAGCCAACCTCAGCAGGCACATGTATGGCGACGCGTCGGATGTTTTCGTCGATAACGACGGGAACGGCGCCATGGACGACCTCAACGGTGACCATCGCGTGGATGAGAGAGACGCGCAAGTCATTCAGCAGGCAGCAGAAAGGGTCGAACAGAAGCATCCCGAGCTGGTTGGAGGAGTTGGCGTTTATTCCGCATCTAGTGGACATGGACCTTTTACGCACATCGACGTCCGCGGATACCGCGCGCGGTGGCGGGGCACAGGTAACGGGTAGGAGGGTTTTGTGGCAACTGAGAACAGTGACAAACGTTTTCATCTGGAAGAGGTCCGCGATGAGGATCTCGAGCCGTACGTGACGCTGCGATACATCGCGCGCCTTTTCAAGATCCTGGCGATCCTGATGGTCGTGATGCTGATCGGTGAAGTCGTCACCGGATTGGTGACCGAGGGAACCGGGGCGCTGATGACGCTGATCGGCGAGGCGACCAAGCTGCTGGTCATCGCGGGCTTGATGTGGGGAGGCGGCGACATCACGGTGCTGCTGATCGACGCCGGCCACGACCTGCGCGTAGCGCGGATTTTGTTAGGCCGGATCAGCTCCGGGGTGAACCACGGCGAGCCGCTCGAAGAGCGGCGGCCTGCCGCGCGAGGATGACCGGTTGCCGGTGACCGGTCGCCGCTTATCGGCGTCGGTCTCTACCGGCCACCGGACACTGCCTACTCGGCGCCCAGCTCCCGCTTCCGCGCCTTGATGCGGCGTCCGAGCTCCTGCAGCTCTTCCCGCGCGATCAGCTTCTTCGCCTTGGGGAACATCTGTTTCTCTTCCTCTTCAGCGTGATGCTCGATGAGGTCCTTCAGGACCTTCGTCTTCGCGGCAAAAGTCTCATCGCCGCCTTCAGACTCATGCACCTCGGGCATCACCATATCGACAACGTGATGCTCTTCGGTCGCTTCGAAAAAGAGCTTGTTGTCTTCCTTCGAGCGCGCCGCTTTCTTGAACGCCGGGTAGAAGATTTCCTCTTCGACCTGCGAGTGGATCTTCACTTCGCGGTCGACCTGCGCCAGCAGCGCTTCGGCGCGATCGTCCCCGCGATCGGCGGCCGATTCGAGTCGCTTGAGCAGTCCCCTGACTTTCTCGTGATCCTTTTTCAGAAGCGAGATTGCATCCGCACCGGTTGTGGAACGCTTTTTTGTCCGAGCTTTTTTTGTGGTCGGCATATGAATCCTCCGCACGGCGGAAGATCACATTGCATGCCTACTACAGCGTGACGATGGCGCGGTTGAGGATCTCGCGAATCTCGCGAAAGACATTCTCCGGCGCGATGCCGAGCTCGCGGTGGGCAGCCGCGCGCTTGAAGAGTGCTTCGGCAGTTTTCTCGTCGAAGACGCGGGCATCGATCGTCTTATTGTTCAGCTCACAGAACGCGAACAACGATGCGAGCGCGACGCGCCGATTGCCTCCGCGAAATGGCATGTGCGTCAGCAGCGCGAAAAGAAACGCCGCGACTTTGTCCGGAAACGATGGGTACGCTTCGCGGCCGAGGGTCGTGATTTGCGGACGTTGGACAGCGTTGACGAGACCAAATTGCGATTCGACGACGCCGGGATGCGCCTGCGTGCCTCCGAATTCGAGACTCACTGCGCGATGCAGATCGACGAGATCCTGAACGGTGAGATAGCGAATGCCGCCGTTAGTCTGTGAGCCGCCGGAAAGCGTTTGGGAACTTCTTGACAGCCCGCTTGAAAGCTGTTGCGACAATGGCGTTGTTGAACGACGGACTATCGGGGGCGCTGCGCCCGCGGTTCTTCCCGTCGGGAGCGCCTTTGCCGACCGCTGCTGCGGGGGCGGCGCCGCCCCTTTTTTTGGCCTGGACGCTTTGGCTGCTTTTTGAGGCGGGCGGGCTGATTTTCTTGCCTGAGGGCTTGGCTGGGGCTTTTTTGCCTTTTTCTTTGTGGCCATGCTTCATCTCAGTCCTCAGCGCGACATCGTACTCTCGTTAAGTGACTGAGTCAACGCACGTTACGCGCCAAACAGCCTGTCTGATGAAATACTCTGCGATGTAAAGTGCTGAAATAACGCAGCTTAAGGATAGCAACGATTAATGTGCATCATTCGCGTCTTCTTCAGACGCGGACGCCGAAGCCTCTTCAAATTCGGGCTTTGGGTCGTATGCAAGAAACTCCTTGGCTTTCGCCGTGAGAGTGAAGTTCTGGCCGCTATCATCGACGCTCAGATACCCTTTTTGCACGAGCGACAACGCCGGCGCCTCGCCGCCGCCGACGGGGTGTTTGATTGCTTTGATGGCCGCCACTGCCATCGTTTCGGTCGTCATCCGCCGAAACTCCTGCAACACGCGGATTTCCTGCGGCGTCATTCCTTTGATCAGCATGCGCGGCGATTCTAACGTACCAGTGCTGAGTCGGGCTGGCACTTCGGGCACCAGTAAGTTCCGCGGATGTCCGTCCCCTGCTTGCGGTATTCGATGCGCGTCCCGCATTTGCGGCACGGCTGACCGCCCCGCTCGTAGACCTGAAACCTCGGGCGCTCGCGTGTGCTGCGCTGCAAAATCGCGCGGCCTTTCTTCACGATGCGCTGCAACGCGGCGTCATCGAGCGCATCGACGCGCGTGAACGGATGGATACCGCACACGTACAGCACTTCCGATTTGTAGATGTTGCCGATTCCTGCGAGCACGTGTTGATTGAGCAGGACGTTTCCGATTTCCTCCAACGATCGCTCGCGGATGCGCCGCACCGCTGCGTCGCTGTCCAGACTCTCGCCGAGAAGATCGGGCCCCAGCGCGGGTTCGCTGTTCAATTCCGCCACCGGAATGTTGAAACCCACGGCTTCGAAGTCGTCCGTCCCGATCACGATGCGCATGTCGTCGCGCTGTTTTTTCCACCGCTCGCCCGCGCGATAGAGATGCCAGCTTCCGTTCATTCGCAGATGTGTGCGGAGACTGAGGTCGCCGGAAAAATCGATGATCAGGTTTTTTCCGACTGACCGCACGCGCTGAACGGTCCTTCCCTTGATCGATCCGCGCTCGAGTTTTGGCAGAGCGGTCTCGAATCGCGTGACGACTTTTCCCGCCAGCGCCTCGTCGAGCGTGCGAGCGATGCGAAAAATCGTGTCGCCTTCAGGCATTTTTCGCGATCACCGCGCGCCTCTGATATCCCATCGACGTCGGCTTGAATCCCGCCTCGGCCAGGAAAGGCGCGATTGCGCTGCGCGCGACCGGCTCATCGTTCACTTCGGTGAACAGCAGCGCGCGGCGCACGCCGGTTTCGACCAGCGACGCCAGCGCCTTTGCGACCTCACGCGCGACGATGCTGCGCGACGGCTCGTCTTCCGGCAGAAACACTTTCAACTCTTTTTCGCCTCGTGTCACGTAGCACGCCAGTCCACCGTTGACGATGATGACGCTCGCGCCCACGCTGCGCGTCAGGCCTGGCGCCGGCCATTTCACGAGCGCGCCGTACGGATTCGCGGGATCTGTCGCCGCGAGCATCAACCTCTCCGGCTGCTCCGGCTCGTCGCGGGAAGATCGAAGCAAATCGAGCGCGCCCGCGGTCGCGAACTGCGTCGCGCCGAGTCCGGCGACGAAGTAGCCGCGCCGGACACGTCCGGCTTCCTCCATCGCTTTCAGGATGGGATAGATCGCGCTGAAGCCGCCTGGAATCGATTCCACAGCAGCGACCTCGCGAATGACGATGCCGTATCGCGCAATCAACTGTTGTGCGAGCGCTTTCGCGCGTTCGGTCACACTCGCGTTTGAAGAGGGCACCAGCGACCAGCGGCCCTGCGTCGTGGCCGGCACGGTGCGACGCGACCGGAACTGCGGCCTGGCGCCCGAGCGCGCCTTCCGCGTAAACGCGCGCAGCGCATGGAACGTGTCGTTGGTGACAGCGCCTTTCCAGACGAGATCCCAGAGCTGATCGATCAGATCGTTCGGGAATCCCCCGATGGCCGCCTGAATCTGCGTGAAGAACGAGGCGCCATGTTCCGCGAGGTACTCGATCACTGGATGACTTGGAAGCTCAGAGGAACCGCGCAGCAGCGGCAGATGATCGGTCAGATAAAGCGCGACGCGCCCATCGCGATCGCCGAGCGGCTCGACGCCGGCCCACACGATTTCGCCGGCCGCGCTCAGCATGTCGAGATCGGAGGCGCGATAATCCTCGACCCGCGCCGCGAGGATCTCACTCTCGAGAATCGACGCCGGCATCGCGTACCCCTGCAGCGTTTCGATCGTTTCGAGAAGCGCTTCCAGTCCGCGGCGTTTCCTCGATACGCCCTGCCACGACGCCAGCGTCCGCGCAAATGTCGGCGCCTCGACCGGCTCGACTTCGTGGCGCAGCTTCGCGAGCGACCGGCGCCGGATGATCCGCAGCACTTCGTTCTCGCACCACTCCCGCTGCGTTCCGCCCGGACGAAATTCGCCTTCGATGAGCCGGCCGCGTTCGACGAATCGTTCCAGGGCCTGCGTGATCACCGCGATGCCGAGTCCGTAGCGGCGCGCGACATCGGCCGGCGTGAACGGGCCGTGCGTTCGCGCGAATCGCAGGACGAGATCGCCCACCGGATCGGCAACCGGCTGCAGGAACCGCTCGGCGATTCCACTGGGCATCGGCACTCCCAGCGCATCCCGGTACCGACTCGCATCCTCGGCCGCGATCCATCGCTTTTCGCCGGCGATTCCGATTTCGAGGATGCGGCGGGACTTCACGAGCTCGCCGATCCCATCAACCAGACTTCGCGCGGCGACCTCCTCGGTCGTCAAGTCGCCGATGCGCAGAAGCAGATCGTGAATCGCGTCGACCGACTTCGCTTTGTGACGATCGTCGAGATGCTGCAGCTCGAGCTCGACCTGCGCGATCGCATCGGCATCGAGAAGCTCGCGCAGCTCCGGCTCGCCGAGCAGCTCGCGCAGCTGCGCCTGGTCGATGGCCAGCGCCTGCGCGCGCCGTTCCGCAAGCGGAGCGTCCCCGTCGTACAGAAAATTTGCGACGTAGCGAAACAGAAGTGAACCTGCGAACGGCGAAGGCTTCTCGGTATCGGCAACGACGACGCGGATCGACCGATCGCGAACGCGGCGCAGGATGTCGACGAGCGCGGGCACATCGAAGACGTCGCGCAGCACTTCGCGGTAGGCCTCGAGCATCATCGGAAATGATCCGAACTGCGACGCGACCTGCAGCAGATCGTAGGCGCGCTTCCGCTGCTGCCAGAGCGGCGCGCGTCCTTGTGGCCGGCGGCGCGGAAGAAGCAGAGCGCGCGCCGCGGCCTCGCGAAATTTCGCAGCGAACAGCGAGCTCGCACCGAGCTGACGGATGACCAGTTGCTCCACTTCATCACTGTCGGGGATCACGAGATCGGCGGCCGGCGGCAAGTCGGTCTCGGGAAATCGCACGATGAATCCGTCGTCGCTCCACATCGTCTCGACGTCGATTGCCAGCTCACGGCGCACCTTCGCCGTAACCGCCATTGCCCACGGCGCGTGAATTTTTCCGCCGAACGGCGTGAGGACGCATACGCGCCAGTCGCCGAGGTCGTCGAGGACGCGCTCGACGACGATGGTGCGATCGTCGGGGACAGCGCCGGTCGCGGCGTGCTGATCGTCGAGATACTGCAGGAAATTTCTGGCGGCGATCTCCTCGAGATCGTGCTTTTCGATCAATCGCTTGATGGCATCGCGCGGCTTGATTTCGCGGATCTCGCGAATCAGTCGTCCGATCTCCGCGCCGAATGGCACGGTGCGTTCGGCGGCATCCGCTCGCCAGAACGGCATTTTCCCCGGCTGACCGGGCGCCGGTGTGACGAGCACGCGATCGTGTGTGATCTCCTCGATGCGCCACGTCGACGCGCCGAGGAGAAAGTTTTCGCCGACGCGCGACTCGAAGACCATCTCCTCATCGAGCTCTCCGACGCGCGCGCTCCCTTTCTCCGCTCCCGCGAGAAAAACTCCGTAGAGCCCGCGATCGGGGATCGTTCCGCCGCTGGTGATCGCAATCATTTTCGAGCCCGGACGCGCGCTGATCGCGCCCGTCATCCGGTCCCACGTAATCCTCGGCCGCAATTCCGCGAACTCGTCGGATGGATACAGGCCCGAGAGCATGTCGAGCACACCGTCGAACGATGTGCGGCTCAATTCTGCGAATGGCGCCGCGCCGCGAACGGCATCGAAGAGCGCGTCGGCGTGCCAGTTGTCGACCGAGATCATCGCGACGATTTGCTGCGCGAGAACGTCGAGTGGATTTCTCGGATAACGCGTCGGCTCGATCGCGCCGCGATGCATTGCGTCGGTGACCGCCGCGGCTGCGAGAAGATCGCCGCGATACTTCGGGAAGATGATGCCCGAGCTGACGCTTCCGACCTGATGCGACGCGCGTCCGATGCGCTGCATTCCGCTGGCGATCGACGGCGGCGCTTCGATCTGGATGACGAGATCGATCGCGCCCATGTCGATTCCGAGCTCGAGGGAGGATGTCGCAACCAGCGCCGGCAATCGCCCGGACTTGAGGTTGTCTTCGATTTCGATACGCTGCGCGCGCGCGATCGATCCGTGATGGGCCTGCACGAGCGTTTCGCCGGCGAGCTCGTTCAGCGCCGCCGCGAGCCGCTCCGCGAGCCGGCGCGAGTTGACGAACAGCAGAGTCGAGCGATGCGCGCGGATCAACTCCAGCAGCCGCGGGTGAATTGCCGGCCAGATCGAGGAGCGCGATTCGCCCTGTGCCGGTCCGCTCGGCAGTCCCTTCGTTTCGCCGAGCTTCGCCATCTCTTCGACAGGAACCTCGACACGAAGCGAGAGCTGTTTTTTTTCGCCGGTGTCGATGATCGTGACCGGGCGGTAGCGCAGTTGCGAGGTCTCGAGGTCTCGCGGTTCCTCCGCCCCGAGACTGCGAGACCCCGAGACGTCGAGACCTCCCAGGAATCTTGCGACTTCCTCGAGCGGACGCTGCGTCGCCGAAAGCCCGATCCGCTGCGGCGGCTTGTCCGTCAGTCGCGACAGACGCTCGAGAGACAGCGCGAGATGCGCGCCGCGTTTGTTCGGAACGAGCGCGTGGATCTCGTCGATGATGACGGTGTCGACGCCGCGCAGCATGTCGCGCACGTTCGAGGTCAGCATCAGGTAGATGGATTCGGGTGTCGTGATGAGGATGTCGGTCGGATCGCGCTGAAAGCGGCTGCGCTCGGCGCTCGGTGTGTCGCCGGTGCGGATCGTGACGTTCGGCAATGTGAATTCCTCGCCGCGCTCACTGGCCAGGTTCGCGATTCCTGCGAGTGGCGCGCGCAAATTGCGCTCGACGTCGACTGCCAGCGCCTTCAGCGGCGAAATGTAGAGCACGCGGCAGCGCCGGTCTTTCGGCGGCCGCGGCGTGAACATCAGCCGTTCCAGCGCCCACAAAAACGCGGTCAGAGTTTTTCCGCTGCCGGTCGGCGCGAAGATCAATGTCCAGTCGCCGTTGGCGATCGCGGGCCATCCGAGCTGCTGCGCGCGCGTCGGCTCGCGAAACGCGCGCTGAAACCAATCGCGAACGGCGGGATGAAACACCGTGAGCGCTGTCACGTGATCAGCATGCAAACTGCTGGACATAAAGTTCTTCCACTGCAAGAATACTAACCAGTCCTCCAACGGCGACAGGCGAAGAATGCGGCTCAAAGTGCTGGGCGCGTATGGCGCATCCGATGCGGAACACAATCTGACCGGCTATCTGATCGATGACTGGCTGGCGGTTGACGCCGGAACGCTGACTTCCAAACTGTCGCTTGCGCAACAGTCGCGGATCACAACCGTTTACATCACCCACACGCATGCCGATCACACTCGCGATCTTCCGCATCTGATCCTGAATCGTTACAGCCAGAACGCGCCGCCTTTGACGCTCGTGGCGTCCAAAGAGGTCATGCAACTTCTGAGCGACAACATGTTCAACGGCGTCGTGTGGCCGGATTTCGAGCATCTGACCTCGCCAATGACCGGAAAGCCGGCCATCTACTACCGTCCGATCGCGCCCGGCAAGAAGTTCGCGATCGGCGATGTCACCCTGACGGCGGTGGCCGTCGATCATCAGATTCCCGCATTCGGCGTGATCGTCGAGATGAATGGTCAATCGATCGCGTTCACCGGCGATACCGGGCCGACCAGCGAGATCTGGAAACGCGCGAACAAGACCGCGAACGTCGTCGCGATCGTGACGGAGGCGTCATTCCCGAACGATCAGCAGTCGCTGGCGGACGATTCCGCGCATTTGACGCCGCAGACTTTCGGCGATGAGCTGAAGAAAATCAGCATCGACGCGCCGGTCTACGCCAGCCATCGGAAGATTCCGTTCGAGCGCGACATCGAGTCGCAGATCCGGAACCTTCGGGACCGCCGTGCGCGCGTCCTGCTCGAGAAGAATTACACGCTGTAAAATCGCCGCGCACCATGGCGCGCCCGCCCATCTCGGCCCTCATCCACACCCTCAACGAGCGCGATTACATTGAAGACTGTCTGAAGTCGGTCGAATGGGCGGACGAGATTTACCTCCTCGACTCCTTCTCGACCGACGGAACAGTCGAGTTCATTCGCGAGCGATTCCCCCGCGTCCGCATCGAGCAGCGTGAATACCTCGGCGCCGCCTCGCAGAAGAACTACGGAATCGACCGGACGCAGCACGACTGGATCTTCTACATCGACGCCGACGAACGCGTCACGCCGAAACTGCGCGACGAAATCCTGCACACTCTGGAGGGCGATCTGCCTCACTGGGCGTATTCGATCGGCCGGAGCAACTACATGTTAGGCCAGCGCGTGCGTTTCAGCGGACTGCAGCGCGATCGCGTGACGCGCCTCTTCCACCGCAAACATGCGCGTTATCCGAACCGCCGCGTGCACGCCGATCTGCTGGTCGATGGCCAGACCGGCCGCCTGCGCTACAAGATGGACCACTACTACGTCCGCAATTTCGATCACATGATCGCGAAGATGACGCGCTACGCGAACTGGGCCGCCGCGCAGATGTACATCGACGGAAAGACGACATCGGCCGCCGGGATTCTGTCGCACGCGTTCGGAAAATTCTTTCGCGACTACGTGATCAACTTCGGATTTCTCGACGGCGCGCGCGGGGCGATCTCCGTCGGCATGCACGTCTACTATACGTTCTGGAAATACGCCAAGCTGTGGGAATTCCATCGACTGAAGCGGCTTGGCAAACCCGTTCCCCTGCCCAAACTCGATGAGTCGGAGGAGCGGTGGGAGCTGCCGTGGGAGAGAACAAAGTCCTGAGTCCTGAGTCCTGAGCGCCCCCACCCCGCTCAGGACTCCGGACTCAGGACTCAGGACTCAGGACTCAGGACTTTTTCTT
>JALYZI010000063.1 GCA_030948915.1 Acidobacteriota bacterium
CCGCTGGTTCCTTTGGTGCAGTTGATGGTCACCGTTCCTGGCTGGTCGAGCGGTGCAGCCGCGAACGGGTCATACGGTCCAAAGGCGATTGAGAACGCGCCGATTGTGCACTTTGCGGCAACGGACGCAGTGATGTTGTTGGTGTTCACCGTCGAGGCCGTACCGGCAAACGCCGAGGTCGCGGCGAGGAACGTGAGAGCGAGGGAGAGAACTGAGCGTTTCATTGTTTTGTCCTTTTCTTTCTTTTTTTGTCCGTCCGGGTTATCCGGCTCTGAACATGTGCAATGTAGGGCGGGGAGCGTGACGATCTTTGAGGTGGAGGATGAATTGATCGTCAGGTGCCGTGAAATGAGGCACTTAGCGTGAGCCGGGCGGTGATTCGCCGCAAAAAAAGCGCAAAAGGGCTTCCAGAGTGTCCGCCAGCGGTGGACGTATGGCGACAAAAACAGTGGATTGGGTCATCTGATATATAGGCCGCTCGATGGCCGCACTCCCTGACGCGATGCTCGGCCGCTTCGCCGAGCGTGCTCCCCAGTACGACCGGGAAAACCGCTTCTTCGCTGAAGATTTTGAAGAGCTTCGCGACAGCGGATATCTGAGGATCAACGTCCCGAAGGAGCTCGGCGGGGGCGGAATGCATCTCGCCGAGGTGTGCCGTGAACAACGGCGGCTCGCCTACTACGCCGCGCCCACTGCCCTCGCGATCAACATGCACCTCTACTGGGTCGGCGTGGCAGCCGATTTGTGGCGCAGCGGCGATCGATCGCTCGAGTGGCTGCTCAGCGGCGCGGTGAAAGGAGAGGTCTACGCCGCCGGCCACGCGGAGAGCGGAAACGACCTTCCCGTCCTTCTCTCAACGACAAAAGCCGAACGCGTGGATGGAGGCTATCGCTTCAACGGCCGCAAGTCCTTCGGCAGCCTCACCCCCGTCTGGACTTACCTCGGCTTCAACGGAGCCGACGCCAGCGATCCGAAAGCGCCGAAGACCGTTCACGCGTTCCTGGCGCGAGGCACAAAAGGGGCGTCGATCGTCGAGACGTGGGATGTCATGGGGATGCGCGCGACGAAAAGTGAAGATACCGTTCTGCAGGATGTGTTCGTCCCCGATCGCTACATTGTTCGGATCGTTCCGGCGGGTCCGGCCGGACTCGATCAGTTCGTCCTGAATATTTTCGCGTGGGCGCTCATGGGGTTCGGCAACATCTACTACGCGCTCGCGCGGCGCGCCTTCGATGAAGTCGTCCAATCGGTCAAGGGAAAAACTTCGATCGCCATGTCGCGTTCGATGGCTTATCACGCCGGGGTGCAGCACGCGGTGGCCGAGATGGCGATCGCGCTCGAAGGAATCGAGCCGCATCTCGACCGCATCGCTGAGGAATGGTCGGCGGGAAAAAACCACGGAGCGTTGTGGCCGGCGAAAATCGTGATGGCGAAACACCATGCGGTGGAAGAAGGATGGAGAGTGGTCGACCTGGCCCTCGAAGTCGCCGGTGGCTTCGGGATTTTTCGAAAGTCGGGATTGGAAAGAATGTTTCGTGATGCGCGGCTCGGACGCATGCATCCGGCGAACGCGATGCTCACGCGCGAGATCGTCGCGAAGACGACGCTCGGCATCGGACTCGACGAGAATCCGCGCTGGGGATAGAACGCTGGATGGATCGCCGCACGCGCAACAGCGTCGCGTGGAGCACACTGAGCTCAGTCGACTGCGCTTCACAGACCTTCTGCGCGAGCTCGTCGGCTGTTTCGAGGGCCTCGCGACAAATGCGCCGTCCTGTTTTCGTAATGCGGCATTGCCGACGCGCGCGTCTCGCGCGTCGTGTTCGCGCATGATGAGTCCGATTTTTTCGAGCGGGATCAGGATGCGGGTGATCGCGGACTGCGTCACGCCGAGTTTCTCCGCGAGGTCGACTCTCCTGAGCCTTTCCTTGCGGTTGAGCAGAAAGCTCCAGGAGAACGTTGAAGTCGACGAAACTCAGCCCATGCAGCGCGCCGAGCTTTCCGTCGAGGAGCCGCTTCACCTGCCCGTTCATGCGCACGACACTACCGGCCATTCGCTGATGCTGTGTTTGCTGCTTCGGGAAGAAGGATTGGTAGACCCCAGCGGGCTCGAACCGCTGACCTCCACCGTGTCAAGGTGGCGCTCTAACCAACTGAGCTAGGGGTCTACAAAAAGAACCGGTCGGGCCGTGATGCCGTCTTCGGGGACAACCTAACACAAGCTGGGACCATCGTGTTCCCGCCAGGCGTTCATCCTCGGCGTGCCTGGCTGGAGCACGCTAGAGTCACGAAGCGCGCGTGCCTATCTTTTCGCCTCGTACAAATTGAGCTGCGCGCTCGAATTTTTGCCGCAGCGACATCGGCGGCGGAGAAACTTTCGAACCAATTGCTACCGAGTAACCTGGCCCCTTCGTCACGATGACGTCGCGACCAAGGCCTTCGATTCCGAAGAACCAGAATGAGGCTAACATGTCCGACGCCTGCGCCACTTCCACGGCTTCGTCGCCGAGCGTCGATGACGACGCGGATACCACCGTCACATTGCCAGCGTAGAGACCGTGGTATCCGAAGTGACGATGACCATGGAAAATTGCGACAGCACGGTCTGAGGGGATCGCACTCAATACTTGTCGCGCGTTGCGCAACCGCAGCAGGCGAATTTGCAAATGCCCTCGCATTGATGCCGACCCTTCCGGCAACGCAACATGATGATGCATCAGGTATACGAGTGGGCGCTGCGAGTAGATGGTCTGCAGGTATTGCATTCGTTCAAGCTGCTCCCGTGATATCTCTCCGATCGCATTATCGAGAATGTTGTACGGCGAAGGATTGCTATTCAAGAGAATGAAGACCAGATCGTCAACTTCGATCGCCTGCGGAAATGCCTCCTCCCAAATGGTTTCGACGCGACGCATGATAAACGCCGACTCCGGTGACGCGGTATTCCTTTCCGCCAGGTCACGACATGCCGCGAAGGCATCGTCGTGCGAAACAATGTAATCATGGAGAAGGACTCGTTCATTGTGCTGGATGATGAGCGCACGGTCGCCTTGAATCCTGTCCATCGCTGCCAGGACGCGCATCAGACGGATTGTTCTCAGGAGGTTGCCGTTTTCCACGATGCCCGGCCGCGAGGTGTCGGTGAAGTTTGTGTCGTGGTTTCCGGGGATTAGTAGCGTGCGGGGTCGTAGGTCTGCCGGATAGATGTCGAAGAATTCTCGCCACTCCTCTTTCCTTCCGCCATCCGTGACATCACCCGTAATCATGATTAGTCTCGCCGTCAGCAACTGATCCCAAGCGGCCTTCAAGAGTTCTTTGAACGCACGGTTCCCTCCGCAGCCGCCTTCGATGCGCTCGTGCCCGACTGACGCAGTCAAATGCAGATCAGAGAGGTGCGCGGCGAGGAACGTCGTGCCTGCAGCCGGTGCTAGCGGCACCGCTGTTAGTGCCGGTAGGGTTGCGGCAGTAGCTTCGCGAAACGCCTGTCGTATCGCCGGGTAACCCACGGTGATGCCAGCAACGACAGCGACGAGATAACCCCCGTCCATCGTTCGCACATACCCATGGTCTAGCCACTGACTCGCGTACCGAGTGCCGGCCCATCCGCTCGCGATGACGGCTGTGAGGCCAACAAAGCCCCATGGAAGCGAGCGACGAAGTCGGGAATCGCTGGGCGCGACGGTCACGACATTCAGCAGTCCGATCCCGATCAGAATAAACCGGCCAAGAGTCCAGGACGAAAAAGAACCGACGACCAGTCCACCGAGGCCTCCGAAAACGAAGACGAAAGCGAGTAGACAGCCGCCCGAGACGCCCATCGGAGTGTTCGAACGAAACGCGCCAATGGGAAAAAAGACGAACTCGGGCCATTGCCCGAAACCTCCGATTGCGAAGAACAACACAGGGAAGAAGATCCACACTTGTGCCGCCCCTGTTCGCGTCCAGAGCGCTCGACCTTCCGGGTCGCGTTCGTGATGGGGGTCGTCCTCGTACGGCGTTATCGGCATTGTTCCGAGAATACGACAGCTCCGCGATAGCTCATCACAGACGATGCCGTGTCGCTCGGGCAAATTCCGGCCGCGAAGTGCCCTGCATGCTCCGCGGCGACTGCCGTATCACCAGCATCATCCCGGCAGTCGCGGCGATCTACGCCCGCACCATCGGCGGAACCTGGACGACCGAGACCTTCGTGCAGTGGCTTACGACCATGAGCAACGGCGTCATCACCAGCACGGATCCGTTCCACGACGAGTGGAAACGGTGAAGGACCCAAGCCGGACCCGGTGAACACTTGCGTGAACACTTCGGGGGCTAATCCTGAAAAGGGGAACGCCGCTTCCTTGCGTCTAACGTGAGCGGCGTGATGAGGTTAGGAGTGGTAGGCGCTATCGGACTCGAACCGATGACCCCCACCGTGTGAAGGTGATGCTCTACCAACTGAGCTAAGCGCCTGCTTCTCGCAGAAGATCTGTCAACGAACCGCGGGATCGGAAGAATAAATCAGTGGACAGCCATGGTCAATCGCACGGCCAGCCGTGAAGAGCGATGTCGTTGCAGCAGTACGAACGTGACGAGATAAAACGTGAGTGCGATTAATGACAGCGTCTTCAGGCCCGTGAACATGCGACGTACCGCGATAACGCGGACTTGCTGCGATGTCTACCGGATCAACGCGAGCTCCAGAGTCAGGATCGCGAAAGTGGCAAGCGCAATTTTCAGAGAGGTCGCTCGTTCCTCACTCATTCGCATGCGCCTGAATGATACCGGCGTCGCGGCGCGCCTGGCATCGAGAAAAGCAGTAAGCTCCGGCCGTGCGCCGTTCCACACGGGCGATTGCCATCGCGGCCAGCGCCGCTGCGACAGCGGTCGCGATCGAGCGCCGCTTTTTCGCCGCTCCGCGATATCGAGGCCCGATCAGCGATCACTTCGACGGGCATCGCTTTCATAACCCCACTCCAGCACAGCAGAGCGAAGGCGCCTTTCTGAAATGGATGCTCAACCGCGACCGCGGCTATTGGGTTGATGCAATCGAAACGCGTTACGGACCGCCGCCGCCGAAGCGCGCCGGCGCCGGCGAGCTTCGCGTGACATTCATCAATCACTCCACGACGCTGCTGCAGCTCGACGGCATGAACATCCTCACCGATCCCGTCTGGTCGGAGCGCGTTTCGCCGGTGACCTTCACCGGCCCGCGCCGGCATCGTCCGCCCGGAATTCGCTTTGAGGATCTTCCGCCGATCGATCTCGTTCTCGTCAGTCACAATCACTACGATCATTGTGACGTTGCGACGCTCCGGCGCCTCGATGGCTGCAAGATCATCACTCCCCTCGGCAACGCAGCGCTGCTGAATCGTCACGGGATTTCGGCGACGGAGCTCGACTGGTGGCAGAGCGACGGTCCGATCTCGGCTGTCCCCGCGCAACATTTTTCTGCACGCGGGCTGTCCGACCGCAATCGAAATCTGTGGAGCGGATTCGTGATTGCGTCGCCGGCCGGCAGTGTTTACTTCGCCGGCGACACCGGGTGGGGCGATCATTTCGCGCAGATCGGGGAGCGATTCCCGCCGATACGCCTCGCACTTTTGCCGATCGGGGCGTATCAACCGCGCTGGTTCATGCGCCACGCACACATCGATCCTGCCGAAGCCGTGCGCGCGCACTTCTCGCTGCACGCGAAGACGAGCATCGCGATCCACTTCGGCACGTTCGCGCTCGGCGATGACGGACAATTCGAGCCGGTCCACGATCTCCAGCAGGCAATCGCCGCGAACGGCAATCCGCGATTCTGGGTCCTCGATCACGGCGAAGGACGGGACATTCCGCCGTGCGACTGATCGGAGCGTGGTCGCACGCGATCATCGACTACGCGATCGTGACGATCCTGTTCATCGGTCCGTCGATTGCGGGCTTCGGCGGCCGTCAGGCAAGCATGGCGTACACACTCGGCACGACGCTGCTGGTGCTCTCGCTGCTGACTCGATATCCGCTGGGACTGTTGAAGTTCATTCGCTTTCCGGTGCATGGCGCGATGGAGCTGATGATCGCCCTGCTGTTCCTGATTCTTCCGTGGCTCGCGAATTTCGCGCGGGGAATTCATTCGCGCAATTTCTATCTGCTGATCTCGGTGGTCATGCTGGCCATCTGGTTCATGACCGATTTTCGAGGCATCCGCGACCGCAATGCCGCAGCGTAAGCGCATCCTCGTGGCCGACGACCAGGGGGCGAATCGCAAGCTGACGATGCATCGGCTCGAGCAGCTCGGCTTCGACGTCGATGTCGTCGAGAACGGATTGCAGGTCATCGCAGCGATCAGCCGCGCACCGTATGACCTCGTCTTCATGGATTGCCACATGCCGCACATGGATGGTTTTCGCACGGCGCAATGGATTCGGCAGCAGGAGGGAACGCAGCGACACACGCCGATCATCGCGTTCACCGCGAGTCTCGGGACGACCGATCGGCAGCGATGTCTATCCGCCGGGATGGACGATTTCCTCTCGAAGCCGGCTGCAGAAACGGAGCTACTGCGCGTGCTGGCGCAGTGGCTTCCCGATGCGGAGATCTCCGGCGGATCAATCGAGATCGATCGTGCCGCGCTCGTCGCCATCTTCCTCGGCGACGCGCCGAGGCACATTGAGGCGCTGCGCGATGCGCTTGCGAATCGCGATGCTGGCGCGGTCGCTGAATCGGCTCACGCGCTCAAAAGCGGATCGGGGAATGTCGGCGCGACGCGTGTCTATGAGCTGTGCGATGCATTGGAAGGGATCGGCGGCCGTGGCGACCTCGCCGGCGCCGCGGCGATTTTCAATCAGCTCGAGACTGAGTTAAGTAGGGTCAGGTCTGGAAAATCAACTTAAGCGATACAGGTCGTAGACCCTAAGTTGATTTTCCAGACCTGACCCTACTTAACTGGCGATCGTGAGGATGACCGAGCAGCAGCGGCGCGAGAAGCGCGCCGACGAGCGCAGTCGCCATGTCCTCCTGCGTGTCCCAGACGTCGCCCTGCGTGCCGAGGAAGGCGTCGCCTTTTGAGCCGGTCGCAACAGACACGCGCCACTCCACCAATTCGTACGCGGCGCTGATCGCAAGGCAGATTGAAACGACGATGAAGTACAACCAGCCGCGGCTCCGCACAACATTCTTCCGGATCAGAATTTCCCGCGCGATCATCGCCGGTACGAAGCCCTGCGCGAAGTGGCCGATGCGATCGTAGTTATTGCGCGTCGAGTGAAAAACCCGCTGTATCCAAAACCCCAGCGGAACTTCGGCATACGTGTAATGGCCGCCGAGGATGAGGATCGCGGCGTGGATGATCAGCAGCGTATAGAGCAGCGGCGTCAGCGGAAAACGGCGATAGGTCGCGGCCAGGATCGCAAAGCCGATGATGGCCGGGAAGACTTCGAGGAACCACGTGAAGTAATCGTGCGGCCTGATGAGCGACCACGCGAACACCGCGCCGAGGGCGATCAGGAGCGCGGTGTTCGTGCGCGTCATCCGCGCCAGTATGCGTTACTTCTTCTTCGAGGACTTCTTCTTCGGGACCTTCGCTCCCGACTTGCGCGCTTCCGAGAGTCCGATCGCGATCGCCTGCTTGCGGCTGGTCACTTTCTTTCCCGAGCGGCCGGAGCGCAGCGTGCCCTTTTTCTTCTCCTTCATCGCGCGCTCGACTTTCTCTCCTGCTTTCTTGCCGTACTTCGCCATACGACCTCCTGCACGGCGAAATTTGCAAAGTGCGCGCCTCAGTCGCGGTCGACGTACGTGCTGCGCGCCATCACTTCCGCGGCGCGGCGATCGACATCGACTTCGATTGAATGCAGCCCCCGAATTTTCGTGTCGGGCTTTCGCACTTCGAGCTCGTAGTGGCCGGCGAGCGTTTTGTGCAGTCGCTCGATTGCGATCTGCGGAAATCGAAACGTCGATGCGTAGAAGCCGCCGGTGTCGCCGGAGACCTGACCGAGTCCGACCGCCAGCGAGTGCGCGTCGGCTTGCGTGAAGTCGAGCGAGAAGACGCTGACGCGCGCCCCTTCCAGAGCCTGCCGCGCCGCGCCGTAACCGCGCTCCATGAAGACGCGTCCGCCGCTGAGCCGTCCGAGTCCCCAACTGAAAAAGATCATCGACTTCGGTCCGGGAATCGGGCGCAGCGCATTGCCGATCATCAGCAGTGCGGTCTCCGGATTCGCCGCGTCCTTCATCGCCTGCGGATCGAGATGCGATGCCAGCGAAGGCATCGGCACGATGTGCGGCCGGTTCGGCTCGTTGATCAGAATCGCGTCGTGCATCGCGGCCGCGATCTCGTGCTTGTTGTCGGTGAAGTCGAGACGGAATTTCAGATGCGAATCGAACGACAGCACCGCCACACGATCGTCGGGCTCCAGAAAATCAAGAAAGGAGTCGATGCGGCGGATGATGTCCATCTGTCCCATGACGCGCGCGCTGTTGCGCGCGAAGTCAGTCTGAAAAAAGAAGATGAAGAGTCGTCCGCGCGGCGCCGGCACGTCGAGCGTGGTGTTGATCTCCGGCTGCGGCTTGTCGATCTCGGCGAGCTCGCGCGATGCGGCGGTCTCCGGGATCCAATCGGCCGATTCGACGGTCGCCGGTTTGCCATCGATGCGCACGCGAAAGTTTGTGGGAGTCAGGCCGGTGATCGGATTGCCGTAGGAATCTGTGACGCGCGCGTCGACGAGGATCCGCTCGACGGTGATTTTTTCCTGATACTGCTGGCCCTCAACAGTGCCGGCAATCAACAGCGCGAGGAGAAGGCGGCGCATGGGTTCCAAGTCTACAATCCGCCCATGCGCAAAGTGATGCTAGTTTTCCTCTTCGTGACCAATGCGTTTGCGGCACGTTTCGACGATTTCTTCCTCGACAAGACGATGCGCGCGAATTACGTGCACACCGGCAACCGCGGCGAGGAGATCATCGCGCTGTCCTCGGTGGTATCGGACGGCCGCTGGCCCGGCTCCCGCTCCCGCCTCATCGACACGCTCAACCTCGGCAACTACTTCTTCGAGGTCATCGACCGCGACTCGAACCAGGCAATCTACTCGCGCGGATTCGCGTCGGTGTTCGGCGAATGGGTCACCACCGACGAGGCGAAGGATCACGCCGGATCGTTCGAAGAGTCGGTCCGCTTTCCGTGGCCGAAGAGGGCGGTGCAACTCGTCATCAAGAAGCGCGACAAGGACAACGCCTTTCACGAGATCTTCTCGACGCTCCTCGATCCGAATTCGCGATTCGTGAATCCGGCCGATCGCGCGCCGGCGGGAAAAGTCTGGAGCGTGATCGACAGCGGGCCGCCGTCGTCGAAGGTCGATATTCTCGTCATCGGCGAGGGCTACACGGAGGCAGAGCTTCCGAAGTTTCATCGCGACGTGCAGCGGATGGTGGGGAAGTTGTTCGATACCGAGCCGTTCAAGAGCCGCAAGAGCGATTTCAACGTGCGCGCGCTCGATCTGATCGAACCGCAGAGCGGAGTCCATCGTCCGCGCACCGCCGACAACCGCCGCACGGCGACCGGCGTGCAGTACAACATCTTCGATTCCGAGCGCTACCTGCTCACGTTCGACGATCACCGCATGCGCGACATCGCGTCATCCGCGCCCTACGACTTTCTGGAGATTCTGGTCAACGAGAAGACATACGGCGGCGGCGGGATCTTCAATGATCAGGCCACTGCATGCGTCGACAGCGCGTTTTCAGAATATATTTTCGTACATGAATTTGGCCACCATTTCGCCGCACTGGCCGACGAGTACTACACATCGCCGGTGTCCTACACGACGAGCGGGGTGGCCGAGCACCCCGAGCCGTGGGAGCCAAACGTGACTGCCAACGGCGCGCATCCGAAGTGGCCGACCGATCCCGATGTGCCGCTGCCGACGCCGTGGGAGAAGGAAGAATTCGAGAAGCACAGCCGCCAGGTTCAGGCGGAGCGCGCGCGCATCCGCGCCACGAATCAGCCGGAGAGCGTGATGGACAAGCTGTTCACCGAGGAGCGGGCGTGGGAAACGCAGTTCCTTGGATCGCAAACGTATGCGCGGAAGGTCGGCGCGTTTGAAGGTGCGGCGTACGAGGCGAAAGGTCTCTACCGCCCGGAGATCGACTGCATCATGTTCACGCGAGATGAGGTGGGCTTTTGCCGCGTCTGCCGCAGGGCCATCGAGCGGATCATCGACACTTACTCGCGCGACTGAACGATGCCGACATACAGCCACGCGACGCCGAACGTCAGCGGCTCGAACTCGATCTTTTCGAATTGCGCGCTGCGCCGCATCAGCTCGACGAATTTCGCGCCGCTCGGAAATTGCGCCGACGAGGACTCGAGGTACTCATACGCCGCGCGATTGCCCGTGACGATTCCTCCGAAGCCGGGCAGAAAGTTGCGAGTGTAGAACCGGTAGAACGCGCTGAGGAGCGCGTTGGGGGGCTGGCCGAACTCGAGGACCAGGACTTTCTTCGCGACCCGGGCCATCTCCGCGATGCCCTTGGCCGGATCGGCGACGTTGCGGATGCCGAAGCCGATCGTCGCGACGTCGAAGCTGTTGTTTTCGAACGGAAGCGCCATCACATCGGCGACTTCGAACCGGACCGATGGCGCCTTCGCGCGTGCGAGCTCGATCATCTCAGGAGTGAAGTCTGTGCCGGTGACGACCGCCCCTTCTTTCGCGAATCGGATTGCAAGGTCGCCGGTGCCGGTCGCGCAGTCGAGGACCTTGTCCCCCGCCCGCACTCCCGCCCGCCGCACCGCCCTTCGCCTCCATAGATGATGGATGCCGCCCGAGAGGATGGTGTTGGCGCGATCGTAACGCGAGGCGATCGCCCCGAACATCTTCTTGATCCGCGCCGGATCGGTTGCCGTGCTGCTCGCCACGCCGGTATCGTAGCAACGTGCACCGCGATTTCGCGTTTATCCAGACCGCTCCCGATCGCGTCTTCATCGGATGGGGACCGTTCGAGCAGTCGCCGATGCGCAAGCCGGGGCGGCCGGCCTTCTACATCGCCGATTTTTTTCTGGACGATCCGCATCCGTGGCGGCATCCGTCGCAATGGGAAGAGCTGACCTTCGACGCGCTCATCGAACGCTTCGGCAGCGCGCCTGCGCCGAAGATCGAATGGCAGCCGCTGCCGCTCGACGTGTTCCGGCCGCTCTTCGATTCCGCGAAGAGCGCGATGCGGCGGGGAGACTTCAACAAAATCGTTCCGGTGATTTTCGAAAACGGCCGGCTCGTCGAACGCACCGACCTCTGGCCGTGGCTGTTCCGGCAGCTCGCGAGACTTCCGGTCGGGATGTCGGCGTACGGCTACTCGTATCAGAATCACGGACTGGCGGGGGCGACTCCCGAAATGCTGTTTGCGAGCGACGGCCGCGGCTATCGCACGATGGCGCTGGCGGGAACGCGTCCTGCCGATCGCGCGGCGGAGCTGCTGCGCGATCCGAAAGAGCTGCGCGAACATCGCATGGTCGTCGACGACATCATCCGCCGCCTCGCGCCATTCGGAAATATCGAGGTCGAGCCGATCGGCATCCTGGAGCTGCCAGGGATCGCGCATCTCGCGACGCCGATTCGATTCGAGGAGATCGGCGTCGAGCGGATGTCGTTCGCCGAAATGGTTCGCCGCCTCCACCCCACCGCCGCCCTCGGCGTCTCGCCGCGCGCGGAAGCGGGCGAGCGCTGGCTGCGCGAAGCGGACCGCGGCGTGAAGCGTCGCACGCACGGCGCGCCGTTCGGCCTGGAGCTCGCCGATGGGCGCGCGCTGGCACTGGTCGCGATCCGCAACGTGCAGTGGCATGGGGACTCGATCCGGGTGGGGGCGGGGGCGGGGCTGCTTCCGGAGAGCCAGCTCGAGCGCGAGTTCGACGAGTTGCGCGAGAAACGCGACCAGGTCAAAGCGCTGCTCGGATTGCGCGCGCCGGTTGCAATCGAAGCATGAGCAACATCGCCGCCGCTCGGGAAATCATCGAGCGCGTGCGCGAGGCCGGCGCCCGCGATTTTTGCGTTTGCGGCGGATCGCGCAACGCGCCGTTGATTGCAGTTCTCGGCGCGGCCAACGGCGAACGGCCAACGGCGAACGTTTTTTCATTCATCGACGAACGGTCGGCCGCCTTCTTCGCGTTAGGCCGGGCGAAACGCGACGGAAGGCCAGTCGCGGTGATCACGACATCGGGAACTGCCGCCGCCGAATTGCTTCCTGCCGCGGTGGAGGCGTTCTACTCCGGTGTGCCGCTCATTCTGATCACGGCCGATCGCCCGGCGCGATTTCGCGGAACGGCCGCGCCGCAGTCGATCGAGCAGGTCGGATTGTTTGGCGTTTACGCGACGACCGACATCGATGGGTGGAGTCGCCGTGCGCCGCTGCACATCAATGTCGAATTCGATGAGCCGCTGATCGATGAGTGAGCTGGTCCTCATCGGCGGTCTGGCGCCGCACTATCGCGATCGTGTTCGTGATTTTTGCCTGCAGTCGAATCGCGCGGTTTACGCGGAGCCGCTGTCCGGGCTGCGCGAAGATCCAGCGCTCGATGGAATCCGCATTCGCAACGAGCGAATGCTGTCGCGCGGCAATTTCGAATCGGTCATCCGCATCGGCAACGTTCCGACGCTGCGCTTCTGGCGCGATCTCGATGCGCTGACGATCCCAGTGCGGCATTACAGCGATCTGCCGTTTGCGGGAATGACTCGCGGCGACGTGAAACCGATCGAGCAGTTGCCGAAACTCCCACGTGGCGCACAGCCGGATCTTGCGGAAGATCGCGAGAAATTTGTCGCGGTGCAAAAAATCCTCGAGAGTGAGCCGAAGTCCGAGCTCGCGATGGTCCGCGCTCTCAGCAACACCATTCCGCACGGCGCCCGCATCTACCTCGGCAACAGCCTGCCGATTCGCGAATGGGACCTGGCCGCGACGCGCGAGCCGCGCGGATTCACGATCGAGGCGAATCGCGGCGCGAACGGCATCGACGGACAGCTCTCCACTTTTTTCGGATGGTGCAAGGGATCGAACAACTGGTGCATCATCGGCGATCTCACCGCGCTGTACGACTCCAACGCGCCGTGGATCGTGCCGCAGCTCGACGCGCAATTCGAAATCGTCATCATCAATAATGGTGGCGGACGCATTTTCAATCGCGTCGCATCACTGCGCCGAATGGATCCTCAAGTTCGAGAGCGCCTTGTCGAGAACGCCCATACGTTGCATTTCGAGAAGTGGGCCGAGATGTGGGGCGTCCATATCCAGGAGCTGATCCCCGACGCCGACGCCACGCGCCGCGTCTGGGAAAAGTATGATGCTATATGGTCATGATATGTCTTCATGGCTTCCTGGGTCGCGGCGCTGACTGGGATTTTCTCCGCGACGCAGGATTCGACATCCGCGCGCCGAGCTTTTTCGGCGGCGATTCGCTCGACAGCGTCCGTCCAGTTCCCGGCGACATCCTCCTCGGCTACTCCATGGGCGCGCGCCTGGCGCTGCATCTCATGCGAACGCATCCGGTCGCGAAAGCCATTTTGATTTCAACCGGGATCGCAACCGCCGAGCCGGGACGTCAGGAGCTCGATGACACGTGGGCGCGGCGATTCGAATCCGAGCCTTGGGATTCCGTCGTCGCAGCGTGGAATTCGCAGTCGGTGTTCGGCGGCCGAAAGAATCCGCTCGAGCGCAACGAAGCCGATTACGATCGGCGCGCGCTGGCGGTCGCGTTGCGCGATTGGTCGCCGGCGGTGATGCCCAAGAATGTGAAGGACATCTCCGTTCCGACGCTGTGGATCGCCGGCGAGCACGATACGAAATATCGCGAAGCTGCCACGCGCGCATCGCAGCGACTGCCGAATTCCGAATTGTGGATTTGTCCCGATGCCGGCCATCGCGTTCCGTGGGAGCAGCCGGCAAAGTTCATCGATCGGCTGCGAGAATTCGTTCGACCTCGCTGATGTCCGGGTCGATCTCGATCACTTTGCCGGTCGCCGCGCCCGGATCTTTCAGCAGATGTCCGGTGAGCACGCACGCGATGCGATCGGAATCGCGCATCACGCCCGATGCGCGAAGTTTTCGAACCCCGGCGAGCGTCGTCGCCGATGCCGGCTCGCATCCGATGCCCATGCGATCGATGTCGCGTTTCGCAGCCATCAATTCTTCGTCGGTCACTTCTTCGACGACGCCGTTCGTCTCGCGAATCGTCTTCACCGCTTTGTCGTAGCTGACCGGATCGCCGATGCGGATCGCGGAGGCAATCGTTTCCGGCGACACGCGATGGCGCTGCGCGAAGTCTTCGCGGAAGCTGCGGTAGAACGGATTCGCGCCGTGGGCCTGAATCGCTGCCAGCCGCGGCATCTTCGAGATCCATCCCGCATCGCGAGCTTCGACGAGCGCTTTCCCAAACGCGCTGGTGTTGCCGAGGTTTCCGGCGGGCACGACGATCCAGTCGGGCGGATTCCATTCGAGGTCCTGCAGCAGCTCCCACACGATCGTCTTTTGTCCTTCGATGCGAAACGGGTTGATCGAGTTGACGAGGTAGATGCCGAGGCGCTGCGAAGCTTCGAGGACGAGTCGCATGGCGGCGTCGAAATCGCCGCGCACCTGGAGACATAGCGCGCCGTACGCCAGAGTCTGCGCGAGCTTTCCGGCCGAGATTTTTCCCGACGGAACAAAGACGATTGCGCGAAGGCCCGCCTGCGCGGCATAGGCGGCCGCCGACGCGCTCGTGTTTCCGGTCGATGCGCACGCAACAGCCTTCGCGCCTAGACGAACGGCCTGCGTAATGGCGACCGTCATGCCGCGATCCTTGAACGAGCCGGTCGGATTCTCGCCTTCGTGTTTGAAGAGAATTCCGTCGCGCTCGTAGAGACGCGTGGCACCTTCAGGATGCGTGATGATCTGCGACTCGTCGATGTCGAGGACATGCTCGCGAAATCTCCACACACCGCTTTGATCGATCGTCTTGCGGCTCGTGCGGCGCGCGTCGAAGACGTCTCTCATACGCGATGTGCTCCGTTGCGTGCGATGGCCGCGACGCGCGATTCGGATTCGATGTCTCCCATCGCGCGACGCATTGCATTGAGACAATGCGTCGACGTCGAAGTGTCAACGATCGCGAAGATCGTCGGTCCCGATCCGCTGATCGAGCAGCCGAACGCGCCTGCATCGAGCGCTGCGCGTTTCACTTCCGCAAAGCGCGGAATCATCGGCGCACGTCGCGGTTCGGCATAGAGATCATTCAGCGCCCGTCGCGCGAGCGGTCCGTCGCCCGACGCGAAGGCTGCCACGAGTCCCGCGGTGTTCGCCATCTGCTGAATCCATGATGCGCGATCCCATTGCTGCGGCAGGATCGAGCGCGCCTGCTTCGTCTCGATGCGGACGCGCGGTGTGATCAGCGCGACCGACCAATTCTCAGGTACCGGCAGCCGAATCGCGTCAATCGGATCGATCGAACGCGAGAGTACCAGCCCGCCCAACGTGATCGGCGCGATGTTGTCGAGATGCCGGCCCGACACGAACATCTCTCCCGCGAGCGCCGCCATCATGATGTCTTCTTTCGAAGCATCAGCCCCAATCGCGAGCGCTGCGGCATATGCACCGGCGACGCTGCTGGCCGCACTCCCGCCCAACCCTCCGCTGACCGGCAATCCTTTATCAATTGTGATGTGGAGTTGTTGCGGTTTTCTCAGGATCGCATGCGCTGCGATGCTCGCGGCATTTTTTGCGGGATCTGTCGGAATGAGCGCCGCATCGCGTCCGCGAACCACGACCGCTTCCGATTTTCCCAACTCGACCGTGACGGTGTCGCCGGCGCCATCGACGGCCAGGCCGAGGATGTCGAAGCCGGGGCCGACGTTGCCGACGGATCCCGGCGCGAAGACGCTCGCGCGACTCATCGCCTCCGCCGCTCCTCGGTCGTAATCGCGATGATGTCGTTGAGAACGCCGGCCGCGGTGACGTCAGCGCCCGCCCCCGGCCCGGTCACGACCAGCGGATTCGTTTTGTAGCGCTTCGAATAGATCGCGACCTGGTTGTCGGTTCCGCGCAGCCGGCCCATCGGCGACGATTCCGGAACCGCGCTCGTTCCGACGCGAATGCCGTCGCGATCGATCGTCGCGACGAAACGCAGCACCGCTTTGTCATCGCGAGCCGCAGCGGCGCGGCGGGAGAAGGCGTCATCGAGCGCGGCCAGCTTGCGCACGAACGTCGCGGGATCGGGATCATCGACATCAGGGCCGAAGAGCGGTTCGAGCGCGATGTCGGAGAGCTCGACGCGCATGCCGAGGTTGCGCGCGAGGATCAAAGCCTTGCGGGCGACGTCGGTGCCGGAGAGATCGTCGCGCGGATCGGGCTCGGTGTAGCCGCGCTTCCAGGCCTCGCCGACCGATTCGGAAAATTTGCGGCCGTCTTCGAGCGACGTCATCAGATATCCGAGCGTTCCCGAAAAGCACCCGATGATTTTCTCGACGCGATCGCCCGCTTCCTGCAATTTCGCGAGGGTGTCGAGGACCGGAAGTCCGGCGCCGGCGGTCGCCTCGTATCGAATCGCGAGGCCACGGTCGCTGGCAGTTTGAAACAGCCGGTCATACTCGATCTGCGGGACCGCGAGCGGCTTCTTGTTGGCGAGGACGATGTGAAATCCGCGCTCGAGCGCTTCCTGCAGCAGCGGCGCAGTTTCCTCGGACGTGAGGTCGACCAGGATCGGACGATGCGACGGCAGCAGCCACAGTTCCTCGCGCATCATGGTCTGCACTTGTTTGAGGGTCAGCGGCGAGCTGCGATCGAAAAGGCGTCCGCCGGATGCCTTGTGTGCCGCCAGTTTTTGCAGCGCAGCCGTCGAGAATCCCGATTCCTCGATCTTGATGCCGCTGCGATCGGCGATCGCGATGACTTTGAGGTCGGCGCCGGACTTCGCGCGCAGTGGTTCATCCTCCGCGACCAGTTGCGCGATGAGCGCGCGTCCGATCTGGCCGAATCCGAGGAGTGTGAGCTTCGATTCGCGCCCGGAGACATCGGCGAGCGGACGGATCTTGTCGAGCTGAAATTCGTTGTGAAGCGCGATCAGTGCGCTGGTTGCGTCCGTTTCGCTGACGGCGATCGTGATGTTGAGCTCCGAAGATCCCTGCGCGATCGCGACGACGTTGACTTTCTGCCCGCTGAGCGCCGAGAACGTGCGTGCCGCAATACCCGGCCGTCCGCGCATGCCGAGACCAACCACAGCAATTAATGCAATACGTTTCTCTGCATGAATACGATCAATTAATTTCAGGCGACGCTCGGACTCGAAGGCCGCTTGCAGTGCCTTGACGGCATGATCCGCTTCGCTGTCAGGAACGACGAAGCAGATGCTCGACTCGCTCGAGGCCTGGCTGATCATCGAGACCGAGTGTCCCGCTTGCGCGAGCGCCGTGAATGCGCGTCCCGCGACGCCCGGCACCCCAATCATTCCTTTTCCTTCGATCGCGATCAGCGACTGGCGGTGGATGGCAGCCAGCGCCTTCACGGGATACGCCCCGGGCTTCACATCCGACGCGATCCGCGTGCCGCGCGACTGCGGCTGAAAAGTGTTGCGCACGAAGAGCGGGATGCCGCGATCGACGAGCGGAATCATCGTTCGGGGATGCAGCACTTTCGCGCCGTAAAATGCCAGTTCGGCCGCTTCGCGATAATGCACTTCGCCGAGCAGGCGCGCGTTCGGAACGCTCTTCGGATCTGCCGTCATCAGGCCATCGACCTCTTTGAAGAGAGTCACCGATTGCGCGCCGAGGCTGCGCGCGACGATGGCCGCTGAGAAGTCTGAGCCGCCGCGTCCGAGCGTGACGACTTCGCCGTCGGGGCCGGTCGCGATGTAGCCGGGAATCACGACGGTTTTCGTCAGAGAAATCTTCGCGGCTGCGCGTTCGCATTTCTTGAAGTCGGGCCAGAGGCTGCCGAGGCGGCGCTCAGTGAAGATGACGTCGGTGGCGTCGACGTAGGTGGCATCGATGTAGGCCGCGAATATTTTCGCGACCAGTCGCTCGCCGCGTGCCACCAGCGCGTCGGCCGCGCGAGGCGTCAACTCGTGCAACACCGAAATGCTGTCGCACATCGAGCGCAGCTCGCTGGTCGCTTTCTCGATTTCATTTTCGAGGCGACGGTCGTCGGGCAGCAGCGTCTTGACGACTTCGCGGTGCTTCGAGGCAAATTCTTCGGCGGCCCATTCGTGCGCGATGCGATCGCCGGCCAGCGCCGCGCGCGACGCATCGAGCAGCAGATCGGTGATACCGAACATCGCCGAGACGATCGCGACGACTCGCGACTTCGCGGCGCGCACGTGCTCGCCCGCGATTCTCAGAGCCTCGGCATTGCCGACGGCAGCTCCGCCGAATTTGTAGACGTCGACCGATGGACGCACCTCAGGAGCATACAATCTCGCGCCATGTGGACCAGCATTCGCGAGTTCAAAGACATCAAATATGAGCGGACCAAAGACGGCATCGCGAAGATCACCATCAATCGTCCGGAAGTGCGCAACGCGTTCCGGCCGCAGACGGTCAGCGAGCTGAAAGAGGCATTCGATCTCGCGCGCGATGATTCCGACATCGGCGTGGTGATTCTCACCGGCGAGGGTCCGGATGCCTTCTGCTCCGGCGGCGATCAGCGCGTGCGCGGAAAAGCGGGCTACGTCGATGCGAAAGGAGTTCCGCGGCTCAACATTCTG
The DNA here is from genome assembly GCA_030948915.1 of Acidobacteriota bacterium. Lineage (GTDB taxonomy): Bacteria > Acidobacteriota > Thermoanaerobaculia > Gp7-AA8 > Gp7-AA8 > Gp7-AA10. The sequence continues at coordinate 18,671 of JALYZI010000063.1, forward strand.
GACGTGCAGAAACAGATTCGCAGTTTGCCGAAGCCGGTGATCGCGATGGTCGCGGGTTACGCGATCGGCGGCGGACACGTTCTGCATGTTGTCTGTGATCTGACCATCGCGGCCGACAACGCGCGATTCGGCCAGACGGGGCCGCGCGTCGGATCGTTCGACGGCGGACTCGGATCGTCGTATCTGGCGCGCATCGTGGGTCAGAAAAAAGCGCGCGAGATCTGGTTCCTCTGCCGGCAGTACGACGCACAGCAGGCGCTCGACATGGGACTCGTCAACACCGTCGTTCCGCTCGCGAAGCTCGAAGAAGAAACATTGAAATGGTGCCGCGAGATGCTGGAGCTCTCGCCGATGGCATTGCGGTCGGTGAAGTTCGCGTTGAATGCCGATTGCGACGGCCAGATCGGCCTGCTCGACTTCGCGGGCAACGCGACGCTGCTTTATTACATGTCGGAAGAGGCGCAGGAGGGGCGGAACGCGTACGTCGAGAAGCGGAAGCCGGACTACAAGAAGTTTCCGCGGTTTCCGTAGAAGTGGCCACCGGCCACTATGAAGACCTGGCTAATCGCTGCTCGACCAAAGACGCTATCGGCGTCCATCGTGCCGGTTCTTGTCGGCACGGCGCTGGCGCGATCCGTTCACTGGCCGACATTCCTGTACGCGCTGGCAGGCGCGATCTTCATTCAGATCGGAACCAATCTCGTCAATGATGCGCTCGATTTCAAGCGCGGCGCCGACACCGCGGATCGGCTCGGTCCGCTGCGCGTGACGCAGGCCGGACTGCTCAGCGCAAAGACGGTGATGCGTGGCGCGATTGTTTGCTTCGCAATCGCGGCGCTTTGCGGCATCCCGCTGATCATGCGCGGAGGTTGGCCGCTGCTCGCGATCGGCGTGACGTCGATTGTCGCGGCCTACGCTTACACCGGTGGCCCCTATCCGCTCGCCTACCACGGCCTGGGCGAGCTCTTCGTATTGATCTTCTTCGGGTTCATCGCGGCCGGCGGTTCGTACTACGTCCAGCGGCTGACTTTCGACATCCGCGCGCTGATCGCCGGATTCGCGGTCGGATGTCTCGCGGTCGCGCTACTCGCAATCAACAATCTGCGCGACGTGCAAAGCGATCGCGCGAGCGACAAGAAGACGCTGGTCGTGCGATTCGGCGAGACCTTCGGACGGTTGGAGATCACCGCGTGCGTCTTGATGCCGTTCATTGCGGTCGCTCCGATCACGCCCTACCCCTGGTTTGCTTTGCCGCTCGCGGTCATTTTGCTGCTGCGCGTGTGGCGTTCCAGAGGCGCAGAGCTGAACCGCTGCCTCGCGATGGCCGGCGCGCTGCAGTGGGCATTCGGGATCCTCTTCGTGATCGGAATGCTGCTGTGATCTGGTATTCGGAGTACGCATTGAGCCCGCAGCGTCGCGGGG
>JALYZI010000015.1 GCA_030948915.1 Acidobacteriota bacterium
GGAGAAAGGCGTGCGCATTCTCAACGACGTCGTCCTCAATCAGGTGCTGGTGCGATTTGGTGACGACGACGAAAAGACGCGGCGAGTCGTCGCGGGCGCACAGCAGGAAGGAACGTGCTGGATGGCCGGGACGACGTGGCATCGCATGGCCGCGATGCGCATTTCGGTATCGAACTGGGCGACCAGCGAGGACGACATCGCGCGTTCCGCCGAGGCGATCCTGCGCGCGGCGCGGAAATGATCAAGTGGCTCGCGTGCGCTTTCGTCGCATTGGCAATCGCGGAGCGCCGCCGTCCGCTGCGCCCTCGAGTAGATCCGGAAGCTGCACGAGTTGGACGCAATCTGGCCACGGCGGCGATCACCGCTGCGATCACCGCCGCGCTGGAGAAACCGCTGGTCGATCGAGCCCTTCGCGCAACGACACGCCGGCAACTCGGCCTGCTGCATCGTCTGAAAATGCCAAAACCAATCCGCGTGGTCGCGGGAGTCCTTCTGCTCGATTACACACTCTGGTGGTGGCATCGCCTGAATCACACACTGCCGCCGCTGTGGCGTTTTCACGTGGTGCATCACATCGATCGCGATCTGGACGTCTCGACCGCGCTCCGATTTCATTTCGGCGAGATGGGACTTGCGGCTTTTTTCCGCGCCGCACAGGTCCGGATCCTCGGCGTCGACCCCGAGGCGCTCTTGTGGTGGCAGCGGATGTTGCTGGTCTCGATTCTCTTTCACCATTCGAATCTTCAGCTGCCGGAAAATGTTGAACGAGAATTAGTGCGGTTTATTGTTACACCGCGGATGCACGGCATCCATCACTCGCAGATCGAGGCGGAGACGAACAGCAACTGGTCGAGTCTGTTCTCGTGGTGGGACAGGCTGCACCGCACGTTCATCTACGACGTCCCCCAGCCGGTGATCGGTGCTCCAGGCTGGGAAGGTTCGGAGGACCCGGGACTCGGAAGCCTGCTGGCTATTCCGTTTCGCCGCGCTCCAGAGCCGCAACGATCTCGTCGACCTGCTCCGTCCTTCCGATGACGCGAAGGCTCTCGCTGGTCTGCTTGCGGACGGTGGCATGGTCGGCGCTCGTCATCAGCAGGACGTTCCCCAGCCGATCGCCGACTTCCTCGCGCAGATAGGACACGACGCCGAAGCCGCTGTGGCGGGGCAGGTCGGTATCGATGACGATGGCGCTGTACTGCTCGTTCTGCAGCATTTCGATCGCGTCCCAACCGTCGGTCGCGAATTCGGCCTGCAGGTTCAGGCGTTCGCCTGCTTTCTCGATGGCGGCGGCGATGAGCGGATTGTCTTCGACGATGAGGAGTTTCACGTCCTTCAATCTAGGGCGCGCAATCCAAACTGGCAAGCTCAGCCTAATCGAGCTTCAGTACCTTCGAGACGCGGGCGAGAAGGACGTTGTTTTTCACCGGTTTACGAATGAAGTCGGCCGCGCCGACTTCGAACGCTTTCGTCTCGACCTCTTCTCCTGGCAGTCCCGAAATGAAGATCGCCGGGATCTCGAGCCCGTTCTCGCGGACTGCCTGGAGGAGGCTGTGGCCGTCGATGAAGGGAAGGTCGACGTCGAGGAGCATGAGATCGACTCGCGACCGCCCGATCACCATCAACGCTTCGGCGCCATCCTTGGCAATCAAGGCGTTATAGCCGGCCGTCTTCAATAGTGCGCTGATCAACTCGCGATTCAGGACGTTGTCCTCGACCACCAGCACATTCTTTCGAGCGTCTTCGGGCGACGTCCCGCGTGCGCTCGATCTCTCGCGCAGCTGCATGATCTCGCGATGCAGCGTTTTGGTTTCCGCATCCGGCTCGACGCGCAGCTCGCGACGGAGGACCTTCGCGCAAGTCTCGAACTGCTGGATCGCGTTGAGGAGATCGCCGCTTTGCATGTACAGACGCATGAGCGCGCGGTGAATCGGCTCCTGAAGAATGTCGATGCGGAGGGAACGCTGTGCGGTGACGATGGCATCATCGATTGCGCCGCGACGCGATTGCAGCTCGAGCAGTTGCGCGTGCGCGCGAAGCGCCATGCGATGCAGGCGATCGCGCTCCGCGATCACCCATTGATCGAACCGTTCTTCATTGATCTGGAAACCGTCGAGCAGATCGCCCCGATAAAGTTGCGAGGCTTTCGTGAGCGCTTCCTCTGACCCGGCAGCGACCAGCGGTTCGAACGCCGCAACATCGCACTCCACCATGGATTCCTCGAGCCCGAGCAGATCATTTTCCTCGAGAAGAATCTTCGCGTCGGGCGAGAGTTGCGTCAGCTCTTTGCGAAGCGTCGACAGCGTCTGACGCAGACTCTGCCGCGCCTGATCCGGTCCTGTGCTGCTCCACAAGAGCGAAGCGATCTTCTCGCGGGAAACGCGCTGGGAAGGCTTGACGGCGAGATACGCCATCAACGCCTGCGATTTTTTGGCGGAAATGGTGAACAGCGATCCGGTGGCGGATCGCATCTGCAGATCACCCAGCAGCGCAATTTGTAGCAGAGCCATTGAACAGCGTCGGTACGATTCCGTCCAATTATCGCTTAATCTCGCACTGAAGAGGCGCGCGATGCTCGACACCGTTGAAGTTGGCAACTCTCTCCGTGAATTGATCCAGCGGCGCAGCTGGGACGAACTCCGTGGGCGGCTCCGCGACATGAACCCCTCCGACGTCGCCGATCTGATCATCGCTCTTCCGGCGGAAGAGGAAGCGTTCGTGTTCCGGATCCTGCCCAAAGATCAGGCAGGTGAGGTTTTTTCGTACCTTCCCCCCGACCACCAGGAAGAGCTGATCGCCGCTCTGACCAACGAGCAGGCACGGGCAGTCCTGCAGGCGATGCCTCCCGACGACCGCACGCGCCTCCTCGAAGAGATGCCGGCCGAGGTGACGCGGCGCCTGCTCGCGACGTTGTCTCCCGAAGACCTCAAGAACACCAGCTGGCTCCTCGGCTACCCCGACGAGACGGCCGGCCGGTACATGACGCCGAAGTACACGACGATCGATTCGAAGATGCGCGCCGGCGAAGCGATCGATCACATTCGGAAGACAGGGCGGGGGATGGAGACGATCAACGTCGTGTACATCGTGGATGCGCGCGGAAAGCTGGTCGAAGACATCCGGCTCGCGTCGCTGGTCCTTGCCGATCCGAATACTCCGGTCCTTGAAATCGAAGATCCGCCGATGATCTCGCTGCACGCCACCGACGATCGCGAAGAAGTGCTCAAAGCTTTTGAGCGATACGACCGGCTGGCCTTACCCGTGACGGACGCCGATGGACACATGCTCGGGATCATCACGGTCGACGACATCCTGGACGTCGCCGAACAGGAAGCGACCGAGGACATGCAGAAACTCGGCGGCATGGAAGCACTCGATGCGCCGTATCTGAACGTCGACGTCTTCTCGATGATCCGCAAACGCGCCGGCTGGCTGTCGGCCCTTTTCCTCGGCGAAATGCTGACAGCGACCGCGATGACGTACTTCGAAGGGGAGATCGCGCACGCGGTCGTGCTGGCGCTGTTCGTTCCGCTCATCATCAGCAGCGGCGGCAATTCCGGATCGCAGGCGACGTCTCTGATCATCCGAGCGCTCGCATTGCAGGAGCTCAAGCTGCGCGACTGGTTGAGGGTTTTTCGGCGCGAAGTGATCTCCGGCGTCGCTCTCGGCTCACTGCTCGGCGCGATCGGATTCATCCGCATCGTCGTCTGGGAGAAACTCCACTTCACCGATTACGGCCGTCACTACATGCTGGTCGCGTTCACCGTTTGGCTGGCACTCATCGGCGTCGTGACGTTCGGGACAATCGCCGGGAGCATGTTGCCCTTCGTTCTGCGTCGATTGGGATTCGATCCCGCCACCAGCTCAGCTCCATTCGTCGCGACGCTCGTCGACGTGACTGGATTGTGCATCTACTTCACGGTGGCGTTGTTTATCTTGCGAGGGACGCTACTCTAGGGCTGGCGTCCTCGCCGAGGAACACTCGCAGATCGTCGAGCCGTGCTTCGATGTCGCGCTCGCCGATCTCGACCAGCACGCGCGTGTAGTTCGGCTCGAACATCAGCATCGAGACGAAGTCCGGCGACGTAGTTTCATCTGCGCCGAGCGCCTTGGTGAAGAGCTTCACACTCGCCGGCAGGTACTTTTGATACTTCCCGGCAAGTACGCCGAGATCTTGAGACGGACGAAGAACGAGCAGGTCGATGCGGCGGAAGCCATTGCGCTCCGAGGGCGAAAGACGATCGATCATTTCATTCATCCGCTGCATGCGCGCGACATCCTCTTCGATGGCGTCGAGGAAGACCGCGTTGAAGAGCTGGCCGATCACCTGCGCTGCCGGCGGATAACCGTGGACGGTCGGCGTATTCGCTTCCGCCGGCGTCCGTCGATATCCGGTCGACATCGCGAGAATGCGTCGTGCGCCGAGGTGCACAGCGGGGGATAGCGGCGCCGACAGACGGATTCCGCCATCGCCGTACCATCGATCGCCGATGCGGACGGCCGGAAATGCAAACGGGATGGCCGCCGACCCGAGAATGTGGTCGATGGTGATCTCGCAGGGCACATTCCGCCGGTTTGTCCCTTCAAAAATCTCGAGCTCCCGTCCCTGCAGCCAACGCACGCTCTGGCCGCTCGAATAATCGAGGCCCATCAGCGCCACGGCTTTCAACATGCCCTCTGCCAGTCGTTCACGAATGCCTTCGATTGGCGCTCCCATGGGACAATCGAAGATGGTGCGTAGCGATTGCGCCAGCGGGTCAACGTTAAACACGCCGTGCGGCCGCCGAGCGACACGGCCGGGGAAGACGTTGTGCATCGCGGCCCGAAAGGGAATCAGTCCCGAATAGTTCGGTCGAAACACGTGATGGATTTCGAGCGCGCACCACAGTTCGGTGAGCTCTTCGACCTGCTCGCCGAGTGTTCCCCTCTTGGCCGCAAGAAAGGCGGCGTTGATTGCGCCCGCAGAAACGCCGGTGATGATTTCAAATCGCAGATGGGGAAAATGTCGCGCGATACCGCGAAGGAGACCGACCTGATAGGCGGCACGGGCGCCACCGCCGGTCAGCATCACGGCGAGATCGCCCCGCTCTTCGGCGGGTTCCGGCACTGCAACGAGTTCCGGCACGCTCACGAAAGCTCAGCCATTTCAAAGGAGTTGCCAACGCAGCCTTTGCGTCTGACGCAAGGAAAGCCTTCCTGATGAAAATCGCCGTGGTGGGAGGCGGAATCAACGGAGCCGGAGTCGCGTGGGAGCTGGCCCGGAAGGGATATGCGGTCACCCTTTTCGAACGTGGCCGGTGCGGCGCGCAGACCTCCTCGGCCACGACAAAAATGATCCACGGCGGTTTGCGTTACCTGGAAGGGTTGCACATCGCGCTCGTTCGCGAGTCGCTGAGGGATCGGGCATGGCTCCTCGAGCACGCTTCGCAACTCATCAAGCCGATCGAGATTGCGCTGCCGGTTTACGCCGACAGCCCGCGTGGACGCTTCGTGATTGCCGTCGGTCTGACGCTTTACGATCTTCTCGCCGGTACGAGCAACATCCATCGTCATCAATCGCGTTCCGCGGAGGAGCTTGCGCGTCTCGCGCCGCTCGTCCGAGAAGGACTGCGCGGCGGATTCAGTTACTGGGACGCGCAGGTCGATGATGCCGCCCTGGTGCGCGCAGTGGTTGCTTCGGCGCAGCGCGACGGCGCAATCATCCGGGAGATGACTCCTGTCATAGGACTCCGGCGCGAAGGGGACGGCTGGCTGGTGCGGACGGAATCGGGCGAAGAGCGGTTCGACATGGTGATCAATGCCGCCGGCCCTTGGATGAACGCGCTCTTGAAAGCGAATCACATCCGCTCGCGCTACCGGCTGACGCTCGTTCGCGGATCGCATCTCGTGTTGAAGCATCGCGTGAGCGACGTCGGAATCCTTCTGCAATCGTCCTCCGATCGTCGCGTCTTCTTCGTGCTGCCGTGGAAGGGGACGACGCTCGTCGGAACGACTGAAGTCGTGCAGCGAGGCGCGCTCGACGCTGTGCATGCGTCGCAGGAGGAGATCGACTACCTGATCACGCGTTTCAATCGATACATCCGCGAGCCGATTACCTCATCTGATGTTGCATCAACCTTCTCGGGCGTGCGGCCACTCGTCGGCCGGAAATCGAATCCAAGCGCGATCGGACGCGAATATCGGATCCAGCGCGCCGGGAATCTGATCAACATTTTCGGCGGCAAGATGACGACGTTCATGTCGTTGTCGCGCAAAGTGGCCATGCGCGTCGATAATTACTTCGGCCAACCGCGGGAGGCGCTCGAGCCGGTGTTTTTGATATGAGCCATTACGTCACAGACCTTGACGGAGAACGGAAGCCGCGCAAGCTTCCCGATCGCGAGCTCGACTCCACCGAAGTCCGCATCCTGGGCAGTCTCGCCGAGAAGCAGATGGCGACGCCCGAGTACTATCCGCTCACGCTCAACGCTCTCGTCGCGGCATGCAATCAGAAATCGAATCGCGAGCCGGTCATGGAGCTCACGGAAGGCGAAGTGCAGAGCGCGCTCGATCGTCTCCAGAACGAGAAGCTGGTGTGGAAGGTGATGGGAGGGCGGGCGGTGCGGTGGGAGCACAATCTCGACGCGACGCTGCAGCTCGATCGTCCATCCAAAGCAGTTCTGACGCTGCTGTTTCTGCGAGGACCGCAAACACCCGGCGAGATGCGCGCGCGGAGCGAACGCCTCTATGCATTTGAGAGCATCGGCGAACTGGAAGCAACGCTGCAGCGAATGGAGCCGATGGTGCGCGAGATCGATCGCCGGCCCGGCCAGAAAGAATCCCGGTGGTCTCAGATGCTGAGTGGAGCGCCGGCAACCGAGCCGGCAACTTCCGAACGGACGCCGGCCGATTCAACCGCATCCCGACTCCAACGCCTCGAAGAACAGGTTGCCGCACTCGTCGAGGAGCTACACGCGTTCAAGGCGAAGTTGGGCGAGTGATCCCTTCCGTCCGCCACCGCACGAAGGTGTAAATCGTCTGCGGTTTGTGGCCGTAAATTGGCTCGAGTGCTTTTGTGCTGACGTGGTAATCGATGTCGATGCCGACTCCCGCCCGATGCGTGCGGCGCTGGAAGACGTCGAAGATGTAGCCGACAGTTAGATGTGTCGTGCGTTTCTCATTGGTGCTGAAGATCCCCGCCGGCCGATCGACAGACTCTCCCCGCGCCATCAGCGTGCTGCGCCAGTAGCGCATCGTGGTTTCGAGGCTGTAAGCGGTGCGTTGGTCGAGCTTCGTCCAGATCCCGCTCGTGGCCCACACCGCGCCGCGATACGAAATCGATCCGCTCGTGACTTTGCGTTTCGCGTCGCCCAGGCGGCCGGTCGAGAGCTGCGCGGAGAGTTTCGATTCGGGGGCGATGGTGAGCCGTGCGCTCCACGAGTCGATGCTGCCGTCCCGGATGCTCGTGTGGTTACCGATCGATACCGATTCGTGGAACATGCCGTACTCGAGATCGGCGTAGCGCGACGTCACCGCGGCCGCCACCACGCGCGTGGCGCGATGAAACGATTCCTGCACGTCGTACGCGAAGGGTGCCTCCGCGAAATCCAGCGACGACGCGCGCTGCGCGAACGGCTCAGCACCGAGCGGAGGTTCGCCGACGGGCGCGACATACAACTGGATCGGTTTCCAATCGAATCCGAATGCGACTTCCTCGACCAGATCGTGTGCGCGCATGTGATCGGTCAGCGGACCGCCGCTCTCCGGCGAAATGTATTGGAGAAGTTGCGGGTAACCTTGCTTCGGAATGGTGAGCGGCTCGAGCGTGAATCGCGCGCGGCCGAGGATGGTGCCCCGCCCGATCTGACGGTCGGCGCCGACGATCATCCAGTTCGTCGAGAACAGCCGGCTTTGCGGTTTTTTCGGTCCGGTCTCGGTGACGTACGAGCCGAATGCCGCGGCATCGAAGAACGAGTGCCAGTCCTGTGCATTCGCGGTGGCGGCAAGAAAAAAGAGGATCGAGAACAGAAATTGACGGCGCATGCGCGGCGTAGAATCGTCGTATGCCGCGAAAAACGCAACCTCATGACTGAGATCGTCGAATATTTCGAGCGGATTCGGGAACGGACGATGCGGGTGATCGCGTGCATTCCGCCGGACAAGATCGACTGGACCTACCAGTCCGGCAAATTCTCCCTCTCCGACCTCATCCGCCACCTCGGTGCCATCGAACGATGGATGTTCGCGGAAAATGCGCAACTCAAACCGAGCCGCTATCCGGGTCATGGCCGCGAGCTGGCCGACGGATACGACGCGACGCTCGCTTACATCCGACGCATGCACGACGAGTCGATGGCGATTTTCAAATCGCTATCGGACGACGACCTCTCGAGAAAATGCATGACGCCGGGCGCCGTCGAGCTGCGCGTCGGCAAATGGCTGCGATCGATGATCGAACATGAGGTCCACCATCGCGGTCAGATGTACATGTATCTCGCGATGCTGAACGTGCCGACACCGCCGATTTACGGTTTGACCGAGGAGCAGGTGAAGGAGCGGAGCGTCAGCGGATCGCGCGACGCCGCGCCGGAGTGAGCTTTGTGTGGAATGTTCGCCCGCCATTTCGCGCAATGGCGAACTTTCCGCTGGGCAACGTGATCGTGAACGTGCCCGTAGTGCCGCTGGGATCCGTCACGTACAAATCGGTGGGCGTCAGATAGACGATCGCCGGCGAATCGGATTGGACGCCGGCAACTTTTGCGGCGCTCCAGAAAACAATGCCGGTCGTGTTTCCCCGCTGGACGGCCGAGGCGTTCGCGTCATTCACGAGAATCGCCGGCGGAACGAACGACCGCATCGATGATGCCGTCGCGTTCGGAATGATCGCGTAGCTCGCGTCCGCGTTGACGGGCACCGTTCCGTGGTCGAGCCAGATCGTCGTCAGCGTGGCCGAGTGCGGAATCGTGTCGGTCGATCCGCCGAGGCCGGCCCACGTTCCGGTGCGCGCGATCTGCTCGATGTGTGGCGTCGCGCCGTAGAACCAGTAGCCGACGCCGTTCGCGACAGTCCAGTTGACTCCGGACACCGGCGAAGACGTGAATGGCCGCTGATCGATGATTGTCTCGATTCGATTTCCCGATTTCGAATTGATGCTGTTCGTCAGAAACACCATCGTGTCGTCGAAGAAAAACCACGCTTTCTTCGCGGTCAGCGATGATCGAAGCGGCGCGTAATCCATCGCCGAGACGCCGTTCTGTCCGTCGCCGGTGCCGCCAACGAATGCGCGTGTACCGAAATCATACAAATCGTTTGCAGCATCCGCTTTTTGCTCGACCGTGATGCCGGGAAGGCGAGTCCAGTCGAAGGCCGGCCAGATGTCGCGGCCGAAGTAATCGTCGCCGCTCAGCGAGAGATAAAATCGGCCGTCCGACTGACGCGAACCGAGGAGATTCTCGTCGTTGGTGCTCTCGCCCGATTTCGTCCGTGTCGAAAACATCCGGACCGATGCGAACCAGCCCGAGCGCCGATGTACGGTGTAATCCGACGCGTAGTAATGCTGATGTCCGGAAGGCCACGCCGCCGCCAGTCCGTCATGCGCAAGGGCCGCCAGCTCCGGCGGCAACACCCACTGCCAGCTTTGGAGCATCCTGGCCGCCGCCGCGCGAATCTCAGGTTGCCGCGGTGACGCAATCAGCGATGCCTGGAGCAGCGCCGCGATTCCGTTGAAGCCGGTCGTCGAAGAGCGAGCAACCTCGCGTCCGACGACAGAGACATCGAAGTAGTTTCCGTAGAGCGACCACGCGATGCCGTCGGCGAGATAGTTCGCGAAAGATGCAAAAGCCGCCGGCGTCATTTCGAAATCGGTGCCGCGCGTCAGCAACGCGTAACGTGAGACATCGTTCGCAAAGGAGCCACCGTAGCCGCCGGTGTAGAGCTGCGGGCCATGCTGATGAAAAGAGCTGTCGCTCTGGATTCCGTCGCCGCTCGTTGTCAGACAAACGGCTGCCATCGCGTCCCGGACTTGCGCGAGGAGAACGGGATCATCGCGCAGGAGCGCGAGACAAAGATGCGTGTAGGACGACCAGACGAGGTTCTCGCCGGTCGGAATCGGACCGGTCAGTCCTCGCGAAGTCGGCGACGATCCGATGTGAAACGCCAGCGTACTTACGCAATTATCAAAGACGGTCGCATTGATGTCGCCGCGCATCAGCACCAGCGTGGGGCCGAGGTCGAGAGGAACGCCGATCGACCAGAACCACCAGTTGCCGAGCGGCAGCGTCATGCGGCTGTAGTAATGGTTGACGTAGTCGAGCGCCCACTCGATCTGCGTGCGAAGCTGCGGATCGTTGTAGAGCGACTGTCCCGGCGTGCGGTAAGCCTTCGCGAGCACGATCAGACGGCGCGTGTGATCCCACGGAGACCACGAGCCGGACGGAACCTCGTCGTAGTTGAGGTCGCTGAAGCTTCCATCGCCTCTCAACAGTTGAACATAGCTTCGCGCGCTCGCCTCGAGTGCGCTCAGCGCGTCGTGGACTCGCGGCGAAGTTCGATCGGCGCCCGCGGCGCTGTAGTAATCGACAAAGTTTCCCCGAACGGTGTCGATTGACGCAGCGGACGCAGCTGTAGCGACCAGCGCGACAAGGGTGACGATCAGACGATTCAAGGTGTAGTTAAAAATGGAACGAGCTGCGTAGGCATTCCCGGTTGGCAATACTTGTGAAATGCCGCGGCCGCTTCCGTGGAGAACCATCGCGATCATCACGACCGCGACCACGATTCTCCTCTCCCTTTTGCTGCTTCCAGCCTGTTGCTGCGTGCGCGGGCCGGTCGCGCCGGTGACCGCGCCACACTCGACCATTCCACTGATCGGGACCGAGCCGATACCGACTCCGACCGAAGCGCAATCCCAGGCTCCGACGCAGGCGGCGATGCGCAACGTCGACTTTCACGTCGACGAGACGACGATTCTGAAAATTCACCAGTTGCGCGGCGAAATGATTCCGAAACAGCCCGGGACGCCGCTCAACTTCGACGACAAGACTTCATTCGTCCTGAAAGTCGATCGCGCAAAGATCGGCCTGACGAGCGCGGGTCTCGACGGTCTGATGAACGCGTACGTCTTCAATGCACCGAACTCGCCGCTCAAGAATCTTCATGTATCGCCGGACGGCAAGCAGCTCAAGCAGGAAGGCATCGTTCACAAGATCATCGACATCCCGTTCACGATGTGGGCGGACGTGTCGGCGGACAACGGACGCATTCGCATTCATCCGACGAAGATGAGCATCTGCGGTCTCAACGGGCTCGGACTTCTCAAAGCCGTCGGCATGACGCTCGAGAAGATGATCGGAAAAGAGTTGCCGCACGATCACGGCGTGGCAGCGGACCGCAATGATCTGCTCCTCGATCCCGCGAAGATGCTTCCGCCGCCGGACACCGAGCTGCATCTGGTGGAGGTGCACATCGAAGGCGATGAGCTGATGCAGACCTTCGATGCCGGACGTCATCTGCCCGATCTTCCGAATCCGCATCCGAACGAGCGCAACTACATGCACTACCGCGGCGGAACGCTGCGAATGGGGAAGCTCCTGTTTGTCGATGCCGACATGTTCGTCGCGGACGCCGATCCGAGCGATCCCTTCGACTTCTTCATCGATCGTTACAATGACGAGCTGGTCGCAGGCTTCTCACGCAATCAGCCTAACTACGCCCTCTTCGTTTTCATGCGCGACTTCAACGACCTCGGCAAGCCGCCTAAGCCGGGCGAGCGCCTCGCCCCTTAGCCGCCCACGAACAGATCGGACAGCCGCGCATGTCGTGATTGCGCGCCGCGCAATATTCGCGGCCGAAGTAAATCATCTGCAGATGGCGCTTGCCCCATTCTTCGCGCGGAAAGAGTTTCTTGAGATCCGATTCCGTCTTGACCACATTCTTTCCGTTTGAGAGACCCCATCGTTCTGCCAGGCGATGAATGTGCGTGTCCACCGGAAACGCCGGCTCGCCGAATGCCTGCGTCATGACGACGCTCGCGCTCTTGTGGCCGACGCCGGGAAGTTTCTCGAGCTCGTCGATGTCGCGCGGAACCTGGCCGTCGTATTGATCGACGATTGCCTGCGCCATCTGCTTGAGGCGGCGCGCCTTGCTGGGAGCGAGGCCGCAGCTTCGGATCAGCTGCAGCACTTCATGCTCCGGCATTCGCGCGAGTGCCGCCGGAGTCGGCGCGCGGCGGAAGAGCGCGGGCGTGACGCGATTCACTTGCGCGTCCGTTGTCTGCGCCGACAAGGCCACGGCGACGAGAAGCGTGAATGGACCGCGGTGGCCGAGGGGGATGGGTGGTTGTGGGTAGAGACGGTCGAGGATCTCGCCGATCTTTTTCGCTTTCTCCGCGCGCCTCACAGAAACTTCCCGACGAAGTCCGGCAGCGGCGGGGAGGGTTCTGTGTGACCGACCAGTGCCATGACGTCCAAGGTCGGGATTGCTCCTTCGCGATTCCGCAGTACGCCACGCGCGTACGCGATCGCGGCGAGATCGCCGCCGCTTTTCTCGAAGCGATGTTCAAAGTAGATCCACTTGTCATCCCATCCGACGACGCGCGATCGCAGCGAGAATTTCTCTAGCGATTTGAGCTCGCGTCGATAGCGGATCATCCCGGCCCCGACCACCGGATACCAGCCGCGCTTCATCGCGCGACGCAGCAGGCCGGTTCCCAACATCAGATCGATGCGTCCGAGTCCGGCCAGGCTGATGTATCGGCCGTCGTTGAGATGGAAGTTGAGATCCATGTCGGTCGGCCACACGCGCAGACCCAGCTTCGACTCATCCAGAACGGCGTGGCGCCTGCTGAAGATGTTTTTGAGAAGGATGCGGAGGACGCGGAAGAAAAGCAGCATCAGTTCAGATCAAACAACAACACCTCGGCATCTTTACCACTGAGCGTGAGCGAGGCCTCCTCCTCAATCGACGCGCCGTCGCCGGCGTTCAACTTCTCGCCGTTGACGTCGACGCTGCCGCGCGCGACCTGGAGCCACGCGTAGCGGCCGGGCTTCAGTTCGTAGCGGATCGAATCGCCGTTGCGGAGACTTCCCGCAAACAGCTTCGCGTCCTGATGCATCGTGAGCGAGCCGTCCGCGCCGTCAGGCGACGCGACCAATCGCAGCTTGCCCTCGCGCTCACCGGCCGGGAATGTCTTCTGCTCGTACTCCGGCTTTATTCCGCGGCGCTCCGGAAGGATCCAGATCTGCAGCAGATGCACAGGGTTGCTGCGCGAAGGATTGACCTCGCTGTGCAGCACGCCAGTGCCGGCGCTCATGCGCTGGACTTCGCCGGGCCGTATGACCGATCCCGTTCCCATGTTGTCGCGATGTTCGAGTTCGCCCTCGAGGACGTAGGTGACGATTTCCATATCGCGGTGGCTATGTGTTCCAAAACCGCGACCGGGAGCCACCCGGTCCTCATTGATTACGCGTAACGCCCGGAAACCCATAAACTCCGGATCGTAGTAGTCGGCGAACGAGAAGGTGTGATAGGTATCCAGCCATCCGTGGTCGAAATGGCCTCTTTCCTCTGCTTTCCGAATTCGAATCATATGGAAGTAGCCTCCATCACCACCAAACAGACGCACATTCGGGTAAAATAACCTTTCCACACCACCCAGGAGGATCGGATATGAAGCGGATCAGGCGATGGTCACGCGTATTGGCGCCGCTGTTCGCGTTAGGCGTCTTCGCTGCCGGCAGTCCCTCGCGCGGCGAAGATCAGATCGTAAACCCATCCGCCGCGGACTGCACGTTCCAGATCGATCAACTCCGTTCCGCGCCTGAGATGTGGCATCGCCTGTCGCAGCGTGCAGAAGCGGTGGCGCCATCGTCGACGCGCCGCCGCGTAACGACTCCGCCGAAGGGTGATCCGTTCGTCGCGAAGAATTTCATCGACACGGAAATCTTCGGCAAGATGGTTCGCGACGGCATCGTGTGGACTTCGCCGTCATCCGACACCGAGTTTCTCCGCCGCGTCACGCTCGATCTGACCGGAGAGATTCCCGAGGCCGCAACCGTGCGCGCATTCGTCGCCAATCCGTCGGCTGACAAACGCGATCGCGCAATCGATCGCCTCCTCGCGTCTGACGCATTTGCGGATCGCTGGACATTGTGGTTCGGCGATCTCGTCGAAAACGTACAGGTCGCAACCAACACCACCATTGGTACGACCCCCCGAAACGCGTACTACAAATTCATCCACGACTCGATGCAGGAGTCGAAGCCTTACGATCAATTGGTCCGCGAGCTGATTGCCGGCACCGGCGACGTCACGATCAAAGGCGAAGCGAATTACTACAACCGCGATCGGCAGAACAACGGGCCGGCGCAGGACACGTACGACAATCTCTCGGCATCGACAGGCGCGCGTTTTCTCGGCATGCCGCTGCAGTGCCTCTCCTGCCACAGCGGGCTGGGGCATCTCGAACAAGTCAACACCGGTTTGTCGAAGAAGCTGCGCTATGACTTCTGGCAGAACGCCGCGTTCTTCGCACAGGTGCAGTTCGATCGCGTCGCCAATTCGACCGGCGGCACGAATCAGGCGATCAACGACAACAGCACCGGCCTCTATCGTCTCAACACGACATCCGGCAACAAGACACCGCGGCAGCCCGTGAACGGCGAGACCACGGTCAATCCGGCTTTCTTCCTGACGAAAGAGGCTCCGGCGTCCGGCGAATCGCGCCGCGCCGCATACGCCCGCATACTGACCGCCCATCCGCAGTTCGCGCGCGCGACGGTCAACTATCTATGGAAGGAGCTTTTCGGACTCGGGATCGTCGAGCCGGTCGACTCATTCGATCTGCTGCGCCAGGACCCCGCGCAACTCGCCACGGGAGCGGCGCTGCAGCCAACGCATCCCGCGCTCCTCACGCAGCTCGCCAGCGCATTCGTGTCGAATCACTTCGACCTCCGCGCGACGCTCAAGCTGATGGTGAGCTCGAACGCGTATCAGCTTTCGTCGCGCTACACGGCCGGCACATGGAACGAATCGTGGGTCCCGTACTACGCGCGTCACTACCCACGCCGCCTCATGGCGGAGGAGATGGTCGACGCGATCGCGAAAGCGACGAACTCGACCCTGAGTTTCCCGGTCGCGGCCATGATGGCGCCGGTCACGAAGGCGGTGCAACTGCCCGATCCGACCGAGGGAGCAACGTTTCGTGCTTTCATGAACAACTTCGGTCGAGGAAACCGCGACGATCAGCCCCGAAGCCTCGACAGTTCGACCGTGCAGGCCCTCTCACTGATGAACGATCGCATCGTCACCGATCGCATCAAAGCGAGTGTCCCGACGTCGACGGTCGCGACGACTCTTCTGGCCTCTCGCGATCCGCGCACGATCGCCGACAGCCTCTACGTCGCAACACTCGGGCGCTATCCGAGCTACACAGAACGCGCAGCCGCGATCAGCTATCTCTCCAGCGGAGATCTGACGCGCAAGACCGAAGACCTGCAGTTTGCTCTGATCAACAAACTCGAGTTCCTGTTCAACTGAGGAGCGGCCATGGCGAAGCGGAATGAATGCGAATGTGAACGCGGCGGATCGTTTCCGATCAACGGCAACGGTTTCTCGCGGCGGCAGTTCCTCAAAGTCACCGGCACCGGAATCGTTGCGTCGTATTTTCTGCCGGTGCTCAACGCAAAGCTGATGCAAAGCGCGGCGGCCGTGAATCCGTCGCTGCATCGCACCGCGAAGAACTGCATTCTGATCTTTCTCTCCGGCGCGCCCAGTCACATCGATACGTGGGACCTGAAAGAAGGACCGTGGACACCGGCCGATTTCGCGCCGACCGACTTCGGCCAGGTTCGTTTTCCACAGGGCCTCATGCCCAACACTGCGAATCAGCTGCAGAAAATGTCGATCGTCCGTTCGGGCCTGTCGTGGGCTGCGGTCCATCAACTCGCGCAGGCGTGGGCGCAGATCGCGCGGAACCCGGGCGGCGCGACCGGCAGCATCGCTCCGCACATCGGCGCAGTCGTCGCGCTGGAATCGCAGGCGTCGCGTCAGGCAGGGCAGATCCTTCCCGGATTCGTGTCGCTCAATCAGGTGATGGCGAGCTCCGGATATCTGCCTGCGCGTTACGCGCCCTTCGCAGTGACGCCGGCGGCCGGCGGTCTCGCCGCGCTCTCGCATCCCGATGGCACGCCGCGACTCGGCGATCGATGGAACCTTCTGCAGAACATCGATTCCGACCGGCAGACGGGCGCCCTCGGTCGAAACGCGGCTGACATGGGAACGTTCTACGATCAGGCGAAGGTCCTCATCGATTCGCCCGACGTGAATCGGTTGTTCAGTTACACGCCCGACGAAAGCTCGCGTTATGGCACGACCGGCTTCGGCAACTCGCTGATCATCGCGCGTAATCTCGTCGGCGCACGCCGCGGCACACGATTCGTTCAAGTGACGTTGGGCGGCTGGGATCACCACTCGAACATCTACACCAAGAATACGAACTCGCTGTACACCCAGATGAAGACATTCGATCCAGCGTACGCGGCGCTGCTCACGGACCTGGCGGCAGCGCCCGGGTCCGAAGCGGGACGCACGCTTCTCGACGAAACGATGGTCGTCGTCCTCGGCGAATTCGGCCGCACCGTCGGCCCGCTGAACGCACAAGGCGGACGCGATCACTTCCTGCGGATGTCAGTGGTCTTCGCAGGCGGCGGCGTTCGCGGCGGCACGGTGATCGGCAAGACCGATGCAGCCGGCAAGGACGCAGCGGAATTCGGCTGGGCAGCGAATCGCGACGTGCGCCCGGAAGACGTCACCTCGACGATCTACTCATCGCTCGGCATCGATTACACGACCGTTCGACACGACGATCCGCTCAATCGCGGCTTCGAATACGTCCCGTTCGCGAAGGACGGCACGTACGGCCCGATCAACGAGTTGTTCTAGAGGAGCGCCGCATTTCTGCCGGCGGGCTGGAAGCCCGCTGACCGGCCGGCTGAAAGCCGGCGCTCCATCCGTGTTACAACTTTGCCGCAATGGATGACGCCCCGCCGCGCCAACTCAAGGAGCGCACAGAAAAGCATCGCTGCATCAACTGCCTGTCGGAGGTTCCGGGCGACGAATACCTGCGCAACGATTTCCTCTGCGACAAGTGTGCGGAGGTGGAGGAGTACCCGTTGCAGTCGACACCGGACGCCAAAAAGGGATGAGCTCCCTCGGCCGGGTGGCGGTCATCCACGACTGGCTGACCGGGATGCGCGGCGGCGAGCTGGTCCTGGAAGGCATCCTCGACCTCGTTCCCGACGCCGAGATCTTCACGCTGTTTCATTTTCCGGGAGCGGTCTCGCCGAAGATCGCATCGCGCATCATCCACACCTCATCGCTCCAAAGGCTGGCGTCGCGTGTCAGCGATTACCGCAAACTGCTGCCGCTTTTTCCGCGCGCGGTCCGCGCGTGGGACCTCAGCCGCTTCGATCTCGTGATCTCGTCGAGCCATTGCGTAGCGAAAGGTGTCGACACGCGCGGCAAACCGCATCTCTGTTACTGCCACACGCCGATGCGCTACATCTGGGATCGCTTCGACGACTATTTCCCGCGATCGCGTCCGCTGCTTCGCGCCGCCGTCTCGCTTTTCACGCCGCGGTTGCGGAGGTGGGATGTGAAGACGGCGGCCGATGTCACGCGCTTCATTGCCAACTCGAATTTCGTCCGCGATCGCATTCAGATGTATTACCAGCGCGAGGCGGATGTCATCCATCCGTTCGCAGATGATGTGTTCTTCGCGGCGCCACTACGAACGCAGCGCGAAGACTTCGATCTGATCGTCTCCGCGCTCGTGCCGTACAAGCGCCTCGAACTTGCGCTTGCGACGGGACGGAGGATCATCGTCATCGGCGACGGACCGATGCGCAAACAGCTGAAAGCCTCTGCCGGCCCCAACGTTACGTTCATCGGCTCCGTAACGAGAGAGGTGATCCTCGACCATCTGTCGCGCGCGCGAGCGCTGATCCTGCCGGGCATCGAGGACTTCGGCATCACGCCCATCGAAGCGATGGCGCTTGGTACGCCGGTGGTCGCGTTTCGGGCGGGAGGGGCGCTCGACTCCGTGGTGGAGAACCGCACCGGAATCTTCTTCGACGAGCCCGTGGTAAATTCGCTGGTCCGCGCTCTCGAATCGGCGGACGCTCGAACGTGGGATCGTGAAGCGATTCGCGAGCACGCCGCCGCATTTTCACGCGATCGCTTTCAGAAGCAATTCATGAACGCAATCCGGCAGGTCGCAGCTTGATCGAAAAGAAGCATCGCGCCCTGGCGTCGATCTATCTGATCAACGACGCGATCGCCTCGAATCTCGCGATGCTGGCGGCGTGGTTTCTCCGCTTCCACGTCGAGATCGTTCCCGTGACGAAGGGGATGCAGGAGATCGAGCTGTATGTGAGCATCCTCCCGATCATCACCATCGTCTTTCCCCTGGCGTTCGCCGTTCAGGGTCTGTATCGCATCCGGCCAACGCGATCGAGAGCCGAGGAGTGGATGTCGGTCGCGATCGGCTCGGTCGTCGCCACTGTCGTGCTCTCGGGAGTCCTGCTCTGGATCCGTCCGCCGAAGCATCCCGATGTCCTCTACTCACGCGCGACGCTCGGCATCTTCATGCTGTGCGCGATTCTCTTCGTCATTTTCGGACGCGCGATCGTTCGATATGCCGTCGAACGGCGGCATCGGTCGGGCAAGAGTCTCGATCGCGTTTTGATCGCTGGGAATGGCGAGCTGGCGCGCGCAGTCGTGGAACGGATGCGGTCGCACGATGAGCTTGGATTCCGCATCGTTGGCTACCTGCGCAATGGCGGCGACGATCTTCTCGAAGATCTCGAATGTTGCGGAAAAATCGATGATGTGGAAAGCGTGATCGAGCAGCAGTCGGTCGATCACGTTTTCGTCGCGTTGCCGCACGCGTCATCGGAGACGATGACATCCCTGCTCGACCGCCTCGTGCGCTGCATGGTTTCGATCCACGTCGTCCCCGATCTGCTGCAGTTCATGGTGCTGCGCTCGCGCGTCGAGGACATCGACGGACTTCCCACCATCAATCTTTCGGAGACGCCGCTGGAAGGATGGAGCCGTTTCGTGAAGCGCGGCTTCGATCTCATCGTTGCCGCGGCGGCCATCATCGTTTTCTCGCCGCTGATGCTTCTCATCGCATTTGCGATCTGGCTGGAGGATCGCGGTCCGGTCTTCTATCGTCAGGTGCGGATGGGACTCGACGGAAAACCGTTCAACATCGTCAAGTTTCGATCGATGAAAGTGGGCGCCGAGGATGAAAGCGGCGCGAAGTGGGCGGAGCCGGCGGATCCGAGGCGAACGCGGGTCGGGCGGTGGATTCGGCCGTGGTCTCTCGACGAGCTCCCTCAGCTCTTCAACGTCCTCGTCGGCGACATGAGCGTGGTCGGACCGCGTCCGGAGCGTCCTCAATTCGTACAACAATTTCGTGCAGAATTTCCGCACTACATGCTGCGTCACAAGGTGCGCGCCGGCATGACGGGATGGGCGCAGGTGCATGGCTGGCGCGGAAATACGTCGGTCCGCATGCGCATCGAGCACGACCTCTACTACATCGAGAACTGGTCCCTGCTGCTGGACCTGAAAATCCTCTTCATGACCGTGCTTCATGGCCTCCGCCACGAAAACGCGTATTAGAATTAGCACCTCACAAAAATCTGGAGGAGGATGCATGAGATCACGTGGTTTTCTCGTGGCGATACTTGCGTTGAGCATTGTTGTACCGGCCGTTTACGGCCGCACCAAACCGGCGCCGACTGCGCCCGGCACATACAAGGAGTGGGGAAGGGACATCGATGAGATCGAGATCATCAAGAATTTCAAGATGTCCGATTACGACAAAATCGTAGTCGAGCCGTTCGATACCTCGAAGGCACCTCTGCCGGATCAGAAGGAGAAGTGGTACGGGACGTTGAAGACCGCGCTGTCCGGCTACACCGGCTACTTCATGGAAGCATTCCAGCCGGAGTTGAAAGCGAAAGCTGACGTTCAGCAGTCGAGCAGCGCGTCGAAGAGTGCGAAGACGTTGATCATTCGGGGCAATGTCGAACAACTCGATCCGGGCTCCCGCGCCGGCCGTTACTTCGGCGGATTCGGCGCCGGCTCGGCCTCGACCAAGATGAATGTCGATATCGTCGACGCCAGGAGTGGCAAGGTCCTGGCGCACGTGACGCAGGCGCGCCGCTCGGGCGGCACGTTCAAGATGGGCGGCGGCAATGATCTCGATGTCATGCGCGACGCGGTGCACGCAGTCGGCAAAGACATCGCGCACGTTCTCGACGCGTTCTGATGGCCGGTTACTCGGGGACGCCGCTCGCGAAGAAGCTGGGGATCAAGGTTGGTTCCACGCTTTTCCTCGAAGGCGTCCCCGATGACTATCCGTCCGGCGGCGCGACGCGCGTGCGCGCCGTCTCCGACCGCGTCGACATCATTCATCTTTTTACGAAAAGCGTGAACGAGCTCGCGGCGAAACTGCGGCGCTACCGATCGAAGATGCGGCCCGACGCCACTGTCTGGGTTTCGTGGCCGAAGAAATCGTCGAAGGTGCCGACCGACATCACCGAAGACGTCATTCGCGACGTCGCCTTGCCGATGGGATTCGTCGACATCAAGGTCTGCGCGGTCGACGAAGTGTGGTCCGGCCTCAAGCTGGTCATTCGTCGCGAACAGCGGGACGCCTCGAAGCCGTAGCGTAAACTCGCGGCATGGGCAAGCAATCCGAAGCGCTCTTCCAGCGCGCGCAGGAGATCATCCCGGGCGGCGTGAATTCGCCGGTGCGCGCGTTTCGCGGTGTCGGCGGCACTCCGCCCTTCATCGAGCAGGGCCAGGGCTCACGGGTCTTCGACGCCGACAACCTGCAGTACATCGACTGCGTCGGCTCCTGGGGCCCCATGATCCTCGGCCACGGCCATCGCTACGTGGTCGAGGCCGTGAAGCGGGCCGCCACGCGCGGCTTCTCGTTCGGCGCGCCGACTGTCGGTGAAGTCGAGCTGGCGGAGATAATCATCGCCGCGATGCCGTCGATCGAGATGGTGCGCCTCGTCAACTCCGGCACCGAAGCGACGATGAGCGCGCTGCGTCTGGCGCGTGGCGCGACGGGCCGCAAAAAGATTCTGAAGTTCGACGGCGGCTATCACGGCCACGTCGATTCGCTCCTCGTGAAAGCGGGATCGGGCGGCGCGACGTTCAATGTTCCCGACTCCGCGGGCGTGCCGGAAGAAGTCACGAAGCTGACCGTCAGCGTCCCGTACAACCATCTCGATGCCGTCACGCACGCGATGGACGAGCATGGCGACGACATCGCGGCCATCATCGTCGAGCCGGTGGCCGGCAACATGGGATGCGTTCCGCCGGCCGAGGGATTTCTGCAGGGTCTGCGGCAGATCTGCGACGACCGCGGCGCGCTTCTGATCTTCGACGAGGTCATGACCGGATTTCGCGTCGCGTACGGCGGCGCGCAGGCGCTGTACGGAGTCAAGCCCGACATCACGACGCTCGGCAAGATCATCGGCGGTGGATTGCCGATCGGCGCGTACGGCGGCTCACGCAAGTTGATGGAGTTCGTGTCGCCGCTCGGTCCGGTGTATCAGGCGGGAACGCTGTCCGGAAACCCGATCGCAGTTGCGGCCGGCAAATCGACGCTCGGCGTTTTGAAGAACTCGTCGATCTATCGCGATCTGGAAGAGCGCAGCGCGGAGTTCGAGCACGGCGTGCGGCGCTCGGCCGAGAAGCACAGCGTGCCGATCACGTTCAATCGCGTCGGATCGATGTGGACGATTTTCTTCACCGAAGGGCCGGTCACGGATTACGAGTCGGCGAATCGGTCGAATCGCGACAAGTTCGCGCGGTTCTTTCACGTCATGCTTGCCGAGGGTGTGTATCTGCCGCCGTCGCAGATGGAATCCGCATTCTTTTCGGCGGCGCACGCGAAGAAGGACATCTTGCAGTTGATCGAGCGCGCCGATCGCGCCTTGAAGAAAGTTGCGTGGGAGTTTGAGAAGTAGTTTGGAGTGCGGTGCCTTGGCGCCGCTTTCATCGCCGCACTCCAAAGACTAGTTGGCGCCTTCGCGCAGTTTTCCGAGAGTCTCTTTTTCGGCCGTCGCATGCAGCTGCTGCGTTTTCAGCCACGCCGCGTCCGCACGCGCGAGCAGTTCCCGATGAGTAAAATTCGCGAGATTGATGCAGACGTTCTGATACGCGCCGGCCGCCGCGGCGCGCGCCATCTGCACGCCGGCGCCGGCATCGGACAGCGACGCCTGCAAACCGATGCGGCCGATCTCGCGGCACAGCTCGATCAATTCCGGACACGCTTCGAGAACGCCGAGCGGGACTTCGGTTGCCCTGACTGTTGCGTCGTCGATCGCCTTCTCGCGCGACGGATCGTCTTTCGACATTCGCATTGCTTCGAGGAGCCGGTCGAAGGCTGCGGTATCGGCGTCGACTGCCGCGAGGAGTTGATCCTTGAGCGCTTGCGCACGCACCGCAATCTTGTCGAGCGTATCGTGCTTCGATTCGAATCCCTTTTTCGTGTGCGACAGCACTGCGACCATCGACGCGAGTCCGGCGGCCATCGATGCTGCCAGCGCCGAGACCGATCCGCCGCCGGGAGCGGGCGAGTCGCTCGACAGCTCATCGACGAAATCACGCACCGACAGCGAGGCGAGACGCGGCATCGACTGCAGACGATATTCGATAACGCGCTCTTTCGGATCGAATGGTTTGATCTCGGAGAGGCCGAGCGTCTGGATGGCGGTGCGGAGGAGGGCGGAGTGGGGGACGCCTGCCGGCCGGCCCATGCGGCGAAGGTAATGGCGTCCGGCGTCGAGCAGAACGGACAAAGGCACCAGTCCCACGATTTCCGATCCGGTGACGCGCAGTCCGCGCTCCCGAGCGCGCTCATCGCAAGTGTCGAACGCGACATGCAGCGGCGTCACATCGAGATCGGTCAGGTTGATCGAAATCTGCGCGCGCGCGTACTCCGGAATGACCCAGCCGACCGCTTTCACCGATTTCAGTAGTCCAGGTTCCCAGAGCGGCTCGCCGTTCTTGTCGAGGATCGGCTGGCCGTCTTCGCCGCGCTTCATGCGGCCGCGTTCGCGCACGTCGAACGCCACCCGCGTCGCGAGCCGCTTGTCCATCGTGTTGAGATTGACGTTGAAGGCCACCAGGAACTTGCGCGCGCCGATGACGGTTGCGCCACATCGCGGATTGAACTTTCGCGGACCGAAGTCGGGAGACCAATCTTTGTGCACGATTTTCTGCGCGAGGCCTTCGTACTCCCCCTCGCGGATGTCGGCGAGATTGCGGCGATGCGGCGCGCTGGCCGCCGATTCGTAGAGATAGACCGGAATCGAAAGCTCATCGCCGACGCGCTGTCCGAGCCGGCGCGCGAGCTCCGCACATTCGTCCATCGTCATTTCGGAGACCGGAATGAACGGCACGACATCCGTCGCGCCGATCCGCGGATGTGCTCCGCGATGCGTGCTCATGTCGATCAGCTCGTGGGCTTTCCTGATCAGCCGAAACGCCCCTTCAGCCACCGCATCCGGCTCGCCGACAAATGTGATCACGGTGCGATTCGTGTCGACGCCCGGATCGACATTCAGCAGCGTGACGCCCGGAACGGACGCCGCAGCGGCCGCCACCGCCTCGTAAATCTCCCCCCTCCGTCCCTCGGAAATGTTCGGGACGCACTCGACCAGCTTCACGCCAGCTCCTCACCGCTTTCGCGCACCGAGAGCCAGCTGCCGAAGTAACCGGCGATCATTCCGCCGGCGATGAGGGCGGCGATCTTCTGCCACGGCAGAAATCCGTTGAAGAGAAAACTCCACACGAGAGCATTTGCGGGCGGGAGGGAGCGGCGGGCAATCTCGAATGTCGCGAAGAGAAGGACCAGCGCGACGATCGCGCCGAAGATGCCCTGCAGGAGGCCTTCGATCAGAAACGGACCGCGGATGATGCGCTCGGTTGCGCCGACGAGCCGCATGATCTCTATTTCTTCACGATAAAGCATCATGGTTAATCGTATGACATTGGCGATGGTGAAGGCGGCTGCCAGAGCCAGGATGCCGCCCGCGACGAGGCCGACGGCATTCACGATGTTCACGAGCCGCTTCAAACGGCGCACCCATTCCCAGTCGAACTGCACGTCGTCAACGCCGCCGATCGCACGCAGCTCCTTCACTTCGCGCGCGAACGCGGCTGACTGAACCATGGGCGGCGCAATATCGCATTCGAACGACGGCGGAAAGGGATTGCCGTCGAGCTGGCCGACGACCGGACTGAGATTCGTAAAGTACGACGAGAATCGCCGCAGCGCCTCATCGCGGCTGACAAATCGCCGGCGCGCGAAGTCGCGATGAGCGGCCAGGTATTTGTCGACCGCTGAGATCTGCGCCGGGTTGGCGTCGGCGACGAGATAAACCTCCACGCGCGATTTCCCCTGCGCGATCACCACGGCGCGCCCGAGGTTTTCGGAGAGGAGGAGGAAGGCACCGACGATGAGCAGCGAGATCGCGATCATCGCGACAGCCACGAAACTCGACCGCTTCGAGACCCAGATGCGGCGCAGCGCCTCGCGGAAAAAGTACGCCAGCGTATTGGATGGGATCTGTTCGCTCACGACCAGTTCACGAACACGGATTCGCTGCCTCTGACCGGCTTCTCGGCCGTGGCGGGCTTCTCGTCGACAATCTGTCCGTGATCGAGCGCGATCACGCGGCGATTGCTGCGCTGAATCAGATCGCGATCGTGGGTCGCCAGCAGCACCGTCGATCCGCGCAGATTCGCGTCGTTGAAAATATCGAGCACCTCCTGCGCGAGATCGGGATCGAGATTTCCAGTCGGCTCGTCGGCGATCACCATCAACGGATCATTGATGAGCGCACGCGCGATCGCGACGCGCTGCTGTTCGCCGCCGGAGAGTTGCAACGGGTAGTAGTTCATCTTGTGCTGCAAATTGACAGCGCGAAGCGCGCCGTAGGCTTTCTTCTTGTGCTCCTTCGCCGACAAACCGATCGCCGTCAGAATGAACGAGAGGTTCTCGAAGATGGTCATCCGCTCGATCAGCTTGAAATCCTGGAACACCATGCCGATCTCGCGGCGGAAGTAGGGGAGCTGCGAGCGCTTCATGGCGAGCAGATTGCGGCCGTTGACGACGATTTGACCTTCCGTCGGCCGCACCTGGCGGAGGATCAGCTTGAGCAGCGTCGATTTGCCGGCGCCGCTCGGTCCGGTCAGGAAAACGAATTCACCTTTTTCGATGTGGAAGGTCACGTCATGCAGCGCGGTCGAATACGCATCAAAGCGTTTCGTGACGTGATAGAAGTGGATCATTCGAGGTGCCGCTTTATGATAGCAGCGCGATCGACGATCTCTCCATTCAGGATCACCATGCGGATCTTCTTCAGGTTGGAAATGTCGACAGTAGGGTCGGCATCGACGACCACGACATCGGCGTCGTAGCCCTTCGCGATTTTGCCGACGGTCGGCCAGCGGAAGACTTCTCCAACATTGCCGGTGGCTGCAGCCAGCGCCTGGCGCGGAGTAAGACCGAGGTCAGTCAGCATCTTGAGCTCGCCGTGCAGCGAGATGCCGGGCAGCGTTCCGAACGCGCTCGTGCCGCTGCCTGCAAGGTAGCGCGCGCCGGCGCGGCGGTTGCGCTCTTCGATTCGCAGTACGTTTTCCGACAGACCTGCAGGAATTCCGGGTCCCTTTTGCGCTTGCCCGGTCTCGCGGTCCGCCGGCAGATGGACATCCTTGGGATCGAGAATTTCCGCGATTTCTTCCTTCCATGGATTGCCGTGCTTCGGTAGATCGAGGTAGTAGATGCTGAGAGTCGGGATCAGCGCGACGCGACTCTGACTCAGTCGTTTCGCCCAATTCGCAACGGCAGGACTATCGGGATCGAGCGCAGCCAGGAATTGATAGAACGCTGTGCGCGGCGGACCGAAAGGTGCGTCGGCGACGGCGCTCCGCATTTCAGGCGTCGCGAGTTCCAGCGTGTATCGGCTGGCGTGCACGAACGCGTCGACGCCGGCATCCATCGCCTCGGTATACGTCGTGTGGCCAAGCTCGCCGATTGTGGGCAGGCCTAACGCGCGCGCTTTCTTCACCGCGTATCGCGTCTGTTCGGCTGTCAACGGATAAAGCAGAAGAAGAACCTTTGCGCCCTGGGCCGCGACGTCGTCCACCTGCTCCGGGCTTCTGACGGCGCCGAGGAGACGAATGCGCGGAGCTGGCTTCGCGGTCGTGAGTAGCGCGCCGCGCCGCCCGCCCGGCTCGTCGGAACCGACAATCGACGTCACGCCCATGTACAGGTACGCATTCGCCTGCGACTGGCTGTTCAATCCCGCGAAGACGTCGTTGAGTCCCGATACGATGTAAGCGCCGTCGATCGGAATCACGCGCGCATCCGCCGGGATCGCGATCTTTTTTCGCGGCCCGGCCGCCACGATTCGACCGTCGCGGATCACAACGACCGCGTCGCGCACATCGGCAGTCGTTTTGCCGGAGTGCGAGACGTCGACAATCGTCCCGCCGCTCAAAACGAGTGCAGCGGCAAGAAGGGTAAGAGTCATACTGGTGAGTCGCTTCATGATATCAGCGCGTTTTCTTCTCGTATGCCTCGGCGGTGCGATCGGAACGGCGGCGCGCTATCTCACCGCTTTATGGGTGCCCACGATCCTGGGCACTGCGTTTCCGTACGGCACGCTGATCGTGAACACGGTCGGCTCGTTTCTGATCGCGTTCATCATGCACGCCGCCGGCAGCACGGAACTGCTCACGCCGAATTTGCGCGCGATGCTGACAACCGGCGTCCTGGGCGGATTCACGACTTATTCGACGTTCAACTACGAGACTTCCGAATATCTGCGCGAAGGCGCGTGGCTGATCGCGACGGCCAACATTTTCCTGACGGTCGCAATCTGTCTGGCGGCCGGCTTTGCGGGTCTGGCAGCGGCACGGATGATTTTCGGAAGATAAAGGAGAGCGAAATGCGCGCGCTATCGGGACAGCAGGTGATGGTCCGGATTTTCTTCGGCGAGTCGGATCGATGGAAACATCGCCCGCTGGAATCCGCGCTGTTGGAGCGTTTGCGCGCAGAGGGGTTCGCCGGCGCAACTGTCTTTCGCGGCATCGGCGGTTTCGGCGCGAACAGTCACATTCACACGACGCATTTGCTGGAGCTCTCCAGCGATCTTCCGGTCGTGATCGAAGTCGTCGATACCGAAGAGCACGTGAATCGGCTGATGCCCATTCTCGACGAGATGCTCGACGACGGACTCGTGACGATGGAAAAGGTGAACGTACTCCGCTACACGCCGTCTGCGCGATCGAAGTGAGCAGCGAGGCGGGCCGGCGGCGCTGCCGGGTGTCGGGCGCGAAGGTCAATAGGATCGCTCTTTGGATTCGCTCGAAGAATTCATGAAGCCGACATTTTTCGAATCCCCCGCCAAATTTCGAAAGTGGCTCGCGAAGAATCACGACAAGGTCGCGGCCGCATTCTGCGGCCGCCAGTTGCCCAGAATTCGGCGGATGAAAGCCGCCGTGACCCGCCGGCAGAATGCCGGCGCTCCTTACGAGGCCAGCCGCTCGAGAATTCCGACGACCAGCGCCGTGAAATCCTTCTCGACGCGCTTGGCCGTGTCCATCACTTCCTGATGATGGAGTTTCTGCTTGAGAACCCCGGCCGCCATGTTCGTGATGCACGAGATGCCCAGGACCGGAATGTTCATGTGCGACATCGCGATCACTTCCGGCACCGTCGACATGCCGACCGCGTCGGCGCCGAGCGTGCGGAACGCGCGAATCTCCGCCGGCGTCTCGTAGGTCGGTCCGGAGAGCGCGAGGTACACCCCTTCCTGCAATTGCATGCCGTTCTTTTTGCCAACCTCTCTGGCGATCTTGCGCAGTTCTTCGGGATAGGCCTCGGTCATGTCAGGAAAGCGCAGGCCGAGGTCGTCGACGTTGGGACCGCGGAGCGGATTCGCGCCCATCAGATTGATATGGTCGGAGATGATCATCAAGTCGCCCGGTTTGAATGAAGTATTGATACCGCCGGCGGCATTCGTGACCACGAGCTTCTTGATGCCGAGGCGTCCGATGACGCGCGAGAGAAGCATGACCTCGCTCATCTCGTAGCCTTCGTAGAAATGCATCCGGCCGCTCAGGACCACGACCGGGAGCTTTCCGACGTGGCCGAGAACCATCTGGCCCGAGTGTCCAATGACCGTGGCGGCTTTCGCTCCGGGGATCTCGCCGTACGGAATGCGGGTTTCGATTTTGACCGCATCGACCACGCTGCCGAGTCCGGAACCGAGGACCACGCCGACCTGCGGCGCGATTTTGGTTTTACTCCGGACGAATGCAACTGCGTCGTTGATCGGCTGAATCATTCGCGGAGTATAGCGTTGGCCGTTAGCCGTTAGCCGTTGGCCGTTGGCCGTTGGCCGTTAGCCGTTAGCCGTTAGCCGTTGGCCGTTGGCCGTTAGCCGTTGGCCGACCCACCGCAAGCGGCTAACGGCAAACGGCAAACGTCCCGTATGCTTGGCCCCGTTCAAATCCGCACATTAGGAGCGCGACGTGGAGCGATTCTCGGCCCTGATCGGTTTCGTCCTAATCCTGGCCATCGCGTATCTGCTTTCCAACAATCGCAAAGCGATCCGGTGGCGCACGGTGTTCTGGGGATTGCTGCTGCAGATCATCATCGCGATCGCGGTGTTGAAGGGAAAAGAGATTGCAGCCTTTCTGTCGGCGATCGCGATGCCGATCGATCGCAGTATCGCGGCCCTCATCTTCGTCGCGCTGGCGATCATCATTTATCAGGTGGCGATCCGAATGCCGGTTGGATCGCGGCGTTTCCTCTGGTACGGCTTCGGAGTCTTCTCGCTGTATCTGTTTCTGACGTTCAACCTGCTGGCGTATCTCTTCGAGACGATGAAGACGATCGTCAACGTATTGATCGGTTACACCGGCAAGGGCTCTGAATTCGTTTTCGGCGAGCTGGGCGTACAGAACAGCCCGAAGATCGGATTCATCTTCGCGACGCAGGTCCTCCCGACCATCATCTTCATCGCCTCGATTTTCGCGATCCTCTATTACCTCGGCGTCATGCAGCTGGTCGTCACGTTCTTCGCGAAGATCATGGCGCGATTCCTCGGCACGTCGGGGGCGGAGTCGACTTCCGTCGCCGCTTCGATCTTCATGGGACAGACCGAAGCCCCGCTGACGATTCGCCCTTTCCTGCCTGAGATGACGATGTCGGAGTTGATGACGGTCATGACCGCCGGTATGGCGCACATCTCCGGCGGCATCATGGCGGCTTACGTGCTGGTCGCGAAGGTCGACGTCATCCATCTATTGACCGCCGTGATCATGACCGCACCCGGCGCGATCATGATGTCGAAGATGATCGTTCCGGAAGTCGATCAGCCGAAGACGGGCGGCGATGTCGAGGTGGTCGTCCCGAAACAGGACGTCAACGTCATCGACGCCGCCGGCCGCGGTGCGATCGAGGGATTGCATCTTTCACTCAATGTCGCCGCGATGCTGATCGCGTTTGTCGCGCTGGTCTGGCTCGTCAACGGAACATTCGAGTTCGCCCATAAGTACATCAGCTGGATCCCCGAGAGCATGGATCTCGTTCTCGGCATGATCTTCCGTCCGATCGCGTGGGCCATGGGTGTCTCGTGGAAGGACAGCCTCACCGTCGGCAATCTTCTCGGGACGCGCATGGTGCTCAACGAGTTCGTCGCGTTCGCGAGGCTCGGATCACCGGGCGTCGGCAGCAGTCTCTCGCCACGCAGCTTCATCATCACGACGTACGCGCTATGCGGCTTCGCAAACTTTTCGTCGATCGCGATTCAGATCGGCGGCATCGGCTCACTGGCCCCCACCCGCCGCGGCGATCTCGCGCGACTCGGTTTGCGCGCGATGTTCGCGGGGACTCTTGCAAACTTTCTAACAGCAACGATCGCGGGGATGCTTTTGTAGGCGTGGTCTCGCGGTCTCGGGGTTGCGCGGGCTCGTGGTCCGAGGTACGCTCGTTTTCCCACACGAGGCGTCGCCACGTAGTTTGCCGTCCCCTAAACATGCCAAAGTCACTTCATGATCTAGTTGCGTTTCAACGCGCTCTGGACTTGACCGAGGCTGTCTACAAAGTCTCTTCTTCATTTCCATCAGACGAGCGATTTGGTCTCACCTCGCAAATCCGGCGCGCATCAGTGGGTGTGGTGTCGCAAATCGCAGAGGGTCACGGCCGCATCACCTACGGAGAATGGCGTCAGCTTTTGAGTCAGGCCCGCGGGTCTTTGTTCGAAGTTGAAGCTGAAGCCATCACGGCGACCCGACTCGGCTTTGTTTCTGCTGAGCTTTTCGAAACAATCAATCGCGAGATCATGCGAACCGGCAAAGCGTTAGTAGGCCTGATTCGATGGGTCCTACGAATGGAGAAATCCACCGCGAGACCCCGCAACCGCGTTAACGCAGCGCGACAAGCAACTCGCGCATATCGGCAGGCAACGGCGCCTCAAAAGTCCCTCGCCCCGGAATCGTCATTCGCTCCGCGTGCAGCGCTTGCCGCCCGAACGACGACAACAACTTCTGAACGCGCTTCTCCGGAATGCCGCGCCATTGCGGACCGGAGTACAGCGCATCGCCGACGATCGGGTGGCCGAGGTGTTTGAGGTGAACGCGGATTTGATGTGTGCGGCCGGAGCGCAGAATGCATCGCAGCAGGGAGACATAACGGAACGTTTCGACCACGACGTAATCTGTGATCGCAGCGCGGCCTCCGCTGCGCACGACGGCCATGCGTTTGCGAGTGCGCGGATCGCGTCCGATCGCGTTCTCGATTGTTCCGCGGTCCTTCTTCGGTTTGCCGTAAACGATGGCGAGATATTCTTTCCGGACGTCAGGCCAGGCTGTGGTGAGAAAGCGATGCGCGGTGTCATTCTTTGCGATGACCATCACGCCGCTCGTATCTTTGTCGAGGCGGTGCACGATCCCTGGACGCACCTCGCCGCCGACGCCGCTGAGATTCTTGACGTGAAAGAGAAGCGCATTGACCAGCGTGCGGTCGGCATGGCCGGCGGCAGGATGCACGACCAGTCCCGCCGGCTTGTCGATCACGACCAGATCGTCATCCTCGAAGAGAATCGTCAGCGGCAGGTCCTGCGACACGATTTCCGAAGGCGCCGCCGGTGGCACATCGATCGCAACGCGTTGTCCGGCCGCGATGCGCGTCGAAGATTTTGTTGCCGGATTGTCATCGACGCGCACGCGTCCGCCGTCGATGAGTCTTGCAAGAAACGTCCGGCTATATTCAGGAAAAACGCGCGCGAGCGCCCGGTCGAGTCGCGTTCCGTCGTCCTGGTCATCAAAGGTTCGGATCAATTGCTCGTCCATGAGTGCCGTGTTACGATTCGCCGTTCTTGTCGAAGCAGTTCCTCAACGTTTTGCCGACTTCATCCGTATCTGGAGCGTGCCAGCCTGCGCACGTAAGCGAAAGACAGTCGCTGGCAGTCTGTTATAAAAAATGACCCTGTAAGAGGAGATTATGATCAAAGTGAAGAATGTTGTGGCCGTGGCGATCATGTTCATTGCCGGGAGCGCGATGGCAAGTAACTTCCGCGCTGCAGATCAGGTTTATGTTCCGGCTGCCGGTCATCTTGCGGGCGCCTCGGGCACATTCATTTCCGATGTGTTCCTTTCGAATCTCACCGGCGATACCGTCAGCGTCTCCGTCATTTACAGCACCGGCGCCAGCGGCGCGCAGCAGTCCTTCAACAACGTGATCACCCTCGGTCCGAATGAGCGCCAGGAGATCCTCGACATCTTCCCGAGCAAACTCAGTCTGGCGAGCGGCTTCGGCCAGTTGATCTTCAACGGCTGCAAGCAGGGCGGCAACTGCGATGTGAACACATGCCCGAACGGCGCGACCACCGGTGTCTGCCCCGACTTCCGCGACATCAGCGTTGAGAGCCGCATCTATTCGATCCCGCCGGGCGCGAATCAGGCGACGGCGCCGACGACCGGACAGCTCTTCGCAGGAATCCCCTGGTACAACTTCGTTTCCTCCGACGCAGCGGCAGTCGGCCTCGACAAGGTCTTCATCACCGGACTGCGCAACAACTCCGCGTATCGCGGCAACATCGGCCTCGTGAACGCGTCGCAGTATTCGTCGACGACGCTGGTCGTCAAGCTCTTCAACGGACCGAATGGCGCGCAGATCGGCAGCAACTTCACGCAGACGCTCTCTCCGCTCGGTCACGTTCAGCCAGGTCTGGGAACGATGTTCCCGGCGTTCACCGGCGCAACCGCCACGAACGCTTATGTAACGGTGGAACAGACGAACACCACTCCGACCGGCGACGCTGCCGCCAATGGCTGCCCGAACGGCTGCCCGGCATTCTTCGCGTACGGATCGGTCCTCGACAATCAGAGCGGTGACGCGACCACGCTCGAGCCGCAATACCTGAAGTCGCTCACGACCGCCGCAATCAACTGCATCTACAACAGCACCGGCTGCAAAGGCGCATTCAACCTGCACCGTGCGGTCAAGCACTGACGGATATTTCATTAACGATTGACGGAAGGCCGCGCGCGATGCGCGGCCTTTTGTTTATCATTTCTTCGTTCCATGTCCAGGGATCGTCGCGTACAGCGCGTCAACTTATCGCTGCCGGTCACGGGCCGCTTCGGCACGAATCAGGTCGTCGTCGTCGACGTCAGCGTCCTCGGTGCGCGCATCGAGCATCACACGGCGCTCGGAACGGCAGCCGGCGGTCAGGCCAATCTCTCGTTCGTGCTCGAAGACGAACCGATCAGCGTCGATTGCCGCGTCGTGCGCTCGCGGCTCGAGCGTTTCTCGGTCGGCGCCGACGGCTTGACGGTCTATCACTCCGGACTCGAATTCATCGACCCGGCGAACGCAACGCGGATGCAGCTCAAGCAGATCATCGGACGCTTCATCGCGCGGGCCCTCGAAGAACAGAAGGCGAACGCGCGTGGAGTGGTTCCGACGTCGGTCGAGAAGATGCCGATCTTCAAGCACGGCCAGCTCACCGAGAATCGCGCGGACGTAGCGGAGGCGATTGGATCGTCGGCGCTGCCGACTGCCAGGCTCGCGAAAGAAGCCGGCTACATCTGCCTCCAGCTCGAAAAGAATCGGTGGAAGAAAAAGCGGACGCCCGATCCCGGCCAGCCGGTTGATGGCTTTACAGTCTCGGCAACCGAGGACCATCAGCAGATCCAGATGCTGTGCGATGCATACGAGAAATCGGACCCCGACGGGCGCAAAATGATCCAACTTTTCGCGCAACTGTCGATCGTCGAAGGGGAAGGCATACCACCGGGGCGGTTTCAGCCGTAAGGCGTTGGCCGTTCGCCGTTTGCCGTTCGCCGTCGGCTCAACGGCAGCGAAGCGTTCGGCTAACGGCGAACGGAATCAGTACGCACGCGCGACTGTTGTCCACACCCGGCGGTAAGTGGTAGTATCTCGACAGCTTTCGAGCAGTCCATCGGAAGCGGCCGAACGGCCGCTTTTTTTGTTCTATGAGCACATTACCGGAGCACGTGGAGAAGCAGATCGACAAGATCGTCTCATCGGAAGGGCTGGAGCTGGTGCATATCGACTATCACCGGCAAGGGCGCAGTTTTCTTCTGCGGGTCGACATCGATAAGGAGGGAGGAGTCACGCTGGAAGATTGCGAGAACATCTCGCGGCAAGTCAGCGCCTTCCTCGACGTCGAGGATGTCGTCCCGGCCGAGTACGAGCTTCAGGTTTCCTCTCCCGGGCTCGACAGGAAGTTTTACAAACAATCCGATTATCAGAAGTTCCTCGGACGGCTCGTCAGGGTCAAGACCTCGAAGCCCGTCCGGGGATTGCACGTCATTGTTGGCAAATTGAAAGAGTACGACGGGCAGAACATCGTGGTCAGCGACCCGGCAGTCAAGAAGAATCCCGACTACCAGATCCCGCTGGCGGACATCAAAGAAGCGCGACTCGAAGTGGAGATCTGAACAACATCATGTTCGATGAAAACTTGAGCAAGAACATCAAGGCGCTGGCGTACGAGAAGAACATCGACGTCGAGCGCGTCTTCAAGGCTCTCGAAGACGCCCTGGCGACCGCTGCGCGCAAGTACTACAAGACTCGCGAGCCGATGGAGACGGTCATCGACCGCACCAGCGGCGAGATGACGATGTACGTCATCAAGGAAGTCGTCGAGGACGAGAATCAGATCGAAGACCCGCAGGCGCAGTGGACGCTCGAGCAGGCCCGCAAGGTCGATCCCGAGGTCGAGATCAACGGAAAGATCCGCCTGAGCTACATCACCAAGGAAGTCGTCGACGTCGTGAAGGATCCCAACATGCAGATCCGCACGTACGAGGCCCAGAAGATCGATGCGGAAGTCGAGCAGGGCGACGAAGTCCACATTCCGCTCACCAAGAACGCCGATGAATTCGGCCGCATCGCTGCGCAGTCGGCCAAGCAGGTCCTCTATCAGAAGGTCCGCGAGGCGGAGCGCGAGAAGGTCTACAACGAGTTCGTCGGCAAGGTCGGCGAGCTGGAAAACGGCTACGTCAAGCGCTTCGAGCGCGGCGACATGATCATCGATCTCAACGGCAAGACCGAGGGCATCATCCCCAGGTCGCAGCAGTCGCGGGCCGAGCGTTACTCGCAGGGCGATCGCATCAAGGCCGTGATCATCGACGTGCACACGCAGCCGAAGGGACCGCAGGTCATCCTTTCGAGGACCGATCCGCGGCTGCTCATCAAACTGTTTGAAATGGAAGTGCCCGAGATTTACGACGGCACCGTGATCATCAAAGGTGCAGTCCGCGAACCGGGCGAGCGCGCCAAGATCGCGGTCGCTTCACGCGAGCGCGATGTCGATCCGGTCGGCGCCTGCGTCGGCATGAAGGGATCGCGCGTGCAGTCGATCATCCGCGAGCTGCGCGGCGAGAAGATCGACATCATTCCCTGGAACGACGACGTCGTGACGTTTGCGCAGAACTCTCTGGCGCCGGCGAAGATCACGCGCGTCAGCGTCACCAGCGACGAATCGGCGCACCGTCCGCACCTCGACGTCATCGTCGACAACGATCAGTTGTCGCTGGCCATCGGCAAGCGCGGGCTCAATGTCCGGCTGGCCGCCGAGCTGATCGGCGCAAAGATCGACATCAAGTCGGAAGAGGAAGTGAAGGGCGAAGTCGCCGACGCGCTCAGCGCCATGTTGCAGGAAGCGATGGCCGAGACGCGCTCGCAGACGAATGTTCACGACGTCGACGAAATGCCGGCCGAATGGGCCGACAAGCTCGAGCAGGCAGGTTACGACGATCTCGATTCGCTCATGAATTCGAGCGTCGACGATCTGACGGCCATCGACGGCATCGACGGCGACGCAGCAGCGAAGATCATCGAACTGGCCAGCAGGCACGAAGAAGTCGAGGAAACGCAGCCGGCCGGCGAGGAATCGGAAGAGACGGAAACAGAGACGCAGGAAGAAGCACAAGTGGAGTAGGTCAGGGTTAATCCAAGGGGAGATTAAATGGCGGCAGCAAAAATCAAAGTGAGCGACATCGCAAAGAGGATGGGAAAGTCCGAGAAGGACGTCATCTTCCAATTGCAGTCGCTCGGCGCTGAGATCACCGATCCGAGTCAGGTCCTCGAACCGGAAGTGATTCAGGCGTTGATCACCGGCAAGAAACTCACGACACGGTCTCGCAGCGTGATCATGCGCGAGGACAAGCCGCAGCCGGAAAAGGCGAAGAAGGAAGCCGTTCGTCCGCCGCGTCCCATCGTCAAGCCGGCGCCCCGCACTCGCGTCGAAGCCCCCAAGGAAGAAGCGCCGGTTGCTCAGGCGCCGCCGTCCGTGATCATTCCCGAGTTTGTTCAGGCGGCCGAGGATGAAGAACGCGCCGCGAAAGAAGCGCCGCCAGCAGCACCCGTTGCCGCCCCGACACCTTTAGCTGCTGCGCCGCCCGCCGCTGAGCCGGCGAGGGCGCCGGCCACCACACAGAGGCCGTCCGTTCCGCAGCCACCCGCGATGCAACAGCACCGGCCGGGCGGCGGGACAGGTCCGCGCGCGCGAGCACCGCAAGGAGTGCGTCCGAACTATGCCGGCCAAACTCCCGCGGTTCGTCCTTCGAACATGGGCACACGTCCTCCGATGGGCGCACGTCCGGCGGGACCCCCGGGGGCGCGGCCGACTGGAGTACGCCCGTCCAGCGGTCCCGGAATGCGCACGTCTGGTCCGGGACTCCGCCCGAGCGGCTCGACAGGACCGGGCATCAATCGGCCGCCAATGCCGTCGATGCCGTCGGTATTGCCTGGCGGAGCGACGATTCGGCGGAAGAAAGCAACCGACGAAGTCGGCGAAGAAAGTCGCGAGAAGAAGAAACCGGCCGGCAAAGGCGTGAAGAAGACCCGCGAGGTGGAAGTCGATGCCGAGCTCTTCACGAAAGGTCCGTTCTCCGGAACGCAGATCATCGCGGAGGACATCGGACCGGATATCGTCGAGCCGGAGCCCACTGAGGAAGAAGAGAAACCGAAAGCGCCGTCGGCTCGCCGGGACACGCGCAAGCAGGCTGCACCGGTTTCCGGAAAAGTACTCGAATTCAAGAAACCGACCGGAAGAGTCTCGCTGACCGAAGGCGTGACCGTGAAAGAGCTCGCCGACAAGCTCGGAATCAAGGCGAATGACCTCATGAAACACCTTCTGATGAAGAAGGGCCTCATGGTCTCCATCAACCAGCCCCTCGGCGGCGATCTGGCGCTGGAGATCGCAAAGGACCTCGACTTCGACGCAGATATCGTTTCGTTCGAGTCGGCTGTCGAGCTCGAGGCGATGGAGAAGACCGGCACGACAACCGGAACCACGCCGCGCGGTCCGGTCATCACCGTCATGGGTCACGTCGACCACGGCAAGACTTCGCTGCTCGACGCAATTCGCGAGACGAACGTCGCCGGCGGCGAAGCAGGCGGCATCACGCAGCATATTGGTGCGTATCACGTCGAGAAGAAGGGCCGGAAGATCGTGTTCCTCGACACGCCCGGCCACGAGGCGTTCACGATGATGCGCGCACGCGGCGCGAAAGTGACCGACATCGTCGTGCTGGTCGTTGCGGCCGACGACGGCGTCATGCCGCAGACGAAGGAAGCAATCGACCACGCCCGCGCAGCGAAAGTGCCGATGATCGTCGCGATCAACAAGATCGACAAGGCGAATGCGAACGTCGATCGCGTTCGCCGCGAGCTGTCGGAATTCGGTGTTCAGGTGGAGCAGTGGGGCGGCGACGTTGTTTCGGTCGAAGTCTCCGCCGTCAAGAAGCAGGGCATCAGCGATCTGCTCGACATGATTCTGCTGACCGCGGACATGCTCGATCTCAAGGCCACACCCGAGCAATCCGCAAGGGGGGTCGTCCTCGAAGCGCGCAAGGAAGTCGGACGCGGAATCGTCGCGACGGTTCTCGTACAGGATGGCACGCTGAAAATCGCCGACCCGTTCTTTTCCGGCTCGACGTACGGTCGCGTTCGCGCGATGACTGACGAACGTGGGGAACGGATCAAGGAAGCAGGTCCGGCGACTCCCGTTCAACTCACCGGATTCGACGACGTGCCGAACGCCGGTGACACGCTGCAGGTGCTCGACGACGAGACCCAGGCGCGCGTCATCGGTCAGATGCGTCAGGAGAAAGTGCGCGAAGCGTCGCAGCAGGGTTCCAGCCGCATGTCGCTCGAGCAGCTGTTCCAGAAGATGCAGGCCGGCACGGTCAAAGAGCTGAACGTCATTCTGAAAGCCGACGTGCAGGGCTCGGTGGAAGTGCTCAACGACACGCTGCGAAAACTCTCCACCGCCGAAGTGAAAGTCAATGTCATTCACGCGTCGGTCGGCGCGATTTCGACGAACGATGTTCTGCTGGCGTCGGCGTCTGACGCCATCGTCGTCGGATTCAGCGTCCGCCCCGAGCGGAGTGCCGGCGAGCTCGCCGAAAAGGAAGGCGTCGAAGTCCGGCTGTACACCGTCATCTACAACCTGGTCGACGAGCTCAAGGCCGCCATGACGGGCCTGCTCGATCCGAAGTTCCAGGAAGTCTTCCAGGGACGCGCGGAAGTGCGCGACACCTTCAAAGTGCCGAAGGCCGGCGTGATCGCAGGATGCATGGTCGTCGATGGTGTGATTCCGCGGACCGCGAATGTGCGGCTGCTGCGCGATAACCGTGTGATCTACGAAGGCAAGATCGGTTCGCTGCGGCACTTCAAGAATGACGTGTCCGAAGTGCGCCAGGGCTTCGAGTGCGGCATCGGCATCGAGAAGTTCCAGGACATCAAGGTCGGCGATGTGATCGAAGCCTTCAAGACCGAGCAGCTGGAGCGAGCAATGGCGTAGTGGCCGGTGACCGGTGGCCGGTTACCAACGCAACCGGCAACCGGCAACCGGCCACCGGCAACCGGCCACCGGCAACCGGCAACCGGCCACATGATCGTTGCAGTCGCACTGTTCGAGCTTCACGTTCCGTACGCGCAGTCGCTGAAAGACAAGCGGATGGTCGTGCGCAGCGTCCGCGATAAGCTTCGGAACCTCGATCTCTCCGTCAAAGAAGTGGCCTTGCATGACTTGCATCAGCGTGCGCGCATGGCGGTTGCGTTCATCGCGCTCGACAACGCCGCCGCGGATGCCGCATTCGAGAAAATTCAGACCATCGTGACGGCGAACGCGAACGCCACACTCGCCGGCTGGACGACGGAGAAGCTCGACTTCGACGAGACGGTCGGCCAGTAACGTTCTCAGTGATCCGGCCGAATCGCGCCGATGACGATGTGAATCTCCACCTCGTCGCTCAGCGTTCCCGGAATCGCACCCCAGCGCGAGCCGAGGACGCCGAAGTCGCGGCGGTTGACGGTGAAGTTGGTCTCGAATCCCGCGAGCTTTCCAATCTTCGGCAAATCGCGAACGCCAAGCGAAACCACCTGCAATCGCACGCGCTTCGTCACGCCGTGAATCGTGAGGTCGCCGGTCAGAAAGTTTCGATCGACACTACGGCTGTGGAATTCGAGCGTCGGATAGCGTTCGACGTCGAGGAAGTCGTCCGACTTGACGACCTTGTCACGCCCGTCGTTTTTCGTGTCGAGGCTGGCCGATTGCGCGACGACATCAATGTGCGCCTGCTGCGGATGTGAGGGATCGTAATCGAGTGTGCCATTGAAATCGCGGAACTGCCCTTCCTCTTTCAGCACGCCCCACTTCACGATCGAGAAGCCGATCGTCGAATACACCGGACGCACTTGATATCGGGCCGTATCCGCGGAAAGGGGCGCTGCGAAAAGCAGAATGCAAAAGAGCCGTCTCATTTCTTGCTCCGCTGGCGGAAGTCCTTGCGCACACGAAAGACCCCATCGGAATCGGGCCGCATCGAGCTGCTGAATTGGATTTCCTCTTCCTGATCGGATCCCGGTTCGCGCAGATGAATGTGGATGTGTGCCGGAATGGCGCGGCCGGGATACTGACCCGGTTTGATCGTGTCGATCAGATAAGAGCCGTCATTCGCTGTGACAAGTTTGCCGTGCAGGCGGGCCACGCCCTGCGCGTCGCGGTTGTACTGCCCTTGCGCATCGGTGTGATACGCGTACATCTGGAGGCCGGCACGCGGGCGGCCGTCGGCACCGTAGACGTGGCCGGTGACGATCATCCGCTGACCGGGCTCCGTGTCGGCGGCGATTTTCATCCGGGATGGAGACGCCTGCGCAAGCGTTGGAATGAGAAGGAGCGCGAGAAAAGCAATTCGAGTCATCATGTCTTCAGGACGCGATCCGTCGGTCATGTGTTAGCGCGTTAACATTTCGCCGCGCGATTGCGTCCTCATGTGGTCGATGTCTGCTCAACCTGATACCGAGCTCGTTCGCGCCGCGCAGGCGGGCGATGTCGGATCGTTCGAGCGTCTCTACGCGAGGTATGCCCCGGTGGTCCACTCCATTCTTCTCGGCCGTCTTCCGGCATTCGACGCTGACGACGTGACGCAGAACGTCTTCATCACGGCTTACACGAAGTTGGCGACGCTGCGCGATCCTGCGGCGTTCGCCGGCTGGATCGCCCGCATCGCCCGGAATGCTGCCGAAGATCATCGGAGGAGGACGGATGCGGTGGTGGAGCTCGATATCGACTACGCCACGCGCGCTACGCAGGCCGAGGCTGCCGAAGCTGCGGGCGCGCTGGCGGCGATTCGCGCGCTGCCGGAGGCCTATCGCGACACGCTGATGCTGCGTCTGGTCGAGGGCATGTCAGGCGCAGAGATCGCCCAGCGCACCGGCCTGACACCCGGATCTGTGCGCGTGAATCTGCATCGCGGAATGCAACTGCTTCGCGATGCGCTCGGAGGAGGTGACGCATGAACGAAGAGCGGCTGCAAGCTCTCTTGTCGGTTTATCGATATCGCGGCGCGATGCCCGATTTTCGCGCAGTAGTCCCGATCCGCCGGCGCTCCACCTGGCCATGGCTGGCGGTCGCCGCTGCTGTTGTACTGATCGCGATCGGCGCACTGATGCTGCGTCCACGCGGCAATGAATGGCGCATCACGAGCGGAATTCCACGCCAGCTGCGGGTTGGCGATGTGATCAACAGAGAAGTGCGTCTCCAATCGCGCGCAGTCGGCGTAATTGACGTCGCCGGCGGGACCACGCTTCGCCTGATCGGCAAGAACCGATTCGCGCTGACTTCAGGAACAATTCACGCCAAGACGACGTCGCCGCCCGGCGTCTTCGTCGTCGATACCCCGCGCGCACAAGCCGTCGACCTCGGATGCGAGTACACGCTGACGGTTCTGCCGAGCGGCAGCGGCGTGCTGCACGTGTCGTCGGGGTGGGTCGAGCTCGGCGACGGCTGGATGCAATCGCTCGTTCCACAAGGCGCGATGGCCACCATCGGTTCCGATGGACGCCTGAGCCCGCCGATTTTCGAAGATGCCTCCCCGATGTTCAAAGAGGCCATGCGACGGGGAGACCCGAGAGTTGCGCTGCCGCTCGCGCGCCGCCGCGATGCGCTCACACTCCTCAATCTATTCCGCTCCACGAACGAGGAAGAGCGAGTGTTGATTTACGACCGGCTGAACGCGCTCGTCCCGGCGCCGCCCGCGCTCACCCGCGACGAGGTTCGCCATGGAAACTTCCTGACGGTGGAGGCCTGGTGGCCCGACGTTCTCAAGGCCAGCGGCGTCAACGCGCTCAAGAAGAAGAAAAGAATGCTGCCGCCCACCTGAGTTGTTATGCTCGCCGGCAATGCGCAAGACCCGACGTACATCGAAAGTAGGGGAGTCGCTCCGCGGCGCGCTGGTGGAGGTGTTCCGCTTCGACCTCAAGGACCAGCGCCTCGCCATGGTCACCATCACGGGAACGGAGGTCACTCCCGATCTGCATTTCGCCCGGGTCTACATCAGCAGTTTGAACGAGGAGCAGGCGCAGAAGATCGCCCACGATCTCAATGAACAGAAGGGGCGGATCCGCCACTTCCTCGGCCAGCGGATTCGCTTGCGGGTCACGCCGGACCTCGATTTTCGCTACGACGAGACGTCCGCGCGTGCCGAACGCATCGAGCAGTTGCTGAGCGACATCAAGAAACAAGATGACGAATCCTGAGAACGCAGCAAAAGAAGTGGCGGATCGCGTCCGCAGCGGCCGCAATTTTCTAATCACCTCACACCGCAATCCCGACGGCGACGCTCTCGGCAGCGGCCTCGGACTGCAGCGGCTGATTCGACAACTCGGTAAAACTGCGGCGATGCAGGTGCGCGACGGATTCAATCGCGCGCTCTACAACATCCCCGGCGCAAACGCAGTCACGATCACCGACACGCTGCCTCCGGATTATCCGAACGACTACGACGCGATCTTCACGATGGAGTGTCCCGAGGTGGAGAGGACGGGGTATCCCGTGCTGCCGGGGCCGGTCGTGAACATCGATCATCACCTCGGCAACACGATGTATGGCGAGATCAACTACCTCGATCTCGAAGCGCCGTCGGTTGGCGAGATGGTCATGCAGCTCAATCGCAATCACCTTCGCCTTCCGCTCGACGCGGAGACCGCCACGGCCTTTTATGTTTCGCTGGCGAGCGACACGGGATTCTTCCGCTATCACAACACCACGCTGCGCGCGTTTCAGGCGGCCGAGGAGCTCGTGCGGGCGGGGGCGGTGCCCGGCGACATTTCGTTATGGATTAATGAGAGTAATTCTCGTGGATCCATTAAGCTGCTCGGTCTCTGTCTCTCCACGCTGGAAGTGACCTCCGACGGCAAAATCGCGACGATCGAATTGCCGACGCATTTCTTTGGCGACGCCGGCGCAACGCCGGAGGACACCGAAGGCATCGTGAATTACGGACGGTCGATCGACGGCGTGGTCGTGTCGGCGCTGCTCAAGGAAGTCGATGACAAATCGACGCGCGTGTCGCTGCGGGCAAAACCGAATATCGATGTGCAGGCGGTGGCGTCGATGTTCGGCGGCGGCGGGCACAAGGCGGCCAGCGGATGCACGATGCCGTTCGCGCTCGCGGAAGCGAAGAAGAAACTGATCGG
>JALYZI010000085.1 GCA_030948915.1 Acidobacteriota bacterium
TTCTCCGGCAACTATCGCGGCGCGAAGGGTGTTGGAATCGAGTCGTCCGAGCCGGAGCACGGCGGACACTCGCTGATTCCGGATCAGGTCCACCTCGACCAGGGCGACGCGCACAGCGACAAAGGGCACGGACATCACGCCGCATCGGAAACGCCGCACGAATCGCCGCTG
Organism: Acidobacteriota bacterium; assembly: GCA_030948915.1. Taxonomy (GTDB): domain Bacteria; phylum Acidobacteriota; class Thermoanaerobaculia; order Gp7-AA8; family Gp7-AA8; genus Gp7-AA10. Next base: position 172 of record JALYZI010000085.1, read on the forward strand.
GTGATGACCGGCGTGTTGATGATCCTGGCGGTGCTTTCGATCGTCGGCGGATGGATCGGATGGCCGGCGGCGTTAGGCGGCCCATTCCCGACCCCATTCCAGCGCTGGCTCGAGCCCGTTCTTCTGCCTCTCGGCGAACATCAGTTTCATTTCCACGAGGCGCCGAAGTGGGAAGAGCTACTGCTCATGGCGCTCTCGGTCGGGATCGCGCTCGTCGGAATCTTCATCGCCTTCCGTTTCTACAAACGCGATGAAACGTGGGCTGCGCCGAAACGTCTTGCAACACGGTTCGCTTCGATTTATGGGCTGCTGACGAACAAGTACTACGTCGACGAGTTTTACGACGCGACCGTCGTTCGCGGGACGCTCGTGTTCAGCCGCGCGTTGTCGTGGTTCGATGCGAACATCATCGATGGTCTCGTCAACCTGACGCGGTTCATCACGGTTTTTGTCCTTGGCTACGGCTCGTCGCTGTTCGATCAATTCGTCGTCGATGGCGCGGTCAACGGAGTAGCGTTCCTGGCCGGCGCGACCTCGCGGATGTTTCGCCGGATGCAGACCGGATTCGTACAGAACTATGCGCTCGTGATGGGCGGCGGCATCGTGCTGATCGCCGCCGTCTATCTGTTTCTAAAGCCCTGAACGGAGAGAAGGGGAGCCTGGATGGATATCGGCATTCTGAACGTCGTGACGTACCTGCCGCTGCTGGGTGCGGCGTTCATCCTGTTCTTCTTCAGCGATCCGAAAAAAATCCGCTACTTCGCGACGGCCGTGGCGGCCGTCGACTTTCTCGTCTCGCTGCTTCTCTGGAAGAACTTCGACCCGAGCGCCAGCGGTGAAGCGATCTTTCAATTCCGCTGGACCCGCGACTGGATCCCGTCTCTCGGCGTGAAGTACGACTTCGGCATCGACGGCATCGCGCTGCTGCTGATCGTGATGACGACCTTCATGGGCGTGATCGCGATCTGGTCGTCGTTCACGGCCATCGACTATCGGCAGAAGGAGTACTACGTCCTGCTCCTGCTGCTGCAGACCGGAATGATCGGCACGTTCTGCGCGCTCGACTTCTTCCTCTTCTACGTTTTCTGGGAAGTGATGCTCGTGCCCATGTACTTCATCATCGGCATCTGGGGCGGTGCGCGAAAGCTGTACGCCGCGATCAAATTCTTTCTCTACACACTCGCCGGATCGGTGCTCATGCTGCTGTCGATCCTGGCGCTCTATTTCTTCAACTACACCGGGATTCCGTTCCTGCACATCGCGGGACTCGGCAACGGCTACAGTTTCTCAGTGCTGCAGTATCACGAGATCGGCCATCTGATTCCGCCGACGCTGCAGTTCTGGATTTTCCTCGGCTTCTTCTTCGGGTTCGCGATCAAAGTGCCGATGTTCCCATTCCACACCTGGCTGCCCGATGCCCACACCGAAGCGCCGACCGCGGGCTCGATCATTCTGGCTGCCGTTCTGCTGAAGATGGGCACTTACGGCTTCATCCGATTCGCGCTGCCGATTCTTCCGGACGCCACCAGGCAGCTACTGCCCTTTATCGTCGGCCTGTCGATCATCGGAATCATCTACGGTGCGCTGGTCACGCTGGTGCAAAAGGACATGAAGAAGCTGATCGCGTATTCGTCGGTCTCGCATCTCGGCTTCGTCATGCTAGGAATGTTCGCGCTGAATCCGATGGGCCTGAAGGGCTCCGTCATTCAGATGATCAATCACGGCATCTCGACCGGCGCGCTGTTTCTTCTGGTCGGAATCATTTACGAACGGCGGCACAGCCGCATGATCGCCGACTACGGCGGACTCGCGAAGCAGATGCCGATGTACGCGACCATGTTTCTCATCGCGGCGCTCTCGTCGATGGGCCTTCCGGCGCTGAACGGATTCATCGGCGAGTTCACGATTCTGCTCGGTGCCGCCAATCGCAATATCTGGTGGGCGGTCTTCGCCGCCATCGGCATCGTGTTGGGCGCGGCGTACTTGCTCTGGCTTTACCAGCGCGTTTTCTGGGGACCGCTCGACAATCCGGCCAACAAGAACGTTCGCGATCTGAATCGCCGCGAGCTCGGCCTGATGGTGGCGCTGGTCGCGGTGATGGTGTGGATCGGGATCTATCCGAAGCCGATTTTCGATCTGATCGAGAAGCCCGTCGAGTACATCGTGCAGAAAGTCGATCCCTCGTATTTCTCCACCGCGGGCAACCGGCCACCGGCCTCCGGCAACAGTCTCGAGGCATCGAAGTGACCTGGAACGACGTCGTCTTCATGCTGCCCGAGATCATTCTCTCAATCGGCGCGTCTTTGCTTTTGATCGCGCCGGTCGTCGGGTGGCGGCGGAAGGAGCGGTCGGCCAAATGGGCGATGCTGATTCTGCTGGCGATCACGGCGGGCTCGGTGATCCTCTGCTCGAATGTCGTTGAAAATCTCCCGCAAACGGCTGCGTTCTCATCGATGTTCGCCCTTGACGGATTCTCGATTTTCTTCAAGCTGCTTTTCATCGTGGCCATCGCGATGGTCGCGCTGCTATCCGACGACTTCCTCCGCGAGTCGCGATACTCGGCGTGGGAGTACTACTCGCTTCTGGCATTCGCGCTGGTCGGGATGATGTTCATGGCGTCGGGGGTGCATCTGGCGTCGATCTACATCGGCCTCGAGCTGATGTCGCTCTCCAGCTACATCCTGGCGGGCTTCTTCAAGAACGAGGAGAAGTCGACCGAGGCGGCCATGAAGTACTTCGTCCTCGGTGCGGTCAGCTCTGCGATTCTGCTTTACGGCATCTCGCTGATCTACGGCGTAACCGGCTCGCTGAATCTGCTCACGATCGCCAAGGCCATGTCGACCATCATCACGAACGACGCGCTGATGTTCGGCATCATGCTTCTCGGCGCCGGACTGTGCTTCAAGATTGCCGCCGTGCCTTTTCACGTCTGGACTCCCGACGTGTACGAAGGTGCGCCGACGCCCATCGCGGCGTTTCTGTCGACGGCCTCGAAAGGCGCGGCGGTCGCGATCTTCACGCGCATCTTCTACGTCGGCCTGCATGATTTTCAGCTCGACTGGAGCAACATCCTCGCGACCATCTCGGCGCTCTCGATGATCCTCGGCAATCTCGCCGCCATCACACAGGACAACGTCAAGCGCATGCTCGCGTACTCGTCCATCGGGCACGCCGGCTATGTCCTGCTCGGGATCTTGTCGCTCAACGCGATGGGATTGCGCGGAGTGCTGATCTACACGCTGGTGTACGTCTTCGCAAATCTCGGAATCTGGGCGACGGTGCTGATGCTGCGGCGCCACACATACGCCGGCGAACGCGTCGACGACTTCGACGGATTGCATAAGCGGGCCCCGTTCTGGGCTTTCGCGATGGTGATCTTCCTTCTCTCGCTCGGCGGCATTCCGCCGACGGCGGGGTTCATCGGCAAGTACTTTCTCTTCGCCGCCGCTGTGCAGTCGGGGTTTGGCTGGCTCGCGATCATCGCCGTATTGATGTCGGCGGTCTCGATGTTCTTCTACTTCCGAATCGTCGTCGCGATGTACCTGAAAGAAGGGCGCGAGGCCGAGGTTGCGATCACGCCGAATCTGAAGCTCGTCGCGGGTGTGAGCCTGGCGGTGACGCTCCTGTTCGGAATCCTGCCGGCGCCGCTCATCAACCAGGCGACGCGGTCCTCGAATTGGGTTGCCAACCGCGCATCACTTCTCACTCATGCCGGAAGATAACGGCGAAAAAGACGCCAGGCTCCGCGAGCGGCAACAACTTCTCGAAGCCTCGTCGCTCGGATGGATGTTTCCCATCGCGATCGGAATTGGTTTCCTGTGTGGATGGGGTCTCGACAAGCTATTCGGGACCGGGCATTGGCTGACGTACATCTTCACAGCGCTCGGAGTCGCGGCGGCATTCGTCAATCTCTTCAAGATCGGATTGCGCGACAGTGGCGGAAGCAAGTGACGCGGCCGCGGTCTTGCGGCGGATTCGAAACATCAGCCTGGCCTCGTATGTCGGGTTCATCCTTCCGGCTCTGATGCGGGGCGGTTGGTGGGGCTTCGTCGGATTGACTTGCAGTGCAGCGGTCAATATCATCTGCTTCCTTTGGCTGGAGCAGATCTTGGAAGCGGTCGTCCAGCCATCGCCGCGCCTGCGCGCGTGGAAAGTAGCGCTTCGAACCCTGATGCGCTACGCACTCCTCGGCGCTGCGTTAGCGGTCACGATTCTCGTTGCCCGGTTTGATGCCTTCAGTGTATTGCTCGGATTCTCGATTGTGGTGGTGGGAATCATCGGGGAAGGCCTGTACTCGACTTTCAGAAGCGTCGCGAACTGACAAGAGTGGAGCACGAAAACTCGATTCTGTATCACCCCGTGAACGCGCTGTGGCACAGCGTCCAGCATCAGTTCGCGTGGAATATCCCCGATCACGTGATCATGGCCGCGCTCGTGCTGGTGATCTCGGCGGTCCTCTTTCCGCTGGCGGCGCGGCGCATCAGCCGCGACAACCCGGGACCGCTGCAGCACATCCTCGAGGTCACGGTCAGCGCGCTCAAGGACCTTCTGCGGGAGATCGTTGGGCACGACGGTGATCGCTTCCTCTACATCATCGGCGCATTCGCGGTCTTCATCTTCGTGTCGAATCTGTTCGGTCTTTTCTACTTCCTGCAGCCGCCGACCAGCAATCCCAATACGACCTTCGCGCTGGCGATCATTTCGTTTCTCTATTTCAACTATCAGGGAATCCGAAAGCAGGGGTTCTGGCACTACATCAAACATTTCGCAGGCCCGATCTGGTGGCTCGCGCCGCTGATGTTCATCATCGAGATCATCGGCAACTTCGCACGCGTGCTTTCGCTGGGCATGCGTCTGTTCGGCAACATCTTCGGCGAGCACACCGCCACCGGGATCTTCATGGGGCTGGTGCCGTTCTTCGTTCCCTGGCCGATGATGGGCCTTGGAATCTTCGGAGCGTTTCTGCAGACATTCGTCTTCATCATGCTGACGATGGTGTACATCAGCGGCGCCATCGCAGTGGAAGAACACTGATCAAGAATTTTCGGGATTCGAGGAAAGGAGGAAAATCGGAGTGAAAACAAGAATCGTCCTGATGTTGGTCGTGACCGCGCTGTTCGCTTGTTCTGCGTTCGCGCAAACGTACCAACCGCTTTCGGGGGCAAATCAGACCGGCGTTCGATGGGGACTCGTCTCCGCGGCATTCGTTCTCGGCATCGCCGCTGCGGCCGGTGCCATCGGACAGGGGCGCGCCATCTCGGCGGCAGTCGAGGGAATCGCACGCAATCCGACGGCCGCCGGCCCGATCCGCTTGAGCATGCTCATCGGTCTGGCTCTGATCGAGTCGCTGGTCATTTACGCCCTGGTCGTGGCGTTCATTTTGTTAGGGAAATAACCGGTAACGATTTCTCGAGGTGGGCCCGGCGATTTCGCCGGGCTTTTTTTCTCACTGGCGGCGCGAGTGGCACCTCCATTGCTGAGTTTCCCTGCCAAACGGAGGTTCGACGTGAACTGGTTCAATCTCGCGCTGGTCGGCTGGATCATTCTCATCGCAGCGGCAGCGATCGCCGCCTACATGCTGCACATGCCGCCGATCTGGATTGCGATCGGGGCTCTCGCTCTTCTGGGGATCGGCGTGATTTCGGCGGTGAGTAAATCGAAGCCGCAGGTCTAGCGGCTACTGATTCATCATCCGGCTGAGAGCGCCCACCGCCGCTTCGGCGGAAAACTTCTCGCTCAGCGCAAGCGTCTTCACCGACGACCAGCTGCCCGACGAGAACATGACGTAGCTGACGCTGTCCTTCGTCGTGTTGTACAGCAGCAGGTTGCCTGAGCGCGGCGAGGTGATCGTCGAGATGCGGCCGGTCCATGGATCGGTGAATGACTTCGGGGCTGCAATGCGCGGACCGCCCGGACGAGCACCGATCGGGATGTGAATACGTCCGTCGGCGATCGGCTTCAGCGTCACGCGATTGAAGACTGCGTAGTTCTTGTCGCCGAAGATCACATCGACCGAATTTGCCGTCCCGTTATCGATCAGCGCCGGATGCTTGAGGATCTCGGCGTTGAACTTCGGATCGACGTCGGTCGGGAAGATCGGAACGCTTCCGGTGAAATCCGTGAGGTCATGGAGCTCAACGAAGGAGATCCTGCCTTTGTCGACTGAGAAGAGTCCGTATCGCGCCGCTTCGCCGTAACCGGTCTCTTCCCACCACACGGCGTGCACGAGCAGGGCCGGTGCGTCCGCGAACGCGCCGTTGTTCTGGAGCTGCGAGATGCGCGTCGTCACTCCGATGCGGAGGTTGAAGCGGAGGTGGTAAGGCTGATTGTCGATCGAGACCGCCGGCTGCCAGTGACCGTTGGCGTACGAAGCCAGCAGCAGCTCGCTCGAGAACGGATTCGGCATCTTCAGCCAGAACACGAAGAGCGTCTTCGAGTCCGTGTCGTACGTCAGCGCCGGGCGCCAATGCATTCCGCCGCTGAGCGACTCGGGCACAGTTGTGACTGTGCGCTCGCTGCCGCGTTGAATGGTGAGTGTCAGGAAAGACTGGACTGACGCTGCCTGCGCGCCGTCGTTGTCCGTGCTCTCGATCATGTACAGCGTTCCGTCCGGCGTGAGCAGCACGTCGCGATCGGCGACCTGCGCGAGGAGCGCAGTCGGCACGATGGCGAAGAGCAGCGCGAGGACGAGACGCTTCATAACTTGAGATTCACCATCGATCGCAAATCGATCGCGAAGAGCAGCGATTTCAGATGACGGAACTCGGGGTAGAACGCCGCGAGCTTGTCGAAATGCAACTCGGCCAGCCCGGCGTCGCCCATCTTGTAAGCGATTTCGCCGAGGAGGTAGTGGGCGTTGCGGATCTGGCGCGATTCGGTCGCCAGGTCGAGACCTGCCTCACCGAAATGCCACGCGCGCTCGAGATTCTCGAGTCCGAGGTAGCCGAAGCAGAGGTCGATGTAGGCCTCGGCCACGTGCATTGGAGCCGCGATGAACGGCAGCGCTTTTTCGATGAGCGCGATGCCTTCGACGAACTGGTCGCTGAGCAGCCGGGAAGCGCCGAGGTTTTCGATCGCCAGGCCGTAGGCGAGGCGATGCTCTTCCGGATTCTCGAGCTGCTCGATGAGCGCGACCGCCTGCTCGCCGCATTCGATCGCCTTGTCGAATTTCGAATCGGCGTCGTAGATGCTGCCCAGCTCGTTCAGCGCGCCGATCTTCCACAGCACTTCATTGGCCTCTTCGGCGGTCTGGAGTGCGAGCTGCGCGTAGAACGTCGCGCGCTTCAGCTCTTTTTCGATTCGGTATTTGAAAACCAGCGCGTACGCCGCCACATAGACATGATGCGGATTGCGGCGTCGCATGACGATTGTCGGAAGCGCCTGCACCTCCGGTCCCGAACGCTCGATCGAAATCATTGCGTCGGCTTTGTTGATGACGATCAGCTCGCGCGTCTCTTCATCATCCGCCAGAGAAAGCGCGGAGTCGTACAGCCCGAGTGCTTCCTCGATTTCTCCGGAGCGAACTTTCGCGAGAGCTGCGCGCCGCAGCTCCTCCGCGCGAGTCGACATCTGCTCAGACATCTCCACCCTCGCCCTCCCCACCGTCTGGCTCGTCGAACTCCTGCGCCCGCTTGAATTCGATGAAGCTTTCGACCTCTTTCTGCGCAGCCGGGCTGAGTGTTTTCAGCTTGTCGAACACCGATTGCGCGCGGCTGCCCTCTTCGAAGAAGTCGCCGATGCTGAGATCGAACGTCTGCAGGATTTTCAACAGCGTATCGAGTCCGACCTTGTATTCGCCCTGCTCCATCCGTGAAAGATCGGACTGATGAATGCCGATGCGCTCGGCGAGCTCCACCTGTGTCAACTTGCGTTGACGGCGAAGCTGTCGGATTTTTCTTCCGACGAGCTCGAGCTGACCTGGCTTATTCATGGGCGTTTGCGTTGACTTTTATGCTATTGAAAAATAAACTTCGCGGCCTCAATCTACGGACTTAAGCCGTCTTCTGTCAAGTCCGGAGGCCTCCCACGCACCAGAACATCCACCTTCTCCGAGAGCTCGTGAAGCGCGACTTTACTGCCAGATTCAGCGGCTCGGCCCTCGGTATCTTCTGGGCCATCCTGCAGCCTCTCAGCCTGGTCGTACTCTACTGGTTCGTCTTTACTTATATGTTTTCCAGGGGACCGGGACGTGACAACGACTACATCCTCTTTTTGATTTCGGGACTGCTTCCCTGGCTCGGAATCAATGAGGGAGTCATGCGGTCGACGACCAGCATCGTCGAGAACGCGCCGATGGTGCGGAGGCTGGCGTTCCGGAGCGAGCTTCTGGTCGTGGTGCCGAACGCGTCTGCTTTGATTTTCGAGGTCATCGGCCTTGCCCTCTTCCTCGGATTTCTCCTGATGCGGGGAGCGGCGCCGCACTTCATCTGGCTTTTGCCGTTCGCCCTCGTCCTTCAGTTTTCGGTGCAGGTGGGCATCGGATGGTTTCTCGCGGCAGCCTACGTCGTTTTCCGCGATCTTTTGCCAATTCTGGGATTCCTGCTGTCGGTGGCCTTCTATCTCAGCCCGATTCTGTATCCCGTCGCCGGCAGGTTCGAAAGGTTTTTCATCTGGAATCCGATGACTCCGCTGCTCGGTTTGTTCCGCAGCGCAATTCTCTCGGCAGCGTTACCTGCGATCGGTTCGCTCGTATTTCTTTTGGTTGTCGCGGCCGTTTTGTTCGTCGGAGGTCTGATGTTCTTCAGACACGCGCAGCCGACGTTGGCCGATTTGATCTGAAATGTCGTTTCGACAGGAGGCTTGGAAGAATGTTCGCTAAGAGACTCTTGCTCGCGATGGTTGCCGCTCTCAGTGCGGCAGCGCTCGCGGCACAAACACCCGTCCCGCAGCCGCAGGCGACGAAGCCCGCGCCGAAGCCCGTGGAAGATCCGCGTTTCGCGTGGCAGGAAACGCCCGACCATCCACGTCCGAAAGTCGACAGCCCGGAGCCGCAATACCTCTATTCTGAAACGCCCGAGCAGCGAAAGTCACGCATCGGGACCGCGGAAGATCCCGGAGCGAATCCCGATCCGAACAAACATTTCTGGCGGTTCGGAAAGTCGTATCACATCGAAAAATTCGATCGCCGCTGGGAAGCATGGGATTCCGATCCGGGCTGGGTGCGTCCGATCGCGTTCGCGGCGGTCTCGCGCGAGGTCTATCAGCTCAACGACAAGTGGCTCTGGGTATGGACCCTCGATCCGACCGAGGCGCCGCCTGAGCCGCCGTCGACGCAGTACAGCAACGAAGCGTTGGCCTATCTTCGCGACATGCGCTCCGAGTTTTCGGATCTGAATCTGCAGCCCAGCACGAAGGCGATTCGATTCCAGGAATCGTCGGAAGGACTGCCGACGAGCGGATCGTGGCGCAATTCGCCGGCGGTCGCCGACATGAACGGCGACGGATGTCCTGACATCATCGCGCCCTCCGAGCGCAAAGGTAACGAGGTCCCCGCGATTTTCCTCGGCGACTGCAAAGGACACTGGCGATACTGGAGTGAAGCGCAGTGGCCTCGCGGCGTCGATTACGGCAACGTCGTGGCCGCCGATTTCAATCGGGACGGTCACATGGATCTCGCGTTCGGCGTCCATCTGCAAGGCATTTTCGTGATGCTCGGCGATGGCAAAGGAAAGTTCACCGAGGTGACCGAGGGACTGCCGCGCGATTTCGCGACGCGACGCATCGCGATTGCCGACGTCGATCACGATGGCTATCCCGACATCGTCGCACTGAGTGAGGGTCCGACGGTTGCGCGCGCGATCGCGCATCAGAAGGGAAAATTGCGGGTCTACTACAACCGGAAGAAAGGCACGCAGTGGGAAGAGGCGGACATCGCCGGAGACGACAGCAAGACCGCCGGCGACTGGCTCACGATCGCGAACCTGACGGGCGATGGGCATCACGACATGATCGCGGCGACGATCTATCAGAACAGCAACCAGATCGTTTTCGTGACTGACGGCTCGAGAAAGTGGAAGGCGATCACCGATCCGAAAGTCGTTCCGTACTTGTCGTCCTACAACGCCAACGCGGCTGGAAAGTTCTCGTCGAAAAAAGTCGACGACGCGATCGTGGCCTACGTGCGGTACTGGCCGGTCGATCTTCCGAGCGACGTCATGCCCGAGCCTCCGTCGAAGACTGTAGTGGGGATCGACCGCATCAGTTTTTCAGGAAAGGTACCGAAGCGGACGCCGATCGCGCGCTGGTCGGGACTCCGTGGAATCACGGGCCTGGCGGTCGCGGACTTCGACGGAGATGGCAACGACGACATCATCTATACCCGCTACGATCCGCGCGAGGCCGTCGTGCTCCTCGGCGATGGCAAGGGTGGATTCACTCGGGCAACAGTGAGCGGACTGAAGCTCGAGCCGAACACGAATTACGACATCAAAGTTGCTGACGTGAACGGCGATGGCCGGCCGGACGTCATCGTGATGTACGAGTCGGCGGCGTCCACGGTGCTCGCGGCGCGCGACGGTTCGATTCAGGTGTTTCTAAATCGCGGCGCGGCGCCGGCGGCGATGGAAGCGACGAAGTAGGTTTGTCCATCTGTCGAGAAGTCCGGCACCGAACTTGAACCGCCAAAGGTGCCTGATTGCTTTTCCGCAAATGGTGGTTGTGCAGGCGTAAGCGTTCGATATAATGCGCCCGTTTTCGACCTGATTATCCTATGGCGTAACGCCATAAAAGTGCGTTTCAGGTATTGACTTCTCGTTTTTTTGGCAATACTGTTACCGCAACTGATATTCGAAACGAGTTTTAACGAACGGCGCGGGAGGTGATTGTAT
>JALYZI010000103.1 GCA_030948915.1 Acidobacteriota bacterium
GCCGCGATGTCGTCGCGCGACGCGAGCGCGAGATGCATCTGCGCCGTGCGCCGGCCCAGCAACTCCGCATCGGCGAGATAGCCGGCGATCAGCTCCTGCGCAACATTCGATGGCGGTTTTTCCGCGAGCGTCAACAGCGAATCGGACGGAGTCGCTTTCGTCAGGCGCTCGACGGCCTCGGGATCGCTGACGACGCGCTCGAAGAACCGATTGATGACATCGAGTGTGTAGCGCCACGCGTCGCCCGAGTTCGGCGTGTAGCTCTGAAGGATGGCGACCGTCGTCGGCTCGCTGCCGTTCGCATACTCGATCGCGCCCGCGATTCGCGGGGTATTGCGAAACGAAGTTTGCTCATTGAGAAAAAGGCCGACCTCGAGATCAACATTGATCCCCGGCTCCAGACGTCGAAACAACTTCAGAAAGAGACGCTCGCCGTAGACGATTGCGGTGTTGCTCTGCTCGGCTCTGAGGACCTGCGCGTGCAAATCGCCACCATCGCGAAGCTCGCGGAAGTCTTTCGTCGGAGAGCCATTGAGCAAACCACTGCTCCCTTTCAGACGCTTTCGTTTGCCGATGATGTCGAGCAGGGCGTTGCCGAATCTCTCATCGGCGACCGGCTCGTACAACAGGCACCCGTCGCGCAAACGCGCGATCAGCGTGGTCGAGCGCTCCGGTTCGTCCGCGCGGCGCGCCTGCGCCAACGCAAGAGGAAGCAGATATCGATCGGGCTCGCCATCGGTGTACTCGATGTCGAGCATGACGACCGAGCCCGCGTCTCGCGAAATCGGAACGATCTCTTCAATCTTCAGCGCATTGACCGTTCTGGCCTTCGCGCCGAACCAACGCCGCGATCGGACATATCGCAGAATCGCCGCCGAGAGGGCCTCGCGATTGCGGCCGGCGATGAGTTCGCCCCACGATTTCGCCGGAATGAGCGGCAACTCCCCGGCGCCGAGTGCCACATCGGAGCGCACGCGTTCGAGAGCGAACCAATAGAAAGCGAACGGGCTCAGGTTGAGAAAGTACGGACGATCGGTGATTTCGGGAAAGCGCGTCCCGCCCGAAAGCTCGACGGGGACCATCCCGTGAAACTGCGACAGGTCGAGCTCGAAAGTTTGTACCAATCGCGACAGGTTCGCGACGACGAGGATCGTCTCTTCCTCGAACCGCCTGACGAACGCCAGGATTTTGCGGTTCTCGGGATAGAGGAATTCCATCGTGCCGCGGCCGAAAGCGCGGAAACGCCTTCGCGTCGCGATGAGTCGCTTCATCCACCACAAGAGCGAATACGGACTGCTCTGCTGAACTTCGACATTGACCTGCTCGTAGTGATACTGCGGGTCGATGATTGCCGGCAGATACAACTGTTGTGGATTTGCGCGCGAGAATCCGGCATTGCGATCGGCACTCCACTGCATCGGCGTGCGCACGCCGTTGCGATCTCCCAGATAGATGTTGTCGCCCATGCCGATTTCATCGCCGTAATAGACGATCGGCGTTCCGGGAAACGAGAACAGCAATCCATTCATCAGATGGATGCGGGCGCGGTTGTTCTGCATCAGCGGCGCAAGGCGGCGGCGAATTCCGAGGTTGATTCGCGCCTGGCGATCGGCCGCGTAGGTGCGCCACATGTAGTCGCGGTCTTCGTCGGTGACCATCTCGAGCGTCAGCTCATCGTGATTGCGAAGAAAAAGCGCCCATTGGCAGTTCTCAGGAATCGGCGGCGTCTGGGCCATGATGTCGACGATCGGAAAACGATCTTCCTGCGCCAGCGCCATGTACATCCGCGGCATGACCGGGAAGTTGAACGCCATGTGGCACTCATCGCCGTCGCCGAAGTAAGGCCGCGAGTCTTCGGGCCACTGATTCGCTTCCGCCAGCAGCATTTTTCCCGGATGCAGCGAATCGAGCCGCGCGCGCAGCTTCTTGAGAAAGACGTGTGTCTCGGGCAGGTTTTCGCACGTCGTGCCTTCGCGCTCGTAGAGATACGGAATCGCATCGAGACGAAACGCATCGACGCCGAGGTTGATCCAGAACTCGAGGACTTTGAAGAGCGCTTCGTGGACGGCCGGATTGTCGAAATTGAGATCGGGCTGATGCGAATAGAAGCGATGCCAGTAGTACGCATGCGCGACCGGGTCCCACGCCCAGTTCGACGTCTCGAAGTCCTTGAAGATGATGCGGGCGTCCTTGTACTTCTCGGGCGTATCGCTCCAGACGTAGTAATCGCGCCAGGGCGATCCCGGTTTCGCGTGCCGCGATTTTTGAAACCACGGATGTTGATCGCTGGTGTGATTGACCACCAGCTCGGTGACCACGCGAATTCCCCGGCTGTGCGCTTCCCGCAGAAACGCTTTGAAATCCGCGAGCGTGCCGTAACTCGGGTGGATGGCGGTGTAGTTCGCGATGTCATATCCGTCATCGCGGAGCGGTGATGGATAAAACGGCAGCAGCCACAGAATGTTGATGCCGAGGTCCTGGAGGTAGTCGAGTTTGCGGGTGAGGCCCTGGAAGTCACCGATGCCGTCGGCGTTCGTGTCGTAGAACGCCTTGACGTGCGTCTGGTAGATGATTGCGTCCTTGTACCAAGAATCCATA
>JALYZI010000117.1 GCA_030948915.1 Acidobacteriota bacterium
GTCCTGAGTCCTGAGAGACGAGGGGCGGGCGGGCTCAGGGCTCAGGACTCAGGACTCAGGACTCAGGACTCAGGACTGGAGGTTAGAAGCAAATGGCGAAAGAAAAGTTTGATCGCAGCAAACCGCACGTGAACGTCGGGACCATCGGCCACGTCGACCATGGCAAGACGACGCTCACCGCGGCCATCACGAAGATTCTGGCGGCGAAGGGAACGGCGACGTTCGTTGCGTTCGACCAGATCGACAAGGCTCCCGAGGAGCGCGAACGCGGTATTACGATCGCGACGGCGCACGTCGAGTATTCGACCGAGAAGCGGCACTACGCGCACGTCGACTGCCCGGGCCATGCCGACTACGTCAAGAATATGATTACCGGCGCCGCCCAGATGGACGGTGCGATTCTCGTTGTCTCCGCTGCTGACGGCCCAATGCCGCAGACCCGCGAGCACATCCTGCTGGCGCGTCAGGTCGGCGTTCCCTACATCGTCGTGGCGCTGAACAAAGTCGACGCCGTCGACGACCCCGAGCTTCTCGACCTCGTCGAGCTCGAAGTCCGCGAGCTGCTCTCCAGCTACGAGTTCCCGGGCGATGACCTTCCGGTGATTCGCGTCTCCGCGCTGAAGGCGCTGGAGAGCGGCGACCCGAAGGACGAGTGGGGCCAGAAGATCATGCAGTTGATGGATGCGGTTGACACCTACATTCCGATGCCCCAGCGCGTCATCGACAAGCCGTTCCTGATGCCGGTTGAAGACATCTTCTCGATCTCCGGCCGCGGCACGGTCGTCACCGGCCGCATCGACCGCGGAATCATCAAGGTCGGCGAGGAAGTGGAGATCGTCGGCCTGCGTCCGACGCAGAAGAAGGTCGTCACGGGCGTCGAGATGTTCCGCAAGCTGCTCGATGAAGGACAGGCCGGCGACAACGTCGGCCTGCTGCTCCGCGGCGTGGAGCGCAAGGACGTCGAGCGCGGTCAGGTTTGCGCCAAGCCTGGCTCGATCACGCCCCACACCAAGTTCAAGGCCGAGGTTTACATTCTGACCAAGGAAGAGGGCGGACGTCACACGCCGTTCTTCAATGGTTATCGTCCGCAGTTCTACTTCCGCACGACCGACGTCACCGGCACCGCCGAGCTGCCGTCGGGAGCGGAGATGGTCATGCCGGGCGACAACACGTCGCTGACGATTCAGCTCATCGCGCCGATCGCGATGGAGAAGGGACTCCGCTTCGCGATTCGTGAAGGCGGCCGCACGGTCGGCGCCGGCACGGTCACGGACATCATCGAATAAACGTAGGGACCGGCCTCCGCGCCGGTCCAACTGTTCTTTAAAGGCAAACAAAAAATGATGAACGAAAAGATCCGCATCCGACTCAAAGCGTACGACTACCGCGTCCTCGATCAGTCCACTTCCGAGATCGTCGACACGGCCAAGCGCACCGGAGCGAAAGTAGCGGGACCGATTCCGCTGCCGACGCAGATATCGCGCTACACGGTCCTGCGCAGTCCGCATGTGGACAAGAAGTCACGCGAGCAATTCGAGATGCGGACGCACAAGCGGCTGCTCGACATTCTCGAGCCGACGACCCAGACGGTCGACGCACTCATGAAGCTCGAGTTGCCGGCGGGTGTGGACGTGGAGATCAAAGCGTTTGGCAAATAGGCGCAAAGGCGCAAAGGCGCGCAGGCGCGAAGGCGAAAATCGCCGACGCGCCTTCGCGACTAAGCGCCTCCGCGCCGGAGATTGATCATGGCTATCGCAGGAATCATTGGCAAGAAGGTCGGAATGACCCAGGTGTTCGCCGAGGATGGTGCACTCGTCCCGGTGACGGTCATTCAGGCCGGACCTTGCCTCGTCGTGCAGAAGAAGACCACCGAGATTGACGGCTACAACGCCGTGCAGGTCGGCCTGGTCGAGAAGATCTCGAACCGTCGAGTGACCGGCGCGCAGCGCGGCCACTTCGAGAAGGCCGGCATTCCGCCTGTGCGCACGCTGGTCGAGCTGCCCTACGAGGGCGAGGCGAATGTCGGCGACAAAGTGCAGGTCGACATCTTCAAGGCGGGCGACTCGATCGACGTGGTCGGTCAGTCGAAGGGCAAGGGTTTCCAGGGCGTCGTCAAGCGCCATCACTTCAAAGGTGGCCGCGAGTCGCACGGCTCGATGTTCCATCGCGCTCCCGGATCGATCGGCGCGTCGGCGTTTCCGTCGCGCGTGCTCAAGGGAATGCGCATGGGCGGGCGGATGGGCGGCGATCAGGTGACGGTCAAGAATCTGCGCGTCGCGAAAGTGGATGCCGAGAACAATCTGCTCTACGTTCGCGGCGCCGTGCCGGGCGGGCGCAATGGTCTGGTCGTCGTGCGTTTCTCGCAAAACGGGAAGCGGGGTGAATAGCCATGCCGAAAATTGACGTCAAAGACTGGAACAACAAGAAGGTCGGGTCCGTGGATCTGTCGGAAGAGATCTTCGCGTATCCGTACAAAGAACATCTGATTCACGAGGCGGTCCGCAACTATCTCGCGTCGCTTCGGCAGGGAACGCACAAGGTCAAGAACCGCTCGGAAGTCAGCGGCTCGGGCAAGAAGCCGTTCCGTCAGAAGGGTACCGGCCGCGCGCGTCAGGGCGGCAATCGTCCGCCGATTCATCGTCACGGCGGCACGGTCTTCGGTCCGGTCCCGCGCGACTACTCCTACAAGATGAACTCAAAGGAAAAGAAAAACGCCCTCAAGTCCGCGCTTTCGCAGCGCGTGAAGGAAGGCAAGCTCGTTCTGCTCAGCGATCTCTCGGTCGCTGACGCGAAGACGAAAGCGCTGGCGGAAAAGGTGACGAAGATCGGCGTCGAAGGAAAAGCGCTGATTGTCGAGTCCTTCGAGAACACCAACCTCGCTCTGGCGGCGCGCAACAATCCGCGGCTGGTGCTCGTCGATCCTCTGCACGTCAACGTGTACGACGTCGTGAACAGCCGCTACATCGTGCTCAGCCAGGATGCGCTGCAGCGTCTGACGGAGGCACTCGAGTCATGAAAGCGAACCGGATCATCCGTCGCCCGCTGGTGACCGAGAAGTCGACGCTGATGCGCGAAACAGGCGCGAATGTGATCGCCTTCGAAGTCGATCCGGGCGCGAACAAGATCGAAGTCAAGAACGCCATCGAAGAGCTCTTCAAAGTGAAAGTCGATGAAGTCCGCATCTTCAACGTGAAGGGCAAAGTGAAGCGGATGGGCCGCTACGCCGGCAAGCGCCGCGACTGGCGCAAGGCGTATGTGCGGCTCAAAGAGGGAGAAAAGGCACCTGACTTCATTGAAGGGGTGTAGCTGAAATGAATAAGTCCTGAGTCCTGAGTCCTGAGTGCTGAGTCCCACCCGCCCGGTGTGATTCGCACTCAGGACTCAGGACTCAGGACTCAGGACTCAGGACTCAGGACTAACGACAATGGTTATGAAATCTTACAAACCGACAACCCCCGGCCGACGGGCTCAAACCCATCTGGGGTTTGAAGAGATCACCAAGAGCCGGCCGGAAAAGGCGCTGACCAAAGGCAAGCCGAAGACGGGCGGGCGGGGCAACACCGGACGTGTCACTTCGCGTTTCATCGGCGGCGGTCACAAGCAGCGCTATCGCGACATCGACTTCAAGCGCGACAAGCGCGGGATCCCGGCAAAGGTTGCGGCCATCGAATACGATCCGAACCGAAGCGCGCGCATCGCTCTTCTGCACTACGCCGACGGCGAGAAGCGCTACATCCTCGCGCCCGACGGACTGCAGGTCGGCACGACACTGATGGCAGGTCCGGAAGCAGACATTCTCGTCGGCAACGCACTTCCTCTTTCCGGCATCCCCCTCGGCACAATGATTCACAACATCGAGCTGAAGGAAGGAAAGGGCGGCCAGATGGCCCGCTCGGCCGGAACGAGCGCGCAGCTCATGGCGCGTGAAGGGGAGTGGGCGACGCTGCGTCTTCCCTCCAGCGAGATGCGCAAGGTACATGTGCGCTGCTACGCCACGATCGGTCAGGTCGGAAATCTCGATCACGAGAACGTTTCGATCGGCAAAGCCGGCCGCACGCGTCACCTCGGAAAGATGCCGCACAACCGCGGCGTGTCGATGAATCCTGTCGATCATCCGCTCGGCGGCGGTGAAGGAAAGACCTCCGGCGGACGTCACCCGGTGAGTCCGTGGGGCCAGCCGACGAAGGGTTACAAGACGCGGCGCAACAAACGAACGACGAAGTTCATCGTCAAGCGGAGAACCAAGTAAATGGCGAGATCACTGAAAAAAGGTCCCTTCGTGGACGACCACCTCGCGAAGAAGGTGGAGACGATGAATCGCGAGCGCGAGAAGAAGGTCATCAAGACCTGGTCGCGCCGCTCGACCATCACCCCGGACATGGTCGGTCACACGATTGCGGTGCACAACGGCCGCAAGTTCGTGCCGGTCTACGTCTCCGAAAACATGGTCGGTCACAAGCTGGGCGAGTTCGCGTTGACGCGCACCTTCAAAGGCCACAGCGGCAAGAAGGTCGAGAAAGTCGTCTCGCCGACGCCGGGCGGCAAGGGCCCGGGCGGAGCGGCAGCGCCTGGAACGGCAGCTCCTGCGGCACCGACGGGCAAGTCATAACGGAGATCGAGATGGAAGCGACCGCAACTCTCAAGTATTTGAAAGCATCGCCGCAGAAAGTCCGGCTGGTGGCGGACATGATCCGCGGCAAGAAAGTCGATGAGGCTTTGAGCATCCTTCGCTTCCTGAAGAAGCATTCCGCGAAGGACATCGAAAAGCTGCTCCGTTCTGCGGTCGCGAATGCCGAGAACACGGAGAACGGCGTCGACACCGACGATCTGGTGGTCTCGAAGATTTACGTCAACGAGGGCCCGCGCGAGAAGCGCGTGCAGCCGGCTCCGATGGGCCGCGCCTATCAGATTCAGAAACGCAAAGCGCACGTGACGGTGCATGTTTCGGACGAAGTGAAAGCAGTCAACGCGCGCACTGGCGAAAGCAAGCGAAGTACTGCACCGCGCACGCCGCCGCGCGCGCGCGCAGCAAAATAACGGAGGCAAGCTTGGGTCAAAAGGTCAACCCCTACGGATTTCGGCTCGGATTCAACAAGACGTGGCACTCGCGCTGGTTCGCGGGAAAGAACTACGCCGAGACGCTCCATCGCGATCTGAAACTTCGCGCGGATCTCAAGAAGCGTCTGGCGCACGCCGGTGTGTCCGAGATCGACATCGAGCGGACTGCCAACAAGATGCGGATCAACATCTACACCTCGCGGCCCGGCATCATCATCGGCCGCAAGGGTGCCGAGGTCGACAAGCTGCGTGACGAGCTGCAGAAGCTGGTCAACGGCGAGGTCTACATCAACATTCAGGAGATCCAGCGTCCCGAGCTCGACGCCCAGCTGGTGAGCGAGAACATCGCCACGCAGCTCGAGCGTCGTATCGCATTCCGTCGCGCGATGAAGAAGGCGATGGAGAGCGCATTCCGCTTCGGCGCGAAGGGCATCAAGGTCCGCGTCGCAGGAAGGCTCAACGGCGCCGAGATCGCGCGCTCCGAGTGGTACCAGGACGGACGCCTTCCGCTGCACACGCTGAAGGCCGACATCGATTACGGCTGGGCAACTTCGAACACGACCTACGGAACGATCGGCGTCAAGGTGTGGATTTTCAAGGGAGAAATGGCCAAAGCCAGAAGCCGCAGGAGACCGCAGTAACGAAAGAGGCTTCAGGCCTCAGGCGTCAGTCGTCAGGAGAAGCCGCCTGACGCCCGGCGCCTGGCGCCTGACGCCTGGAGAGACGACATCATGATGATGCCGAAGAAAGTTAAGTTCAGAAAACAGCAGCGCGGACGCCGGCGTGGCATGGCGACGCGCGGGCAGAAGATCTCGTTCGGAGATTTCGGTCTGCAGGCGCTGGAGCCGGGCTGGCTTACCGCACGTCAGATCGAAGCCGCACGTGTCGCGATGACGCGTCACGTCAAGCGCGGTGGCAAGATCTGGATCCGCATCTTCCCCGACAAGCCGGTCACCAAGAAGCCGCTCGAGACGCGCATGGGCAAAGGCAAAGGCGCGCCCGAGGAATGGGTATGCGTGATCAAGCCGGCGAGGATTCTGTACGAGATGGAAGGCGTGACGCGCGAAGTCGCTGAGGAAGCGTTCCGGCTGGCGGCCCACAAGCTGCCGCTCAAGACGCGCTTCGTCAGCCGCGAAATGCTGGAGGTGGCAGATTGAAATCGAACAACACTGCCGAGCTGCGTGACAAGTCGGTCGACGAGCTGCAGACGCGCGAGCGTGAGCTGGTCGAGCAGCTTTTCAAATTGCGATTCCAGCGCGCAACCGGCCGGATGGAGAGTCCGGCCAAGATGCGACAGGTTCGCCGCGAGATTGCGCGGATCAAGACACTGCTGAATGAAAAGTCGAGGGCCTGAGTCCTCGGCCGTTCGCCGTCAGCCGTTCGCCGGAGCGCGGGGCGGAACGGCAAACGGCAAACGGCAAGCGGAGAACGGAACGATGGCTGAGAAGGAAAAGAAAGAATCGAGAAAGCAGACGAAAGTCGGCGTAGTCGTCTCGAACAAGATGACCAAGACCGTGGTGGTGGCGGTCGAGAACCTGTTCCGGCACGGGATGTATCAGAAGTACATCAAGCGCACGAACAAGTTCCTCGCGCACAACGAGGACCCGACCCTCAACGTCGGCGATCGCGTCGTGATCGAGGAAACGCGTCCGATGTCGAAGCGGAAGCGGTGGAGCGTACGCGAGGTACTGGAGAAGGCCGCAAGCTAAAGCGAAGTGGACCGGAGCGAAACATGATTCAGATGCGAACAATATTGAATGTCGCCGACAACACCGGCGCCAAGAAGATCGCGGCGATCAAGATGCGGGGCGGATCGACGGCCGGCAAGTACGCCGGGATCGGCGACGTCATCACCGCGTCCGTGAAGGAAGCCTCGCCCGATGGCACCGTCAAGAAGGGCGCCGTCGTGCAGGCAGTCATCGTGCGGACTGTGAAAGAGGTGCGCCGGCGCGACGGATCGTACATCAAGTTCGACGACAACGCCGCGGTGCTCATCAACGATCAGAACGAGCCGGTGGGCACGCGCGTCTTCGGACCGGTGGCCCGCGAGCTCCGCGAGCGCAAGTTCATGAAGATCATCTCGCTCGCACCCGAGGTCATTTGAAATGTACGCAGGATCGAGAAAACAGAAAGAAATTGCGCCGCACAAGGGCCACGTCCGCAAGGGCGACACGGTCCGCGTCCTGTCAGGAAAAGATCGCGGCAAGCAGGCGAAAGTCCTGCGCGTGATCCCCTCGAAGGGAACAGCGATCGTCGAGCGTGTGAATCTGGCGAAGAAGCACAGCAAGGCGAATCCTCAGAAAAACGCCAAGGGTGGCATCCTGGAGCGCGAGGCGCCGATCCGGCTGGCCAAACTTCAGGTGGTCTGCCCGAGCTGCAATGAAGCAACACGAACCGGTTCCCATCGCACCGCCGAGGGAGCCAAACGGTACTGCAAGAACTGCGAAACGGAAATGTAGTCCTGAGTGCTGAGTCCTGAGTCCTGAGGAAAGGACGGACGGACTCAGGACACAGGACTCAGGACTCAGGACTGAGACATATGGCCGCAAGACTAAAAGAGAGATACCAAAAGGAAGTCCGCAAGAAGATCCAGGACGAGTTCGGGATCAAGAACGTCATGGCGATCCCGAAGATCGACAAGATCGTCGTGAACATGGGCATCGGCGAAGCGATCACGAACATGAAGGTTCTGGACAGCGCGGCCGAAGAGCTGGCGCAGATCGCCGGGCAGAAGCCTGTGATCACGCGCGCGAAGAAGTCGATTGCGAGCTTCAAGCTTCGCGAAGGCGCGCCCATCGGCACGATGGTCACGCTGCGGGGCGAGAAGATGTATGAGTTCCTCGATCGCCTGATCAACATCGCGCTGCCGCGCGTGCGCGACTTCCGCGGAGTGCCGGCGAAATCATTCGACGGCCGCGGAAACTACACCATCGGCATCCGCGATCACGTCATCTTCCCGGAGATCGACGGCTCCAAGGTCGACAAGTCGAAGGGCATGAACATCACCATCGTCACGACCGCGAAAAACGACGAGCAGGCTCGCTTCCTTCTCCGGGAGCTGGGCATGCCGTTTGGGCAGAGGTAGGGAGACACATGGCTAGAACGGCAATGATCGTCAAGGCGGAGCGGAAGCCGAAGTTCATGTCCCGCAAGAAGAACCGCTGCAAGCGCTGCGGTCGCGCGCGCGGCTTTCTGCGCAAGTTTCAACTCTGCCGGATCTGCTTCCGGCAGTTGTCGCTGGGCGGATACATCCCCGGCATTACAAAGGCGAGTTGGTAGGAGCTCACGAATGTCAATGACAGACCCCATCGCGGATATGTTGACGCGCATCCGCAACGGCATCCAGTCGCATCACGATCGCGTCGAGATGCCGGCGTCGAAACTGAAAGTCGAGATCGCGAAGATCCTCAAGAGCGAGGGTTTCGTGCGCAACTACGCGCTCGTCGAGAAGGACAAGATCCAGGCGACGCTGCGGATCGATCTCAAGTACTCGTCCGACGGCGAGCCGGTCATCCACGGCATCGAGCGCATCTCGCGCCCGGGCCGCCGCGTCTACCGCAACACGAAGGAAATCCCCCGCGTCCTCGGTGGACTCGGACTCGCGATCGTTTCGACGTCGAAGGGCGTGCTGGCGGGCCACGAAGCCGCGAAGAGCGGCATCGGCGGCGAAGTCCTTTGTCAGGTCTGGTAAGGAGAAGGTCCCATGTCGCGCATTGGTAACAAGCAGATTCCTCTGCCGAAAGGCGTAGAGGTCAAGCAGGACGGAAGCGTCGTCACGGTCAAAGGGCCGAAGGGAAGTCTCATCACGCCCATCGTTCCCGGCATCGGCGTGAAGATCGAGGGTAACGTCGTCTCGTTCACGCGCAGTGACAACGAAGGAAGGTCTCGCGCGACGCATGGTCTCATGCGCGCGCTGGTTGCCAACAACGTCACCGGGGTGACCGAGGGGTTCAAGAAAGAGCTGGATATCGTGGGCGTCGGCTATCGCGCCGAAGTGAAGGGGAAGGAAGTCGTTTTCCAGCTCGGATACTCGCATCCGATCCGCTTCCCGATTCCGAAGGGCATCGAGATCGCGATCGATGGCAAGACCGGCCACATCACGGTGAGCGGCATCGACAAGCAGCAGGTCGGGCAAACAGCGGCGGAGATCCGCTCGCTGCGCGAACCCGATCCCTACAAAGGCAAAGGCATCAAGTACTCCGACGAGATTCTGCGGAGAAAGGCGGGCAAGGCCGCTGGGAAGTAATGGCTGGCCGTTGGCCGTCTGCCGTTCGCCGTTGAGGCGGGCGGGTCGGCAAACGGCAAACGGCGAACGGCAAACGAATCATGGACAGAGCAAAAGAACGAAGAGTTAGTCGAGGCCGGATCCGCGCGCGGATCCGCAGCAAAGTCAGCGGCACGGCCGAGCGGCCGCGCCTCGCAGTGAAGAAGAGCCTCAAGCACATCTATGCGCAGGTAATCGATGACGCGTCAGGCAAGACCATCGCGGCGGCATCGACGCGCGACAAAGATGCCGGCGTGAAGGGCGGATCGAATCAGGCGGCCGCCAAGGCTGTCGGCGCGCTGATCGCGAAGAAGGCCAAGGACAAAGGCGTCAAGCGGGTGGTCTTCGACCGCGGCGGCTATCAGTACCACGGAAATGTCAAAGCGCTCGCCGATGCGGCGCGCGAAAACGGATTGGAGTTCTAGGGATCGTTGGCCGTTGGCCGTCAGCCGTTCGCCGTTGGGCGGGCGGGAACGGCAAACGGCAAACGGCAAACGGCAAACGGCCAACGGCAAACGGAGAACGAATGCAGCGTCCAAGTCAGGGTTCACAGCGGCAGGGTTCGCAGCGCAGCGATCGCCGTGGTGATGATCGAAGCGAAAGCGGGATGATCGACAAGGTCGTCCACATCAACCGCGTCACGAAAGTCGTCAAAGGCGGCAAGAACTTCAGCTTCAGCGCGCTGGTGGTCGTCGGCGACGGTCAGGGCCGCGTCGGCTTCGGATCGGGCAAAGCGAAGGAAGTTCCGGCTGCCATCAAGAAGGGAATCGAAATCGCGAAGAAGAACATGATCGCGATCTCGATGTCCGGAACGACCATTCCGCACGCGGCCACCGGCCACTACGGCGCGGGACGCGTGTTGCTGAAGCCGGCGGCTGACGGAACGGGTGTGATCGCGGGCGGACCGGTGCGCGCGATTCTCGAGTCGGCCGGAATTCAGAACATTCTCACGAAGTCGCTCGGCACGGCCAATCCGCACAACGTCGTCAAGGCGACCTTCGAAGCCCTCAAACAGCTTCGCAGTGAAAGCGAATACAAAGCGCTGCGCGGCCTCAATGGGGACGAGAGCGAGGGAGGGGAGGCGTGAGCGCGAAGAAGAACGAGCAGGCGAAAAAACTGCGCGTCAAGCAGATTCGCAGCGGCATCGGGTGCCCGCGCAACATGCGCGAGACACTCAAATCGCTGGGTCTCGGCAAGATGCACAGGATCGCCGAGCGGCCGGATACGAAGGAAGTGCGCGGGATGATCGCCAAGATCCCGCATCTCGTCGAAGTGGTGGAATGATGAAAGTGGCCGGTTCCCGGTGGCCGGTTGCCAGAGCTTTTGGACACCGGTCACCGGCAACCGGCCACCATTGAGGAACGACAGATGGAACTAGGAAAACTCAAACCAAAGAAGGGCGCACGTCACGCGAAGAAGCGCGTCGGCCGCGGTCCGGGATCGGGCCACGGAAAGACATCGGCCCGCGGTGAGAAGGGACAGAAGTCCCGTTCCGGCTTCAGCCGCATGCGCGGATTCGAAGGCGGCCAGATGCCGCTGCATCGGCGCCTGCCCAAGCGCGGCTTCACCAACATCTTCAAGAAGGAAAACGTCATCGTGAAGGTCTCCGATCTGGAGCGTTTCGAAAACGGGGCAACCGTTGACGAAGCGGCACTGCGCAGCGCGGGTCTGATCCGCGGCCGGGCCGACAGCATCAAAGTCCTCAGCGATGGAAAACTCACCAAGAAGCTGACGGTGCACGCGGCGAAATTCTCCGACGCGGCCCGCAAGCAGATCGAATCGGCAGGCGGTTCCTGCCAGGAGACGCAGCAGAAGCAGGAGACTCAGGAGTGAACTTCGCAGAGACCGTTCGCAACATCTGGGCAATCGAGGATCTGCGCAAGCGGGTCCTGTACACGTTCGGTCTGCTGGCCGTCTATCGGCTTGGCGCGCACATTCCCACGCCTGGAGTCGATCCGGTCGCACTCGCCGAATTCTTCAAAGCGCTCCAGGGCGGCGTCTTCGGATTCCTCGATCTCTTCTCCGGCGGCGCTCTTCGCCGCCTCTCCGTCTTCGCCCTCGGCATCATGCCGTACATCTCGGCATCGATCATCCTGCAGCTGCTCACCGTCGTGTGGCCTTACCTCGAGAAACTCTCGAAGGAAGGCGAGATGGGCCGCCGCAAGATCAACCAGTACACGCGCTACGGCACCATCGCTCTGTCGATCGTTCAGTCCCTCGGCGTCGCATTCTGGCTGAAATCCCAGGTTTCGCCGGGCGGCGCGCCACTCGTTCCCGCTTACGTGCAGGACATGTTGTGGGGACTCGGATTCCCGATCATGACCGTGCTCACGCTCACGACCGGCACCGCGTTCATCATGTGGCTCGGTGAGCAGATCTCCGAGCGCGGCATCGGCAACGGAATCTCGCTGATCATCTTTGCGGGCATCGTCGTCAACCTTCCGCATGCGGCATTCGGTCTGATCGAAGACATCCGCACCGGCCAGCGCAATCTCTTCGCCATGCTCGGCCTGGTCATCTTCATGATCGCAGTCGTGGCGTTCGTGGTCTTCATGGAGCGCGCACAGCGCCGCATTCCGGTGCAGTACGCCAAGCGCGTCGTCGGCCGCAAGGTCTACGGTGGCGCGAATACCTATCTTCCGTTGCGCGTGAACACGGCCGGCGTCATTCCGGTCATCTTCGCGTCATCGATCCTCGTGATCCCGCAGACCATCGCGTCGATGATCAAGACTCCCTGGGCGGCGGCGATCGGCGGGCAGATGAAAGTCGGCGAGCCGCTGTATTACCTCCTGCAATTGGTTGGTATTATATTCTTCGGTTATTTCTATACATCAATTGTATTCAATCCGGTCGACACTGCCGACAACATGCGCAAGTACGGCGGCTTCATCCCGGGCATTCGGCCGGGAAAGAAGACGTCCGACTACATCGACCGCGTCCTGACGCGCATCACCTTCGTCGGATCGCTTTACCTGGCGGCGGTCTGTCTGCTGCCGGAGTTTCTGATCACCGGCGTTCACGTCGCGCAACTGCCGTTCGGCATCGGGGCTACTCTCGATCGATTCCTGCCGGTGTGGTTCACCGAAGGCATGGGCTTCAACTTTTACTTTGGCGGCACTTCGCTGCTGATCGTTGTCGGCGTCGCGATGGACACCATCCAGCAGATCGAGTCGCAACTCGTGATGCGTCATTACGACGGGTTCATGAAACGCGGACGGATTCGAGGGCGGCGCGGCTGATGCGTGTGATTTTCATCGGCCCGCCCGGGAGCGGGAAGGGGACTCAGGCGAAGCGGCTGGCAAGCCGGCATGCCGTCCCGCATATCTCGACGGGCGATATGCTCCGCGAGGCGATCGCCGACGGAACCGAGCTCGGCAGGAAAGCCGCGCCGGTCATATCGTCAGGCGGCCTGGTCTCCGATGAGCTGATGGTCGGGATCATCAAGGACAGGCTCAAGAAGGCCGATGCGAAGAAGGGCTTCATCCTCGATGGGTTCCCGAGGACCGTGAGTCAGGCGGAAAAGCTGGAAAATCTGGTCGGGAATGGCACCGGGGGGGTTCGCGTTGTCCAACTGCTGGTCCCTGATGAAGTTATCGTAAAACGGATCGCGCTTCGCCGGTCTTGTCCACAATGCGGAGCGATCTACCACCTGGAAACGGCCCCGCCTCGGAACGATCAAGTTTGCGATCGTGATGGTGCGGAGCTGATTGCGCGTCCCGACGATAACGAGCAGGCTGTCCGGACTCGGCTCGAAGCGTTCCACAAGCAGACGCTTCCGGTCGCGACGTTCTACAAAACGAAGTCTGTGTTGCGTCAAGTCGACGGGGTTGGTCCCGTCGATGAGGTCTTTGAACGAATCGAAAAATCCCTATCGTAGATGCTGGACCGAATGAAAGGGCCGATCCTGAAGAGCCGCGATGAGATCGCGGTGATGGATCGTGCCAATCGCGTTGTCCTCGAGATTCTCGAGATCATGCGCGCGATGGTGAAGCCGGGCGTGACGACGGCACAGCTCAACGCGGTAGCGGAGGAAGAGCTCGCGAAACGCGGCGCGAAGTCGCCTTTCAAGGGCTACTCGCCGATGGGCCTTCCGCCGTATCCCGCCGTTGTCTGTACATCAGTGAATGACGTCATCGTGCACGGCATCCCGAATCGCGCGAAGCTCCAGGACGGCGACATTGTCGGCCTCGACTTCGGCGCTGTTCTCGACGGCTTCGTCGGCGACGGCGCGATCACGGTACCGGTGGGCAAAGTGTCGCCAAGAGCGCAGGAGCTGTGCGACACGACTCGGGAGTGCCTGGAACTGGCCATCAAAGAGATGGTTCCCGGCAATCATCTCGGCGACATCGGCGAGGCCGTGCAGGAGCATGCCGAGTCGCGCGGCTTCCACGTCATCCGCAATTTCGTAGGACACGGAATCGGACGCCGCATGCACGAGGACCCGCAGGTCTACAACTACGGGAAGCGCGGACGCGGTATCGAGCTGCGCGAGGGATTGGTGCTGGCGATCGAGCCGATGCTTTGCGATATCGGTCCGAAGCTGCGCCAGCGTGTGGAGAGGGCGGGCGGGAACGGGGCGATGGAAGACGTCCGCACCGATTCCGATCGCTGGACAGCGCGAACCCTGGACGGAACGCTGGCAGCGCATTTTGAACATTCAGTAGCGATCACCGGGAATGGCCCGATGGTTCTGGGTAGGTAGGCAACTAGGAGAAGGATGCCGAAGGAAGACGCGATAGAAGTGACAGGCACCGTCCTGGAGACATTGCCGAACGCGATGTTCCAGGTCGAGCTGGAGAACAAGCACAAGGTGCTGGCGCACATCTCCGGCAAGATGCGCAAACACTTCATTCGAATTCTTCCAGGAGACAAGGTTCTGGTGGAGTTGTCACCTTACGATTTGACGAGGGGACGCATTACGTATCGGTACAAGTAGGTGTTAGGTATCAGGTGTTAGACGTTAGGGGCTCCTAACAACTAACAACTAACAACTAACAACTAACACCTAACAACTAACACCTGGAGTCATCATGAAAGTACGTTCATCAGTGAAGAGAATCTGCAGCAAGTGCAAGATCGTCCGGCGTCAGGGCGTGATCCGGATCATCTGTGTCATTCCAAAACACAAGCAGCGGCAGGGATAGAAAAAACAGGCGCCAGGCGTCGGGCCTGACGCCAGGAGAAACAAGAATGGCTCGTATTGCAGGCGTAGATCTTCCACTGAACAAGAGAGTGGAAATCGGACTGACTTACATCTTCGGCATTGGACGTCCGTCGGCAACCCAGATTTGTGTAGAAGCCGGCGTGAACAAGGACACCCGCATCAAGGACCTGTCCGAAGACGACGTCCGCAAGATCCGTCAGGTGATCACGGACGGATACAAAGTCGAGGGCGACCTCCGCAAGGACGTTGGCCTCGATATCAAGCGGCTGATGGAGATCAACTGTTACCGCGGGATGCGGCATCGCCGCGGCCTGCCGGTGCGCGGACAGAGAACGCATACCAATGCCCGCACGCGGAAAGGTCCGCGTAAAGGCGCGATCGCAGGCAAGAAGAAAGCAACCAAGAAATAAGGATTCACGATGGCAACGACAACACAAAAAGGTCCCAAGGCTGGCGCACGCCGCGCTGGAACGAAGAAGAAGGAAAAGAAGAACGTGCCGCACGGCGTGGCATCCATTGCCGCTACGTTCAACAACACCATCGTGGCCATCACCGATCCGGTGGGCAACGTGCTCGCGTGGTCGAGCGCCGGCCGCATCGGATTCAAGGGATCGCGCAAGGGAACTCCGTTCGCCGCGCAGGTCGCCGCACAGAATGCGGCGCAGCTCGCGCAGGAACATGGAGTGCGGACCGTCGATGTGAAAGTCAAAGGTCCGGGAGCGGGACGCGAATCCGCAATTCGCGCGCTCGCTGCCAGCGGCCTGGACATCAAGTCCATCAAGGACGTGACGCCGATCCCGCACAACGGTTGCCGTCCGCCAAAGCGGCGACGCGTCTGACAGAGGCATCAAGTTACGCCGAGCAGCAGCCGGCGTATGCGGAACGCGTCATGGTGACGCGGGTCCGAAACATCAGGAGGAGAAGTGGCTCGTTATTCCGATCCCGTTTGCCGGCTGTGCCGGCGCGAGGGCATGAAGCTGTTCCTGAAAGGGGACCGATGCTTCAAGGACAAGTGTGCGATCGAACGTCGCAACTACGCGCCCGGCCAGCACGGCCGGCGCCGTTCCAAGGTCCTCGGTTATGGTCTGCAGCTTCGCGAGAAACAGAAAGTGAAGCGCATTTACGGCCTGCTCGAGAGTCAGTTCCGTCTCTATTTCAGACGGGCTTCCGAGCGGCACGGCATCACCGGCGACAATCTGCTCCGGCAACTCGAGCTTCGGCTCGACAACGTCGTCTATTCGCTCGGATTTGCTTCGTCGCGCGCGCAGGCGCGGCAGCTCGTCCGGCATGGACACATCGAGGTCAACGGAAAGAAGATCAACATTCCCTCGTACCAGGTTCGCAAGGGCGATGTCATTCAGGTTCGCGAAAAGAGCCGCAAGAATGACCAGATCCGCCAGGCCGTCGAAACGGCCAGTGGCCGCGGCGTTCCGCCGTGGCTGCAGCTCACACCCGATCAGTTCCTCGGTACGGTGCTCGATCTCCCGAAACGCGAAGACATCCGTCTGCCGATCCAGGAACAGCTCATCGTCGAACTCTACTCGAAGTAAGAAACACACGAGGAGGCGCCTTACATGTTGTGGTCAGATTTCCAGAAACCCAAAAAGCTCGATTACGATCCCGAGACTCTCACGCCCAATTTCGGCCGCTTTACCGCTCAGCCGTTTGAGCGCGGATTCGGGACCACGATCGGCAACGCGCTCCGTCGCGTGCTTCTCTCCTCGATCGAAGGGGCGGCCATCACCGCCATTCGCGTCGAGGGCGTGCTCCATGAGTTCTCATCGCTCACCGGCGTGGTCGAAGACATGACCGACGTCGTTCTCAATCTCAAACAGATTCCCTTCAAGCTGCACGGCGATGGTCCGAAGACGCTGTACCTCGAGAAGAAAGGGCCGGGCGTCGTCACGGCCGCCGATTTCGATCAGGACTCCGACATCGAGATCCTCGACGCGACCGCGCATCTCGCGACGCTTTCGAAAGAGGGCAACCTCAAGCTCGAAGCGCGCCTGAAGCGCGGCCGCGGCTACGTCGTCGCCGATCGCAATGCCGACGGCGACCTGCCGCTGGGCTACATCCCGGTCGATTCGATCCATTCGCCGGTGCGCCGCGTCAACTATCACGTTGAAGGCGCGCGCGTCGGACAGATGACCGACTACGACAAGCTCGTTCTCGAAGTCTGGACGAACGGCGCAGTCTCGCCTCAGGAAGCCGTCGGCCTGGCCGCCGATCTCCTCGGCGATCACCTGCGGATCTTCAGCTCGTTCGAAACCCGCGGCGAAGAAGCCGAGGAAGCCGCAGCGCCGGAAGTCGATCCGCGGCTTTCCGAGCTGCTCGCCAAGCCGATCGAAGAGCTCGACCTCTCCGTCCGGTCCGCGAACTGCCTCAAGAACGCCAATATCCGCACGCTTGGCGATCTGGTGCAGCGCACCGAGCGCGAGATGCTTTCGACCAAGAACTTCGGCCGCAAGTCTCTCGACGAGATCAAAGACGTTCTCGCCAACATGGGCCTGTCGTTCGGTATGACGCGAGCGTCGCGCGCCGGCGAGATGCGCGAATAGGAGTATTGCATGCGACACGGAATGGCGAATCGAAAGCTGGGGAGAACGAGCAGCCATCGCAATGCGCTGTTTCGCAATCAGCTCGCCTCGCTGATCGATAAGGAGCGCATCATCACGACGCTGCCGAAAGCGAAAGAGCTGCGTCCGCAGATCGAGCGCCTGATCACGCTTGGCAAAAACGACAGCGTGCACAATCGCCGTCAGGTGGAGCGCGTCGTCCCTGATGATCACCTGATCACGAAGCTTTTCGGAACACTCGGGCCGCGCTTCACAGAGCGCCCGGGCGGCTACACGCGAATCATCAAGCTCGGCGCGCGTCGTGGGGATGCCGCCGAGATGGCGATCCTCGAGTTCATCGGCTACGAGCCGAAGATCGAAGAGGCGCCGGCCGAGGAGAAGGGTGGGGGAAAGAAGGCCGCTGCCAGGAAGGACGAGGCGGAAGAAACCGAAGCGGCCGCCGAAGAGAAGCCGAAGAAGAAAGAGAAAAAGGCTGCTCCGAAGAAAGAAAAAGCCGCCGCGGCGAAGACGAAGAAACCCGCAAAGTCCGCTGCGCCAAAAAGGAAAGCGCGGCCCTCAGGCACCAAACGAGGTCAGTAACGCAGCGAAAGCCCGCCACCCGGCGGGCTTTTTTGCGTTAGAAGCGAACCGTACGCGCGAGGCCGTCCCTTCGCTCCGGACCACGGCCGGCTTCGTTCGGCACATCCATGATGGGCGTGGCTTGCAAAAGCTACAAACGCACTTTTCGGCGCATCACGATGCCGTCGCCGTCATTGCTCGGCACGCCGTTCGCGGACGCTCGCGCGCGCACGAGCGGCGCCGCTTCCGGCGGCAATCCATTCGTCCGGTCGCGAACCTCGGCGTCGAGCGGTCCGCCGTGGCGGCGAACGATCTCGATCTCGGCCTCGCTCGCGCCGCGAACACTGACGAGCTGCCAGCCCGGCGCGAGCCGGGAACGGAACTTGGGCGGGTGGGGCGGTGGGGCAACTCCGTTCACGCGCAGCGACACGAGATCGGGGGCGTAAAACGACAGCGCGATCCGCTTCGCACCGCGCAGCGACCGGCACCGGATCACCGCTCCGCCATCGCACTGCGGCGCATCGAACGTTAGTGCCGGAGCAGGTGGCGCGTTCAAATCGTCGATCACCCAACGGCCATCGCTGTATTGAATGTTCATCCGCTTCGGCCACTCCGGTGTGTACGGCGAAATGAGGAGCTGCATCACGATGCACGCAAGCGATGTCGTCCCCATCGCCGCGACCAGCGCTCGATGCGCCGGCGTGCGTACGCTGATGAGCGGCGTGAACGCCGTGCACACGAGCGCGACGGCGGCCGCGATCACAGGAAGCGCGACGCGACCGATGAGATCGTACAGTGCGACGATGACGGGAAACCACAGCACCGCCGTCACCACCGACATGACGACCACGCTGGCCTCGGCTGGCAGCAGCAGCGTGCAGATTGCAAACGCGATGGCCGGAATCAGGGCGAGATACGCGCCGCCGGGAAGCACGAGCGCCAGCGCGATGCTCATGGCTGTCCAGCAAAGCGCGTGGCCGATGAAGAGCCCTTCGTATCCTGCGCGCGGACGCAGCCACGTCGCGCAGATGATGGCAATCGCAAATCCGATCAGCCACATCGCGGCGATCATCGGGCCGGGCTGCGCAACCCACGTCGCCTGCGTCGATCGCAGCGATGCCAGCGACCCCAGTACACCTCCGACGGCGCCGGCCGCGACGATCGTCAGAAAAAATGAAACGACGCCGAGCGTGATCGCGCGGGCGTGCGTGTGGCGGTTGCGAACGTGAATCGCGGCGCCGATGAGGAGAGCTGCCAGCGCGGCGAGCGCCATCCACTGCGTCCATGTTTGCGGCCACCAGACGAGACGCAGCGACAGGAGATCGAAGAAAACAGCGTCGCCGTTTTTCGACTGGCCAAGTTCGGCGTTGGCGAGCGTCCGCGCCATCGCCAGGACATGATCGCCGTGATCCTGAACCGTCGACGGGCTGACGTGCAACAGATTGTCGAGCGGCGTGTGGTAATGCGCGACGCGTCCCACCGCCGCGAAATTGATTCCGGCGATCCCGGCGCGCTTGAACACCGACAGATCGGTGTCGTTGGGCAGAAGCTCGTACAGATTGAAAAAGAACGAGCTCGCGAGCGGCCGCGGCAGGCCGCGCGCGAGGAGCGGCATCAGCCAGCGATTGTTGCGGCTGGTCTCGAAGAGGAAGCTGCGTCCGGCCGTTCCGCGATTGTCGATGTTGATGGCGGCCATGACGCCGCGCGACGCATTCGCATCGGCGATGAAGCCTTCGGCGCCGAGGAGACCGTCTTCTTCGCCGTCGGTGAGGACGAAGAGGACGGTGTTTCGAAAGTGTTCCTTTCGAATCGCGCGCGCGACTTCCAGCAGCGTCGCGACGCCGACGCCGTCGTCGGACGCTCCCGGCCCCGCGCCGACTGAATCGTAGTGCGCACTGAGCATGAGCACGTCCGCGCGCGGGTCGCCGGGAAGCTTCGCCAGGATGTTCGCGACTTTCGCGCAGGTCGCGTAGGCATTGCAGGCGAATCGCTGTTGCAGCGTTGCCGGATATCCGAGTTGGCGGAACTGCGCGATCACGCGATCGCGGACGCCGTCGTGGGCCGCCGAACCGATCGGATGCGGTGCCCCATCGCCCAGAATCGACGCGAGCGAGATGATGGCGCGGGCTGCCGAAAAACGATCCGCGGGCGCGTCGGAGCGCAGCGGCGCCGGACCACGCCGCTCGAGCATGACGACGGCCAGAATCGCCGCCAGGATGAGAAACACGATCGCCGTGATGCGATTGGCCGGCATCAGGGCATTCTATGCAACCTCGCCCGGGTTCCGTCGTATGCTGGCCATATGCGTCGACATCTTTTTAGTTCTCTGGCGGCTCTTCTTGTGGCCACCGCGGCCGGCGCCGCGACTCTCCAGGGCAACTTCGATCGCACGTTCGATGTCCGTCCCGGGACTTCCTTTGCGCTCGACAACACCAACGGTCACATCACGATCCATTCGTGGGATCAGCCGCGCATTCAGGTGCATGCCGTCAAGAAGGTCGAGAGCCGCGATTCGGATGCCGCAAAGCGCGCGTTCGACGCTCTGAAGATCGAGCCGTCGGTCACTGGGGATTCGGTTCGGATCAACACGAACTATCCGAAACAGGATCAGGGCATATTCGACTGGATCGCGGGAACGAACGTCAGCATGAATGTCGAATACGAAGTCACCGTGCCCCGTGCGACGAGCCTGCAGGTCGAGAACACGAACGGCGCAATCGACATCACGGAAGTCAGCGGGTCGCACCGGATCTCGACGACCAACGGGCACATCGAATTGGTGCGCTGCTCTGGCGACGTGAATGCCGAGACCACCAACGGACACATTCGCGCGGAGCTGGCTGAAGTCACGCCCGGAAAAGCGATGCGCCTCGAAACGACGAACGGCGGCATCACCATCCAGGTGCCGCGGGCGGTTGCCGCGCGCGTCGACGCTTCGACGACCAATGGCTCGGTGAAAACGGATCTGCCGATCACCACTACCGAGTTCAAACGGACTTCGCTGCGCGGCACCATCAATGGCGGCGGAAACGCGGAGTTGCGCCTTCGAACGACCAACGGGTCGATTCACATCGAAGCGCGCTGACCCTTACTCCGGAGTCACGTACGCAGCGGTGATCCCGCCGTCGACGAGGAAGGTCGAGCCGTTGACATACGACGACTCGTCGCTGGCCAGAAACAGCGCAGCGTTGGCCATCTCCTCCGGACGCGCGAAACGTCCCATCGGAATGTGCACGAGCCGCCGCTGGCGGCGGGCCGGATCGGAAAGTAGCTCGGCGAGCAGCGGCGTTTCCACCGGACCCGGACAGAGCGCATTGGCGCGGATGTTCTTCCGCGCGAATTCCACCGCGATCTCGCGCGTCATCGCAAGCACGCCGCCTTTGCTCGCCGTGTACGCGATCTGCGGCGCCGCGGCGCCCATGATCGCGACGAATGACGCGGTATTGATGATCGAGCCCCCGCCGGCGCGCAGCAGCGCGGGTATCGCGTACTTGCAGCCGAGGTAGACGCCTTTCAGGTTGATGTCGATGACGAGGTCCCAGATATCCTCGGTCGTGTTCGTGACGGAATCGTCGTTCGGATGAAAAACGCCGGCGTTGTTGAAGACGACGTCGAGCCGCCCGAAGCTCTTCTCAGCAAACGCGACCATCGCTTCGGCATCTTTCGCTTTGGAGATATCCGCGCCGAACGCACGCGCGCTTCCGCCGATCTCCTTCGCGGTCGCTTCGGCCGTCTCCTTTTTCAAGTCGACAGCGACGACCTTCGCACCTTCTTTGGCGAAGAGAAGACACGACGCTTTGCCGATGCCGCTTCCGCCGCCAGTGATCAAAACGACTTTGTCTTTCAACCGCATAGTTCCACCCACTCAGGACTCAGGACTCAGGACGCAGGACTTGCTTCTAAGCCATCTCGAAATAGCGGCGCCGCTCCCAATCGGTGACGACCGCGTCAAACTTTCTCTGTTCCGTTCTGAAGAAGTGCAGGTAGTGATCGATGACGCTTTCGCCGAACGTGGCGCGCGCCCATTCGCTCTCGGCGAGCGCGTGAATGGATTCGTTCAAGGAATGCGGCACCTGCGGAAGGTCGCGTGCGGCGTAGAGGTCGCCTTCGAATGACGGCGGCGGCTCGACGTGATGCTCGATTCCATCCAGCCCCGCAGCGAGTGTTGCAGCGAACGCGAGATACGGATTCGCATCCGCTCCAGGCGCGCGACATTCGATTCGGAGCGATTGCCCATGTCCGACGATGCGAAATCCTGCAGTGCGATTGTCGTAGCTCCACGCGACACCGGTGGGTGCGAACGAGCCTGCAACGTACCGTTTGTAGGACGCTGGATACGGCGCATAAAACGCGAACAGCTCGCGGATGTGCTTCATCCAGCCGCCCAGAAACCAGCGGAATGTCGGCGACGATTTGACCGATCCGAGCTGGTCTTTGCCATCGAACATCGACTTGCGGGCCTTGGCGTCCCACAGGCTCATGTGGATATGGCAGCTCGATCCGGCGTAGCGCTCGTCCCATTTCGCCATGAAAGTCACCGCGCACCCGTGTTTCCACGCGATTTCCTTCGCCGCGTGTTTGTAGAGCACGTGGCGATCGGCCATCTCGAGCGCGTCGGCGTACTGCAATCCGATTTCCTGCTGACCCGGTCCCCATTCGCCTTTCGACGACTCGACCGGAATTCCGGAGCGCTCCAGATGCGATCGGATGTCACCGATCACAAACTCCTCTTTCGTTCCCTGCAGGATGTGGTAGTCCTCGATCACGCGGCCCAGCGGCTGGAGGTTGATGAATCCTTTTTCTGCGACCGTCTCGTACGAGTCCTTGAAGACGTAGAGCTCGAGCTCCGATGCGGCCATCGCGGTGAAGCCTTTATCCGCGGCGCGCGCGATCTGCTGCCGCAGCATGCTGCGTGGGGCCAGCGGCACGAGCTCCTGGCGATCGTCGTAATAGACATCGCAGACGACGATGGCGGTCTTGTTCTGCCACGACGCAATGCGCAGCGTGTCGAAATCGGGGACTGGCCGGAAATCGCCGTAGCCCTTCGCCCAGCTCGTGAAGGCATAGCCGGGCACGGGATCCATGTCGATGTCGCAGGCGAGGAGGTAATCGCACGCGTGCAGGCCCTGCGTGATCACTTCATCGATGAAGAAGCGCCCGACGAGACGCTTTCCGACCAGGCGGCCGTACATGTCGGGAAATGCCGCGATGACGGTCTCGATCTCGCCTTCCACGACCATGCGCTTGAGCGTCTCGGTGTCGATTCTTCCAATCATGAAACGTCCAGGTAGACCGTCTTCCATTCCGTGTAGTGATCGAGCACCTGCATCCCGAGCTCGCGTCCGAGGCCACTGCGTTTCACACCGCCGAAGGGCGCTTCGAGGTGCACGCTGCTCCCGGAGTTGATCGAGAGATTTCCCGTTTGCACTGCGCGCGCCACGCGCATCGCCCGCCCGACATCGCGCGTCCAGATCGAGCCGGAGAGACCGTACTGACTGTCGTTCGCGACCCGGACGGCATCCTCTTCGCGATCGAACGGCATCACCGTCACCACCGGACCGAAAATCTCCTCACGCGAGATCTTCATTTCGGGCCGCGCGTCGAGAAATACCGTCGGCTTCAGAAAACTCCCCCGCGCAGAAGGGGCGTCGCCGCCGGTCGCGAGAGTGGCCCCTTCGCGTTTCCCTTCTTCGATGTACTTCATGACGCGGCTGCGGTGCGCATCAGTGACCAGCGGGCCCATTTCCGTCGACTCGTCGAGCGGATTTCCGACGCGAACCTTTTCGTAAGCGGCGACCACTGCTTTCGAGAAACGATCGTAGATCGACTTCTGCACCAGGATGCGGCTGCGCGCGCAGCAATCCTGTCCGGCGTTGCCGAGGGAGCTGGAGACGGCGGAGGTGATCGCGCGATCGAAATCGCAGTCTTCGAAAATGATATTCGCCGATTTGCCGCCTAACTCGAGGCTGACGCGCTTGATGTCGTCGGCCGCCAGCTGCATGACGCGAACGCCGACTTCAGTCGATCCGGTGAAGGCGAGCTTGCGAACCAGCGGATGCGTGATGAGCGCTTCGCCGATTTTCGATCCGGGTCCGGTGACCACGGTGAAGACGCCTTCCGGAACGCCGGCCTGCAGCGCGAGCTCGGCGAGGCGCAAGGCGGTGAGCGGAGTTTGTTCGGCGGGCTTGAGAACCACGCAGTTGCCCATCGCCAGCGCGGGGGAAACCTTCCACGATGTGATCGCGACGGGGAAGTTCCAGGGCACGATGATTCCGCACACGCCGAGCGGCTCGCGGAAGGTCATCAACACTCCCTTCGCGCCGGTCGGGATCGTCTGGCCGAAGACCTTGTTGGTGGTGCCGGCGTAATACTCGAAGCAATCGGCGGCCAGCGCGACTTCATCGCGGGAGTCTCGGATCGGCTTTCCGACGTTGCGCGATTCGGCGCGCGACAACTCATCGGCGTTTTCGCGGATCAGCGCCGAGAGTCGCAGCAGGATCCGGCCGCGCTCGCGGGGGTTCATCCTGCTCCACGGCGGGAATGCCTTGTGCCCGGCGCGTACCGCGCGATCGACATCCTCCGTCGTCGCCTGTTCGACCGACGTCAAACGTTCGCCGGTGGCGGGTTCAATCAGCTCGAATGCTGTCATGTGCCGGTTCGCCTGTCAGCGTATGCCATGCAATTGCCGTGAGCACTACCGCCGCCCCCGCAATCGCGAATGGCGAGGGGCGCTCGCCAAGGAACAGGAAGACCCATATCGGATTGCAAATCGGCTCCAGCATCCCCGTGATCGACGCCTCGGTCGCCGTCACGTACTCCAGGCCGCGGGCAAAGAGGAAATAGGCCAGTCCGATCTGAAAAATGCCGAGAAAAAGGAGGATCCCGAAGGAGGTCGGTGTGAGTCGAAGATCGGACGCGATGAAGGGAAGTACCGCCAACGACGTGAGGATGTTGCCCCAGACGACCGTGGCCTGCGAGGCGTGGTGCTCGCGGCGCAATGCAAGAATCAGCGCCGCGAAGAAAAAGCTCGAAAGCAGCGCCATTGCGTTTCCGGCCATGCCGCGCGCTTCAAATTTCCCGATGAAGAAGAGCGCCATGCCTCCGAGGGCAACCGCGATTGCGACTGCGTCGCGCGCACGCATCGGCTCGTGGACGACCAGCGGCGACAGCAGCAACACCCAGATCGCGCCGGCGTACTGGAGGAAGATCGCGTTCGCGGCCGTCGTCCACTTCGTGGCCACAACGAAGGTCGTCAGGCACGCGGCGTAGCTGATGATCGATCCGATGAAGACCGCGTTCGAGGACCACCGCTTCGTCATCCACGCTCGTGGCGGAAGAAAAAGCATGAGCGCGATGGCCGCGAAGAGCGACCGATAGAACGTGACTTTGAGGGGCGACTCAACGACCGCCTTGATTCCGATTCCGCCCGTCGACCACAGAAGCGCGGCCGCGGCGATCAGAAGCACCCCGTGACGCCGCGCGTTCATTCGCGCGGCATTGTAGTGTCTGGGCGGACGTCAATTCGGCAGGATGTCGCCGCGCTCCATTTGCGAACGGACGTCACTCTCCGACGGCGGGCAGGGGAGAGGATTCTCCGGCGGCGGAACGACCAGCGCGCATTCGCGCACGACATCCACGAGAGTGTCGATCTCCAGAGGTTTGTTCACAATTGCGTTGACCATTCCCGGTTCGAGGATCTGTTCCACGCGTGGATTGCGGACGGCCAGGATAAATGATCGGGCGTCCGGTTTCAGGTCGTGAAAGCGGCGGAGAAATTCTTCGCTGTCCTCGTTGGGAAGGTCCATATCGACAAGGATCAGCGCGTAGTCGCACGTCTGGACTTTTTCCATCGCTTCTTCGACGGTTGAGGCCGTGTCAACCCCTAGCGGCTGATGTCGCAGGACAGTGAAGAGAACAACTCTGAGAGCATCGTTGTCTTCGATGATGAGAACTCTGGCTTCTGACATTCAGTCGATCCTTTTTGATCCCAGATAATGTCAAAAGTTATGCCAGAAGCGATTCAATTGGAACCGCTCGATTGCCCTTTTTGATCGCTATCCGCCGGCGGGCAGCCGGCAAGCTGTTGCTTCTGGGAGACCGTCGCAACGCATCCAGTCACCATGTCGTTCAGCAGCTCGACATCGAACGGCTTTCGCACGCTGCCGACGACCAGATCGGGATTGAAATCGCGGGATTCGGAGCCGGCTGTCATCACG
>JALYZI010000119.1 GCA_030948915.1 Acidobacteriota bacterium
TCGTCATCACGACCGACATGCTGGTCGAAGATGTCGACTTCACGCGCGTCGTTCCGATCGAATTCGTCGCGCGAAAGAGTCTGGCTGCGAATCTTTCGGATCTGGCAGCGATGGGCGCCACGCCGGCGTACGCGGTCGTGGCCCTCGGCGCTCCTGCATGGCTCGACATTCCGAGCTTCATGCAGGCGATGGCGGAGGCCGCGAAAATGTACTCCATCGAAATCGTCGGAGGCGATTTGTCGCGCGCCGAGAAGATGATTGTTTCGATTACCGCGATCGGGCGCGCCACGCGACCATTGCTGCGCAGCGGCGCCAAAGCAGGCGATCGCGTCTATGTGAGCCGCCCACTCGGAGCGTCGGCGGCCGGCCTGGCACTCCTGAAGCGCGGCTGGTCGCTCGAACCGCCGCCGGATCTGCCGTACGCACAGCGTGAGTTCGCGGCCGCGATCATTCGCCGTCACATCGATCCCGAGCCGGAAGTCGCCCTCGGAATCGCGTTGGCGTCAATCGAGGCTGTGACCGCATGCATCGATATCTCGGACGGCCTCTCCACCGATCTGCACCATCTCTGCGAATCGTCTGGGGTCGGCGCGGAGATCGAACGCGAACGCATTCCCGTCTTCCAGGACCTCCGCAGCGCGGGCCCGACCCTCGGCATCGACGTCCGCAATGCAGTGCTCAATGGCGGCGAGGAATTCGCGTTGCTGTTCACATCGACATTGCGCGAATCGGATCTGAGCGAGCGCGCCGGCCGTCCCGTTTACGCAATCGGCCGCATCACGAAGGAAAAAGAAGTGCGAATCGATGGCGAGCCGTTACGCGCCGGCGGTTTCGATCACTTCGCGTGACTTCGATGCGCGAGGTTTGACGCCACGGCGCATACGAACGCGCCGATGCCGAGCGTCGTGCGAACTGCGTGCGCCCGGCTCCAGTTGCGTACGAGCGAATGCGATCGGTCGCTCGGATAATCGCTGGGCGGCTGTTCTTCGAGCTCCTTGTTGATCGGAACGGTCACCATGATCGTGGCAGCCAGAACGCCCGTAAGCGCGATCGCGGTGGCAGTGTCGAGCACGCGTTTGATCGGGCGCACGTGGCGCGATCCGACTGCCAGCGTCACGGCGGTTCCCAGCGCCACCGGGCCGATGGCGTTGAAGTAGCCCCTGTTCGCGAGATCCTGGGCGCGCCGCTCGGGCGGCAATTCGTGTTCCCATCCCGGCATCAGCGCGGCGTCTCCAAATCCGAGGGAACCGGCAAGGAGACCCGAGCTGGTCAGGTTGATGAACCGGAGAATCGACTCGATCGATCGATTCATGCCGGGAAAATAGTAACACTATTTGTATACGAATTGGCGAACGTTACTTCTGCAGCCGCTTCTCGAGCTCCTGC
Organism: Acidobacteriota bacterium; assembly: GCA_030948915.1. Classification (GTDB taxonomy): domain Bacteria; phylum Acidobacteriota; class Thermoanaerobaculia; order Gp7-AA8; family Gp7-AA8; genus Gp7-AA10. The sequence continues at coordinate 1,387 of JALYZI010000119.1, forward strand.
AGCCGCTTTTCGAGAGCGCGGATCTGGGAGCGCAACTCCTCGTTTTCGGTCGACGGGAGAAGGCGCTTGTGCCATTCGCCGTCGAGCGGCGGGAGGATGTGGTCGAGCCCCTTGAAGTTGAAGGCCCGGAACTCCGGCATCTCGCGCTCCTCGGCCGTGGCGACGAGCGCCTGGCGGCTCTTGCCGCGAATGACTTCGATGCGGATGCTGTCGCCGGCGTGGCTATCCTTCATCGCCAGCCGCAGATCGCGTGAGCTGCCGGTCGACTTTCCGTTCAGGCTGGCGATGATGTCGCCCACCCGCACGCCCGCCTTCGCTGCCGGTCCGTTATCGGAGACGGACGAAACTAGCACGCCGGCATCTTTCGGCGCTCCGAAGAAGTCGCGCAGCTCGGGAGTCAGATCGACGAGCGAAACGCCGAGGAAAGCGCGCTTGCCGCCAGGACCGGGAGGATCGGTTTCATCGAGAAGAACTTCACCGTTTTTCACGATGACCGTCCTGCGGATCTGATCCTCCGCGAAAACGGATGTGGCGATGAGAAGAAAAGCGAGAGCAGCGATTTTTTTCAACATAGGTCCTCAGTAATAAATTGGTGTTGACTGCTGATTAGCGACGATCACGCGAGTGTCGCCATTTTCGAGAACGACGATCGGTTCGACTTCATCGGCTTTTGCTTTCACCCGGCGCAATTCCGACGCGATCTGCTGACTCTCGGCGCGCATCGCGCGGATGCGCTGCTGCCGGCGATGGAGCGAAGCGCCATAAGTTCCGGCCACCAGAACCAACATCATTGCCGTTGCTGCAACCATCCGCCATACGAATCTCGGCTGTTCGCCGGCGCGGATGGCGCGAAGCACGTCAGACTTGAAGCGTGGCGATGCCGCTGTTCGCGGCAGTCGCCGCAGGGCCTTGCCAACCTGTTCGTCCGTCATCATTGCCTCCGATCCACCAGGACTCCAACTGCACCCGCATCAGCTTCCGCGCCCGCGATATCCGCGACTTCACCGTGCCGATCCGGCAATCCAGCGCGCGCGCGATCGCGTCGTATGACCACTCCTCGATTTCGAACAGCACCAGCGGCGCGCGGAATTTGAGCGGAAGCTGCTCGAGCGCGGCCGTGACCTTCCTCTGAATCTCGTCCGTCATCAGCGGCCGATCCGACGGCGGCGCGCTTCTCGGCTGCGAAACCGTCAGCAGCGGCAGGATGCGCTTCCACCGCTGCTCGCGCCGGATCTGCGTCACGACAAGATTTGTTGCGATGCGAAACAGATACGGCGTGAGCCGCTCGTCGTCGCGGCATCGCTCCATGTTGCGATAGAACCTTACAAACGCGTCCTGCGCAATCTCTTCGGCACGCTCACGCGAGCGCGTCAAATGCGTGACGTAGTTGATGAGCGAATGTTGATTCTCCGCGACAAACGCCTCGAACTCTTCGGGCTTCATCTGTGAGAACTACGCCTGAGGTGGGATTAGGTTCCCGGCGTTACCGGCTGGCGTCTTCCAACTGCTTGATGCGGCTCGCGACATCGCGGTAGCCGTTATTCAGGCCGTAGACCTCCATGAACGCCTTCTGCGCGTTCTCGGAGTCGCCGACCTCCACATACGCGGAGCCGAGGTCGTAGAGAAGGCCGAGATGCTCTTCGTCTTTGATCTCAGGCATGTCGAGGCCCTTGCGATACCACTTGATCGCGAGCTGCGGCATTCCTTTTTCCAGGAAGCAGAGCCCGAGCATCGACGCGCACTCGACGGCGCGTTTCTGGTCTTTCGACGCCAGCTGGAACTCGCCGATGGCCTCATCGATGAGTCCCATTTCTTTGTATGCGATGCCGAGGTTGTAGTGCGTGTCGTAGTCTTCGCTGTCGAGCTGCTGTTCGACGCCTTTCTTGAATTCCTTGAAGATCTCTTCGAGCGATTGTTCTTCTTCGGACAGCGAAATCTGCTCGCCACCTTCGGCGACCAGCTCGGATTCGAGCTCGGCGGCCAGATCGAAAAAGTTCTCTTCGTCGGAAAAGAGATTCTCTTCCTGCGCCGCAGTGACGACGGGCGGGGGTGGCGCGGGCGCGGCGGGCGGCGGGGGCGGGGCGGCGGGGAAGTCGTCCTCGTCGGGAATCGCGGAAAGCAACTCGCTTTCGATCTCCATCCGCGACAGCGCGGGGGGTTTCGCGGCCGGCTTGGGCGGTGGAGGTGGGGGCGGCGGTGCGGCCTTGGGGGGCGTGGGCTTCGGCTTTGTCGCGGCAGCCACAGCTTCTGCGGCCGCAACTGCGGTATCGAGGCGCTTCTTGCGTTTCGCAAGATTGTTCTCACCGGGGAAGCGTGCATCCAGTTCGTCGAGTTTGCTGCGCGCGTCTTTCAGTTTTCCTTCGGCGATGAGGTCGTCGAGCTCGTCGAGATCTTCCGTCTTGAGCGTTTCCGGTTCGATCTCCAGCTCCGCCAACGGCTCGGGCTCGGCTTCGAGCTGGATCTCGGGCTCCGGCGAGCTGACCGCTTCGACTCCGAAGAACGGCTGTTCCTCGGCCGGCTCTTCTTCCAGCGACAACGCCGGTTCGTCGCCGAACGTCATCACGGTTTCTTCGGCAGCGGCTGGCTCGGCGTCCAATACGAATTCCTCTTCCTCGTCGACTTCGAGGCTCAGCTCTTCTTCAGCCGGAGGAGGCGGAGGTGGAGGCGCTGCGGGACGCTTCGCTGCGGCTGCGGGTTGAGCGCCGAATGAATGTCCGCGCGATGTGAACTCGTGTCTGACGACATCGATGGTCTCGCTGTCGCCTTTTTCCTGCAGGAGAGCGACGTACTGAGTCGCGGCTGTGCGAGCGCCCGTGAGATCTGCTTCATCCAGCAGGATCCGGAAGAGTTTGTCGTGAGCCGGAAGATGCTTCGGTGCGCGATCGATGACCGCGCGTAGATGCTCGGTCGCCTTCTCAGCCAACCCATACTTCGCGAAGACTTCCGCTTCGGTCAGATGCTCTGTGATGAAGTCGAGATCGTCGCCGCCATCTTCTTCGCTGCCCGGCGCTGCACGTTCCGATTCCCTCGGCGGCGGTGGGCCGGGAGCTGCTGAAAATCCGCCGAGGTCGAGGTCCATCGATGGCGAAGCATTCAGGTCTTCGAGTGAAATCGATGACGGCACATCTTCTTCGAGGCTCTCCAGCGTCGGCACGGGCTCTTCGACTTCCATCACCGGCGGAGGCGCCGATTCGCGGCGCGGAGGCATCGTGTCGACGCCGCTTCCGCCGCCTGTCTTCGATTTAACGAACTGCAGCTTGTTGCGATGCTGCGCATTTTGCGGTTCCCGCTGGATCAGCTTCTCGAGCACCGTTGCAGCCTGGTCGTAACGCCCCTTCGCGATATGCGCCTCGGCGAGGCTGTTCATTGCGGCGAGGATGTTCGTCTCTTCGTTGAGTCGCGTGTACGTCGCGACGAGCCGCTCGAGCGTTGGAACGTGGCCCGGGTCGATCCGCAGAATCCGGTTGGGCAGTTCCACTGCCGTATTCCGCTCGCCCCGTCCGAGGGCTTTTTCGACGAGAAAGCTGATCATCTCGAGCGCTTTGTCGAGATTGTTCTGCTTGAGATAAAGCTCGGCGAGCGCTTCGCGAGTCGCGGGTTCGTTCGGATCGGCGGCCATCGCGCGCTCGAGCGATCCTTTTGCGGAAGCGATGTCGCCTTTTGCAATCAGGATCCGGGACCAGATCGCCAGCAGCTTCGGATTGTTCTTGTTCGTCTCGAGCGCGGTCTCGACGATCTGCTGTGCGTTGTTGAAATCCTTCGCCTCGATCAGCGCCGTGACGAGGGACTCGACCAGATCGACATTCTTCGCGTCGATCTTCAGGGCCTTCTTGAAAACCTGCACGGCTTCGTCGAGCATGCCGCGTTTGAGCAGCATGCGGCCGACGCGGTCGTACTCTTTGAGCGCCTCGGCGGTGTGGCCGGCTTGTGAATGCAGATCGGCGAGCTTGACGTGGACGTTGATGGAGTTCGGGTCGAGCTCGGAGATCTTGCGATAGATCATGAGCGCGTTGCCGGGATCGCCGTGCTTGATGTAGTAGTCGGCGAGAACCTGGTACTGGCTCTTTGCTTCCATCGCCAGACCCTGCTTCGCATACAGATCGGCGAGCTTCGCGTAGACGTCGAGCTTCGATGGATCGAGCTTGTTGATCTTTTTGTAGATCGCGATGGCTTTCAGGAAGAAGCCATCCTTGCCGTAGTGATCGGCGATTTTCGCGAACGTCTTGACCGCTTCGTCGGTGCGGTTGATGCGCACCCACAGATCGCCGATGCGATTCAGCGTGTTGACGTCGTTGGGATTGTCGTCGAGGAGGCGCTCGTACTCTTTGATTGCCGGCTCGATCTTGCCTTTCGCGACGAGTTTCTCCGCGTCCGCGATGACTTTATCGCGCTTGATCGCCATCGTCTCCGTCTCGCCCGAACAGTAGCATCGATTCCTCTACCCCTTCGAAAGACTTCCTGTGAATCGGACTGGGGCCATGAACCCTCAATGCGGCTTGATGGCCTTCCGTCGCATAACCCCGGTTGTGGCGGAAATCATAAACGGGGTAGCGGTCATGATACGACTCCATCAGCAAATCGCGATAGACCTTGGCAACGACCGAGGCCGCTGCGATCGAGACGCTGCGCTTGTCGCCCTCGATCAGAGGGATCTGCGGCATCTCCAGCGACTCGAGCGTCACGGCATCGAGAAGCAGGATGTCGGGACGGACGGGCATTTGATCGACGGCGTCCGCCATCGCGAGCTTGCTGGCGCGCAGGATGTTGATCCTGTCGATCGTCTCGGGCTCCATCACGCCGATCGAAACCGCGCGCGCCCTCGAGATGATGTGGCGGCAGACGGAAAGGCGGTCGATTCCATCGAGCATCTTCGAGTCGTTGACGCCGAGGAGGGTGGGCTCGAGGTCGAGGATGACGCAGGCGGCGACGACGGGACCGGCCAGACATCCGCGGCCGACTTCATCGGTGCCTGCGATCGCCCGAAAACCAAAATCGCGGAGCCGGCGCTCGATCACCGACATCTCGGCGATGCGCGCCAACTCCGCGAACAGTTTGTCGTAGATTGTCCGCTTCTTAGCCTTCGCGCTTTTCTTCGATGCGAGCGGCTTTTCCGCGGAGATCCCGGAGGTAATAGAGCTTTGCCCGACGGACGCGACCATGGCGTTCAACCTCGATGCGATCGATCGACGGTGAATAGAGAGGGAACATTCTCTCCACGCCCACCCCACCCGACACTTTGCGGACCGTGAACATCTGTCGCGTTCCGCCTCCCTTGCGCGAGATGACGAGTCCCTGGAAAATCTGGATGCGCTCTTTGTCGCCTTCCTTGACCTTCACATGCACCTTGACGGTGTCGCCGGGCTCGAAGTTCGGGATGTCGGTGCGAGCCTCCCGAGACTCCACTAATTTCATGATTTCAGGCATGTTGTACCTCTATTTTACGGTGGCCGGTGGCCGGTTGCCAGTCGTAGAACCGGCCGTCGTCATTTTTCATTCTCAATGCGCCGGAGAATCTCCTTCGCCTCGTCATCGAGATCGGCGATTTTAAGCAGATCCGGCCGCTTCTGCAGCGTCTCGCGCAACGCCTGCTCCTTGCGCCATTTGCGGATGTTCTCATGATGTCCCGAGAGAAGAATATCCGGTACGCGATGTCCGCGGATTTCCTCGGGTCGCGTGTAGTGAGGGTGATCGAGCAGGCCGTCGTAGAAGGAATCTGCGACGACGGAGTCGGCGTTTCCGACCACGCCCTCGACGAGCCTGCCGATCGCATCGGCCATGACCATCGCCGGCAGCTCGCCGCCCGAAACCACGAAATCGCCGATGGAAATCTCCTCGGGCTGCAGGACTTCTCGGACACGTTCGTCGAATCCTTCATAACGGCCACAGAGAAAAACGACATGCGTTTTGATTAATAATTGATGTGCAGTATTTTGATCAAAGCGTTGACCCTTGGGGGACGTCATCACGATATGGCCACCGCCGATTTGCTCGACGCAACGCAGTACCGGCTCCGCGAGCATCACCATCCCCGGCCCGCCCCCGTACGCTTCGTCATCGGTCGATCGATGTTTGTCGCTCGCGAACTCGCGCAGATCCCACACGCGCACATCGATCAGTCCCTGTTTGATTCCACGCGCGATCACGCCTTCCGCGAGAAACGGATCGAACATGCGCGGAAAGATCGTGACGAAATCAATCCTCATCGATGCCCTCCGGCAGGTCGACGATGATTTTCTTTCCGGCCAGATCGACTGCATTGCAGATGGTTTCCGCGAACGGCACTTCGTACGTTTTTCCGTCGGCGCGGCGGACGTTCAGGAGCACGCCACCGCCGCCTTCGTACGCTTCGATTGTTTCGCCGCGATTGCGTCCGTCTTTGTCGACGAGTTGCAATCCGACGAGATCGTGCAGGAAAAACTCATTCGCTGACCGCTTCCGCGCTTTCGCCTCGGGAATCTCGATGGTCCATTGCTTGAGCGCATCGACATCTTCCGGCGTGGTGATCCCCGCGAATTTCAACAGGGCGCGATCGCCGTGTGCGCGCGCGGATTCGATCGTCGCTTCGCGCGTTGTCGACTCATCGGGAGAAACGAGGATGACGTTCGAGAGCTCTTCGAACCGTTCGAACGAATCCGTCCACGGTTCGACACTGACTTCGCCGCGGATTCCGTGTGGCTTGCGAATGACGCCGAGCGCAATGCGGCTAGTCAAGAATATCGAGGATGTAGCGCCGTCGCGTTTTCTGGCCGGCCGCCGTCAAAAGCGTCCGCATTGCGCGGGCCGTGCGGCCCTGGCGGCCGATGACTTTGCCGAGGTCGAGCTCGGCGACCTCGAGCTCGACGATCGTCGCCTGATCGCGTTCGTGCGTCCGGACCCGTACCGAATCGGCATCGTCGACGAGCGATTTGGCGACGAACTCGACGAGTTCTTTCACTTGAGTTTCTTGAGCAGAGACTTGACCGTCGGCGAGAGCTGCGCACCCTTGCTGACCCAGTAATCGACGCGTTCGCGATCGATCTTCACATCGGCCGGTTTCTTCTTCGGATCGTAATGACCGATCTGTTCGACGACCGACGCCCTGGGCGTCCGCTGCGAGTCGGAGACCACCACCCGATAAAACGGCGCGTGGGTCGCCCCGCCTCGGCGTAAACGAATCTTCAGCATTCCAACACTCCTCTTTCTAGACTACCGCGAAACGGCAGACCCTACTGCAGGAATTCCGGCTCACATCTTCGGTTCGCCCGATTTTCTACTCCGTGGAGAAAGATGGGCGAACCGAAGATCTGAGCCTATTGAAGGAATTCCGGGGGGAGGCCCTTCATCATCTTGCCGAAGCGGCGCGCGCCAAAGCCCTTCGAAAATGTCCGCATCATCTTCTTCATGGCCAGATATTGCTTCAGGAGGCGGTTGATCTCCTGCACGGACGTCCCGGAGCCCTTCGCGATGCGTTTTTTCCGCCCGCCATTGATGATCTGGGGGTACTCGCGCTCCTTGCGGGTCATGGAGTCGAGGATCGCCTGCATCCGCCCGATCGACTTCTCATCGATCTGATCCTCGGTGATCTTCGAGCCTCCCGGCAGCATCCCGACGATCTGCGATAGCGGGCCCATCTTTTTGACCTGCTCGAGCTGCGAACGCAGGTCCTCGAGCGTAAATTTGTCCTTCGCGACGCGATGCGCGAGTCTCTCCGCTTCCTTGCGATCGACTTCCGCCTCGACTTTCTCGATCAGCGTCAGCACATCGCCCATTCCGAGAATGCGCTGCGACATGCGATCAGGATGGAAGACGTCGAGGTCCTCGTATTTTTCGCCGGTTCCCACGAGCTTGATCGGCCGGTTGACGACCGATTTGATCGACAGCGCCGCGCCGCCGCGCGCATCACCATCGAGCTTCGTCAGAACGATGCCGGTGACGCCGAGACGTTCGTCGAATTCCTTCGCCGATTTGACGGCATCCTGGCCTGTCATCGCATCCGCGACGAACAGGATTTCGCTCGGGCGCGTCTCCGCCTTGATCGCTTCCAGCTCCTGCATCAACTCATCGTCGACGTGCAGACGTCCGGCGGTATCGAGGATGACCGTGTCGTAAAGCAGCGTCTTTGCTTCCTGCGTCGCCCTGACTGAAATCGCGACGGGATTGCGTTCGTCGCCGATTTCAAAAAACGGCACCTTCACGTTGTTCGCAACGATGCGAAGCTGATCGATTGCCGCGGGACGGTAAACATCGCATGGGACCAGCAGCGGACGACGGCCGCGATTCTTGAGATGCAGCGCGAGCTTGCCCGACGTCGTGGTCTTACCCGATCCTTGAAGTCCCGCCATCATGACGACTGCCGGGCTGCCGACCAAAGCGAGTCCCACCTCGGTGCCGCCGAGGAGCTGTTGAAGTTCGTCGCGGACGATCTTGGTGACCTGCTGCGCAGGCGAGAAAGCGGTCAGAACGTTTTCGCCGACTGCCTTCTCGCGAACGCGATTCGTGAACTCCTTGACGACCTTGAAGTGAACGTCCGCTTCGAGCAGCGCAACGCGGATTTCCTTCAGCGCATTGTCGATGTGCCATTCGTTGAGCGCGGCCTCGCCGCGCAGGGTCTTGAAGACCCGATCCATCTTTTCCTGAAGGTTGTCGAACATGCGTGTGATCTAGAAGCGAAATTAATCGATAACTGTTCCCGGTTGCCGGTTCCCGGTATGGCTCGTGTAGCGCTGAGGATCGCGGAAAACGTCGTGGGTGATTTCTTCGTCGATTCCACTTGCATCGACTGCGACGCATGCCGCTTGATTGCGCCCGCGACATTTCACGATATTGGCAATCAGTCTGCCGTCCACCGGCAACCGGCAACCGATGAGGAGCTGTTGGCGGCGCAGCGCGCGCTGATCTCGTGTCCGACGGCATCGATCGGTGATGTCGCCAAACGCGACATGCGCGCGGCGGTCGGGAGTCTCCCGGAGCCGATCACCGAAGATGTTTATCGCTGCGGCTACACGGCGGAGTCTTCCTTCGGCGCGATCAGCTACTACCTCCGCGATGCGAAGACTCTCGTCGATTCGCCGCGCTTCGCGAATCCGCTCGTCAGGAACATCGAATTGTTAGGCGGCGCCCGCAGGTTGCTGCTCACGCATCAGGACGATGTCGCAGACCATGACAAGTTTCACGACCGGTTCGGATGCCAGCGCGTTCTGCATCGCGACGACATTCGCAGTCGCACGGCGTCCGTGGAAGTGCAGCCGGAGGGACTCGATCCTCTGCGAATCGGCGAAGATCTCCTCATGATTCCAACGCCCGGCCACACGAAAGGGCATTCGGTTTTTCTGTATCGCGAGAAGTTCCTCTTCACAGGCGACCATCTCGCGTGGGACCCGGACGATGAGATGCTGATCGCGTTTCGCAACGCGTGCTGGTATTCGTGGAGCGAGCAGACCAAGTCGATGGAACGGCTCCTCGATTACAAATTCGAATGGGTTCTGCCCGGCCACGGCCGTCCAATCAACCTTCCAGCCGATCAGATGCATCGCGCGCTCGAGCGGTGCGTCGCCTGGATGCGCTCGCGGGCGTAGCCTTTGCTGACACCAGCGCAAGATGAAGCGCTACCTCCAGCTTTTCAAAGAAGCGTGGAACGAGTTCAGTAAAGACAAAGCGCAGCGCCTCGGTGCCTCGCTCGCGTACTACACGCTCTTCTCGATCGCGCCGCTTCTCCTCATTGCGATCGCGATCGCGGGACTGATCTTCGGACGCAGCCAGGCGCAGGCGCAAATCATCGGACAGCTCCGGACGCTCATGGGCGATTCCGGCGCCAAGGCGATCGGAGAGATGCTGGTCTCCGCCGGAAAGCCCAAGACTGGAGCGCTCGCGATCGTGATCGGTGCGCTGACTCTTCTTTTTGGCGCGGCGGGCGTATTCGGACAACTGAAGGACGCGCTCAACACGATCTGGAATGTCGAGGAGAAACCGCAGGGCGGGATCCTCGGTTTCATCAAGCAACGATTCCTCTCGTTCGCGATGGTCCTCTGCGTCGGATTTCTTCTCCTGGTCTCACTGGTGCTCGATGCGGCTCTTTCCGCCTTCGGCAGCGCGCTGTGGCAGCCGGTTCAACTCCTGGTTTCGTTCGCCGTCGTCACCGTGATGTTCGCGATGATCTTCCGTTATCTACCGGACGTCCGCGTCGAGTGGCGCGACGTCTGGGTTGGCGCAGCATTCACATCGCTGCTTTTCGTTCTCGGCAAATTCGGTCTCGGCCTGTATCTCGGCAAGAGTGCGATCGGATCGAGCTACGGAGCGGCCGGGTCCCTGGTCGTCCTGCTGGTGTGGATTTACTGGTCGGCGAACATTCTCTTTTTCGGCGCTGAGATCACGCAGGTCTACGCGCGCCAGCACCGTGTGGTGGCGGGCGCCCCCGCCCGCCCATCGGAGGCCGAGGCGGCCGCCGCCACACAAAAGCGGGCTGCTTCCGCCGGTTTCGTGAAGTTCGCCCTCGGCACGCTCACCGGCCTTCTCCTCGGCATCATTGCCGCAATCGCAGGTGCGATCGTTCTTGGGATCAAATCAGTGAAAAAATTGCTGGGTGCAACAATTCGCTGATTACGTGCGCGGCCTGGGCGCGCTCGGCTACGTCGTCTACACGCTCGGTTACGCCGTCATCGGATTGTTTGTCCCGGCTTCGGTTCTGACGATTGGTGCCGGCGCGCTATTCGGCGTCATCGGTGGCACGATCGTCGTTGCAATCGGTGCAACGCTCACCGCGACGATCGCGTTCTTTCTCGCGCGCACGATTCTGCGAAAACGCATCGAGAGATGGGCGGCGAAGAATCGAAAGTTCGTCGCTGTCGACCGCGCGATTGCGAAGGAAGGCGCGAAGATCGTCGTGCTCGTCCGCATGGCGGCCGTTTTTCCCTTTCTGTTCGTGAACTACGCGTTCGGCCTTACCGGCATCCGGCCGCTGCCGTACATCGTGTCCACCTTCATCGGGATACTACCGGGAACGATCGCGTTCGTTTATCTCGGCGCGGCCGGGGCGGCGGCCGCGACGCAAAACAGAACGAAGACCATCATCATGATCGCCGGAGTCGCGATCGCCTTCGCGGTTTCGATTTTCGTAGGCCGGATCGCGAAGCGCGCGCTATTTCACGATCAGCTTGAAGATGGCGCCGACCATCCCGACGTAAAGAAGTGAGGCGACAACGATCAGGATGATTTTGCCGCGCCGCGCGAGACGTGAGGCATAGAGGCTGAAAAACTTGTTGATCGGATTCTGGCGAGGCAGGAACGTCAACATCGGCGACTGCCGGTATCCGATCTCCTGTCGGACGCGAATCAGCTCCGGATCGTTGCGCAGTTTTCTCAGGCTGTCGTCGAGCGTTTCCACTGCCTTCTTCCGATTCTTGGCGACGATGTAGATGCGCACCAGGTTGGCGCGATGCTTCGCTTCGTACGACTGAAGCTGGATCGCCTTCTGGCACAGCTCGGCCCCCATCTTGCGCTTTCCCTCGACGCGCGCGAGACAGAGTCCGTATGCCGACAATCCATCCGGCATCTGGTCCGCCGGAACAGTTGTGTAGACCCTCGAAAAAATCTTGAGAGCGCCCTGGTAGTCACCGCGGTCCGTTGCGGCAATCCCGACGTTGACCGCCTGCGCGATATCCAGTGGAAGTTCAGCCATCTTTTGTTTTGACCCGCCTGAATTGTAGCTACCCCGGTCCGGGAAGGCGAGGGTATGCTTTCCGCTCTTGAGCGGAGGACCCCATGAGCAACCCACTCGCTGAGCTCGCCAAAGTCGGACAGAGCGTCTGGTACGACCAGATGGAGCGCAAGCTGATCACGACCGGCCAACTCAAAAAAATGATCGAGCAGGACGACCTGCGAGGCATGACATCGAACCCCACCATCTTCGAAAGGGCGATTGCCGGCAGCGAAGACTACGACGCGCAGCTGCGGCAGCTGGCGGGCGAGAACAAATCGCGCGACGAGATCTACGACGAGCTTGTGCTGAAAGACATCTCCGGCGCCGCCGACATTTTCCGGCCGGTGCACGATCGGACTGACGGCACCGACGGCTTCATCAGCATCGAAGTCAGCCCGACGCTCGCGAATGACACGCAAGGGACGATTGCCGAGGCGAAGAGGTTGTTCGGGAGGTTGAAGCGGCCGAATGTGATGGTGAAGATTCCGGGAACGCCGGCCGGCATCCCGGCGATCGAGGAGTCGCTCTTCAACGGCGTGAACATCAACATCACACTGCTTTTCTCGAACGATGTTTACGGACAGGTGATCGAGGCGTATCTCCGGGGACTCGAGCGCCGGGTCGACAAGAACCTTCCCATCGACAAGATCCGCTCGGTTGCCAGCTTCTTCGTCAGCCGCATCGACACGCAGGCCGACAAACAGATCGAAGAGAAGCTGAAGCAGACCGGCGATCGCGAGCTCGAATCGCTGCTTGGCAAGGTTGCGATTTCGAACGCGAAGATGGCCTATCAGCAATTCAAGCAGATCTTCACCTCGGAGCGCTTCAAGAAGCTGAAAGCGAAAGGCGCGCGCGTGCAGCGTCCGCTGTGGGCGTCGACCGGAACGAAGAATCCGAAATACAGCGACGTGCTGTACGTCGAGTCGCTGATCGCAGCCGACACGGTCAACACGCTTCCGCCCGCCACGTACGACGCGTTCAAGGATCACGGCAAGGTGCGCGTCTCCATCGAGGAGAAACTCGACGAAGCGCGCGAAGTGCTGCGCAAATTCGAGGCCAAGGGATTCAGCCTCAAGAAGGTCACCGATCAGCTCACCGCCGAAGGCGTGAAGTCATTCGAGGGCTCGTTCATTTCGCTGAATGCGGTGCTCGAAGCGCGGCGGGATGCCGTCACGCGCGGGCTCGACGATCGCCAGACCGAACATCTCGGTCCGCATCAGGCGGCGGTCGATGCCGCGATCGCGCGCATCGAGAAGGACAAATTCGTCGAGCGCATCTGGAAGAAAGACGCGACGCTGTGGAAGAACGACGAGGCGCACAAGAAGATCATCGGCAACGCGCTGGGCTGGCTCACGGTTGCCGATCAGATGCTGAAGAACGTGAAGGAGCTTCGCGCATTTGCGGAATCCGTGCGCCGGGACTTCGACGCGATCGTCGTTCTCGGCATGGGCGGCTCGAGCCTCTGCTCGGAAGTCACGCGCCGCGTCTTCGGCAAGAAGGACGGCTACCCCGAACTGCTGGTCCTCGATTCCACGGTTCCGGAAGCGATCAAGGCACTCGAATCGAAGCTGAAGCTGGAGCGGACGCTGTTCATGGTTGCCTCGAAGTCGGGCACCACCACCGAGCCGTTGATGTTCCATCATTATTTTTACGATCGCGTGAAGTCGGTGAAAGGCGATCGGGCGGGGGAGAACTTCATCGCGGTCACCGATCCCGACACGCAACTGCAGAAAGACGGGCAGCGGGACAAGTTCCGCAAGATCTTCATCAATCCGGCCGACATCGGCGGGCGCTATTCGGCGCTGTCGTATTTCGGAATGGTCCCGGCGGCCATCTCGGGCGTCGACGTCGAGACGCTGCTCGACCGTGCCGTGCACGCGGCGCACGTCGCGATCGTTCCCTCGCCGAAGAAGAATCCGGCCGCGATGTTAGGCGCGGTGATGGGCGCCATGGCAGCGCAGGGGCGCGACAAACTCACGCTGATCACGCCCGCGCCCCTCGACACGCTCGGTCTCTGGATCGAACAGCTCGTCGCGGAGAGCACCGGCAAGGAAGGGAAGGGTATCCTGCCCGTCGCGGGCGAACCGCTGCTCGATGTTCGCGATTACGGCCAGGATCGCGTGTTCGTCGCGGTACGGCTGCGCGGATCGGATGATGTTCGCCGCCTGAAGGAGCTCTCCGACGCCGGCCATCCGGTGGTCGATCAGGTCCTCGCCGATCCCCTCGACCTCGGCGAGATCTTCTTCACGTGGGAATTTGCAACGGCGGTCGCGGGCGCGCTTCTCGCCATCGATGCTTTCGATCAGCCGAACGTTCAGGAATCGAAAGACAACACGAAGAAACTTCTCGAAGAATACAAGTCGACCGGCAAGATGACGGTCAGCGGCACGCAGGTTACGCCGGATGATCCGGCGGTCGCGCGTCTGTTAGGCGAAATCAAGCCGGGCGACTACGTCGCGCTGACCGAGTATTTCGGGGAGACTCCGAAACGCGACAAGCTGATCGCCGAGATCCGCCAAACGATCGCGAGATCGCTGCACGTTGCGACGACGACCGGCTACGGCCCTCGCTTTCTGCACTCCACCGGCCAGCTCCACAAGGGCGGCCCCGCGAACGGAGTCTTCCTGCAGCTCACCGGCGGGCCGGGCGGCGACGTGCCGATTCCCGGCGAAAAATTCACGTTCGGCGTTCTCGTTCGCGCGCAGGCGATCGGCGACTTCCAATCGCTCGCCAGCCGGAAGCGCCGTGCGATCAGCGTCAGTCTCGGTGAGGATGTCGACCGTGGTCTCGAGAAGCTCGCGCAGACGGTGAAGAACGCCGTCGCGGCGAAGGTGTAGCGATGGCGCAGGCCCAATTCGGAATGATCGGCCTCGGTGTGATGGGCGAGAACCTCGCGCTCAACATCGAGGAGCACGGTTTCCCGGTCGCGGTGTGGAATCTCGAAGGCGAGTGGGTCGATCGCTTCGTCAGCAGGAACTCCGGAAAAAAACTCGTCGGGACCAAAACGTTCGCCGATTTCACGAAGGCGCTGACGCGCCCGCGCCGCATCATGATGATGATCAAGGCCGGCTCGCCGGTCGATCAGACGCTCGAGAAGATCTCGCCATATCTCGAAGAGGGCGACGTCATCATCGATGGCGGAAACTCCTGGTTCAAAGACACGCAGGAGCGGACGAAGCGCCTCGAAGCGAAAAAGCTGCACTTCGTCGGGTCGGGCGTGTCGGGGGGGGAGGAGGGCGCGCGATACGGACCGTCGCTGATGCCGGGTGGGTCGGTGGAATCGTGGAACGCGATCAAGCCGGTGTTCGAGGCAATTGCCGCCAAGAGCGATTCCGGCCCGTGCGTGACGCACGTCGGTCCGGATGGCGCCGGACATTACGTGAAGATGGTGCACAACGGCATCGAGTACGGCGACATGCAGTTGATCGCCGAGGCCTACTGGATGCTGAAGATGGGGATCGGGGCGACCGCCGATGAGCTGGCGGGCATCTTCGACCAATGGAACCGGGGAAAATTAGAATCATTTCTCATAGAGATTACCGCGCATATTTTTCGTATCAAAGATCCCGACACGAAGGCTCCGCTGGTTGAAAAAGTCCTCGACAAGGCGGGTCAGAAGGGGACAGGCAAATGGACCGCGCAGGTCGCGCTCGATCTGGCGGTGCCGGTGCCGACAATCGCCGCCGCGATCGATGCTCGCGTTCTCTCCAGCATGAAAGACGAACGCTTGCAGGCATCGAAGGCCTTCGGCGGGGCGTCGCGGCCTTCAGCGGCGCAAATCGACCGCAAGCAATTCATCAGCGACGTGCACGAAGCTCTCTACGCCTCGAAAATCTGCTCGTACGCACAAGGTATGGCACTCATCCAGGCAGGATCCGCGGAGTGGAAATGGAACATCAACATGCGCGAGATGGCGCGCATCTGGAAGGCCGGCTGCATCATTCGCGCGAAGTTCCTCGACTCGATCATGCGCGCCTACGAGGAGAAGACCGATCTTCCAAATCTTCTGCTGGCAAAAGAATTCAGCGGTGCCCTCATGCAGTCGGAAGCGGCCTGGCGGCGCGCCGTCTCGTTCGCGCAGTCGAATGGAATCGCAGCGCCGGCGATGTCATCGAGTCTCGCGTACTTTGATGCCTACCGCAGTGCCGAGCTGCCGCAGAATCTGACACAGGCGCAGCGCGACTACTTCGGCGCGCACACGTACCAGCGGAACGACAAGGGTTCGGACCCTGAATTCGTGCACACCGATTGGGCGCACCTCTGATCGATCAGAGTATCTCTCGCACGGCGGCCGACAGCCTGCCCGCCAGGGTTCGGCGCCGCCGGCGCTTGTCGATCCGCAATTGGAACTCGGCGCGCATGCGCTCGATGATGTCGCTTTCAGTCGGATAGTTGATATCGGTCACCTGGCTCCAACGGAGGAGGATTGGCCCTGACAACTCCTTCATCGGCACTCTGCCGCGCTTGATCGACGCTTCTTCATCGCGATAGTTGATCTTCGTCGCGCCGACCAGCGTGACGCCCTCAGGATCGCCGTCGGCGTTCTTGTCGGCCGCGTACATCAAGCCGTGGAACAGGCCGTAATCGGTGCGCATGAATGCAAAATCCTGCCGGAGTATCGAGGGGTAGAGCGGAGCCTCGTAGGACCAGTA
This sequence comes from Acidobacteriota bacterium, assembly GCA_030948915.1. GTDB lineage: Bacteria > Acidobacteriota > Thermoanaerobaculia > Gp7-AA8 > Gp7-AA8 > Gp7-AA10. Next base: position 17,713 of record JALYZI010000119.1, read on the forward strand.
GAAGCTTCGCCAGAAGAAATATTGGAGGGTCTTCCGAGCGGCACGCCATCCGGTGTCGAAGTAGAGCTCGGGACCGCCCGCCCGCACCACGCGAACGAGGACGGTCGAGTAGGCCAGGCCCGTTTGCCAGGAAATCAGCGCAAGAAGCGCCAGGTACCAGACAAGCGGCCAGACATTTCCGTTGGCCACGAACTCATGAAGGTCGGGATCTTTCACGAAGATCTTCGACGCCGCCGCGCGATCGACGCCGAAGAAGGAATGATGGACGAGCAGTGTCGTGGCGTTGATCAGAATCAGCGTTTTCAGATTCAGGAAAAAGCTCGGCAGCGCCGCCGAAAAAAATTCTTCGATCTGCGGCAGGCCCTTGCGCTTCAGGAAGTCATAGCGCGTGCCGGCGGCGGCCTTGAAGAGTAAGTGGGGGACGTAGAAGTAGATGATGAAGAGAATCGAGATCACTGACTGGCGGTTTTCGGTTTCGCCTGTTGAGCCTTCTCTCTATCGATCCGGATGGCCTCTCTCTTCTTCTCTTCGACCAGAGCATCCTCATTCAGAGCATCCTCATTCAACTCGTTCCAGCGGGTGTAGGAACGGTCGCGAAGGACGTTTTGCTCTCCGACGATTTTTTGATACCAACCCATACGAATACGCGTAACGAAAATCAGTCGCGAACTCATCCCTAGAGTTGCGGCTTGAGCATATCCGCCAGCGCTTCCTTCACCCGTGACCACCGCGGGCGGCGGAACCATTTCCGCAGGGTGATCTCTTCGGAGCGCTTGAGATCTTCGAAGAACATCGCTTCCATCTGCAGCGCGATTTCCTCGCTGTAGATGTTCACGTTCACTTCGTCATTGAGGCGGAAGCTGCGCTCGTCGAAATTCGATGAGCCGACGGTCGACCAGATCCCGTCGACGACCATTGTCTTCGCGTGCATCATCGTCGGCTGATACTCGAAAATGCGGATGCCGCGCCGCAGCATGATGTCGTAGTGCATGCGGCTGGCCTGGCGCACGATCGGCACGTCGTTGATCTCGCCCGGAACGATGACGCGCACGTCGACGCCGCGCCGCACCGCCCCCTCCAACGCCCGGAGGGTGTCGCTGTCGGGAACGAAGTAGGCGTTGCTGATGTAGATCGACTTCGTCGCGCTGACGATCGACACGATGTAGAGGAGCTTGACCGCCGAGCTGCCTTCCGACGGCGACGATTTGATGACTTGCGTGCAGTGATGTCCGCGCGTCTCGACCTGCGGAAAATAATCGAGACCGGTAAGCAACTCGCCGCGGCTTTTGACCCAATTGTCCATGAACGCAAACTGCATCTGCGTGACGACCGGTCCCTCGACGCGCACGACCGTGTCGCGCCAGTGCGCCTTCGAATCGGCATCGCCGAGCCAGTCGTCGGCGATGCCGACGCCGCCCGAGAATCCGATCGTGCCGTCGAGGACCATCAGCTTCCGATGCGTGCGATGGTTGAAGCGCGAGATCGTGTACCAGCGCAACGGGTGATACCACTCGAGATCGATGCCATTGCGATGCAGGAAGTCGATCAGCGATTGCGACATCGACGCTGAGCCGATCGAATCGAGAATGACCTTGACGGCCACGCCGCCCCGCGCCCGCTCCGCCAACGCCTCGGCGAACTGCTTGCCGATGTCGCCGTCCCAGTAGATGTAGAACTCCAGATTGATCGTCTTCTGCGCAGCGCGGATCGCGGCCAGCATCGACGGAAAAATCTGCACGCCGTTTCGCAGAATCTCGACGCGATTGCCGTCCAGCAGCGGCGAACCGGTCAGAGCGTGCATCGTCTGCTTGAACGCCAGATCGCGCACCGTGAACTGGTGCTTCATGTGATAACGCGTCGGCAGCTTCCGCCGAATGATCGGCAGCGGCGGCCGGCGCGTGTAACGCGATGTCCTGCTCTTTCGGAAAAGCATCAGCGTTGATTCGCGATCCAGACGGCAAGCGCGAAGAGAAGCATGATCAGCGCAATGCCGGTCGCGGCGATGAAAATGAGAATCAGAATCGCGGTGAACGCGATGCGCGAAAACGACCGCGGCGGCCGGCTTCGGTCGCGGTGCGCCAGCAGCAGGCGCATGTTCATCAGGTTTTCTTCGAAAGCGATGTCGAAGATGTCGCCGATCACCGGGATCTCGCCGATCAGCATGTCGAGAAGCACATTGACGACCATGCGCATGATCTTCGCGATCGGGACCCGATGTCGCAGCGCGCCGATGATGATCCAGACCGACAGCAGAGCGGCGATGACGTCGCCGATGCCGGGGATGAAACCCAGCGCGGCGTCCAGTCCGATGCCGCGGCCGGTGCCGGGGATCCGGACCGCCTCGTCCATCAGATAGGCAAATTTCCGCAGGGCCACCAGGTCGCGCGGAAGCTTCTCATCGGGCTCGACCACCTCCGGGATGATCGATTTCTCGCGAGCCATATTCGGCTGATTATGCAATCACATGCCCACCCGTCACACCTCCCGGCGCGGGGGTTGCGTTTATAGTGTGCGCATGCCGGAGGAAATCCGCGAAGCCGACAGGCGCGCCCGGATGAAAGATCGCCTGGTCGCGACGCGGACCTACCTGTGGGCGTGGCTTACCGATCCGGCCGTTCTGGTCTATCGCCGCGAAGCGCACGGGCGGCACCGCGCGCGAATCCTGATCGTCGAGTTCTTTCTCTTCGTCCGCGAGGTCAGCCGCGAGTTTTATCTGATCGAGGGAACTTCGCGCGCCGCTTCACTCGCGTACACCACGCTGTTGTCGCTCGTCCCGCTGCTGGTCGCGTTCACCAACGTGCTCCAGCAGTACTTCAAATCGCTCTTCCCGAATTTTCAGAGTCAGATCGACAGCATCCTCAACGTCGTCATCCCTTACCAGTCGCCGGTGCTGACGTATCACCTGGCGCGGTTCGCCGAAAACGCGGCCGCGGCATCGACCTTCGGCGTGATCATCTTCATCGTCGTCGCGTTCCGGCTCTTCCTGGCCGTCGAAGCGACTATCAATCAGATCTGGAAGGTCCCCGGCATCCGCAGTTACCGCCAGAAGATCATGGCGTTCACGATGCTCTTCTTCTGGGGCCCCGTTCTGATGGGGCTGTCGTTCACCACAACCAACATGCTGGAGAAGAATCGCTTTCTTCGATTTCTTTTTCAGAACGATCTGATCTTCCGGATCGTGCCGGTCATGGTCCTCTTCGTCGCGTTCGCGATGCTGTTCTGGCTGGTGCCGTCGACGCATGTGAAGTTCAAGGCTGCCGCAGTCGGTGCTGTCGTCACGGCGGCGCTCTTCACGATGGTGCGATTCGCATTCGGCTTGTACGCCGATTGGTTGATTCACGGCCGTTTCAATCTGATCTACGGCACGATTGGTTTGGCGGTCATCTTCCTGATCGCGATCGAAGTCATGTGGGTCGTCATCCTTCTGGGCGTCGAGATCAGCTACGTCTTCCAGAACCTCTACGGCGTCCTTCGCGCCAGCGAGCAGCGCATTCAGGATGAGCCTCGATTCGATCTCTACTTTGGCCTGCGTGCGCTGATCGAAGTCGCGCGGCGGTTCGATCGGCGCGAGGATGCGCCGTCATCCTACCGGCTGGCGGAACAGTTCGGATGTACCGATGCGCAGATGCTTCGTATTCTGCGTAAGCTCGAAGACACGCAGCTCGTGAAAGAGATCGGCGGCGACTGGACCGGCTACGTACCGGGCTGCGATCCCGATCGCATCACCGTCGAAGAAGTTGTCCTGCATCTGGAGGGAGCGCTGCGGGCGCTGCCCGACATCGGCAGTGAGGATCGGGAACGCGGTGCGATCGGCGAAATGTTCAACCGTTTGGCGGAATCGACGAAGACGACGCTGGCGCGCATGACGATCGGCCAGTTCGTGCGCGAGTTCTACGCACCGCGAGCGCCGTCGCGTATCGAAGATCGCTTCACGGGGCGTTAGCGCGGTGTCCGCGGATCTCGCGGATGCGCCGTGACGTCTCATACGCGACGGTCGCGATGATCACCCACAGCACTCCGATCGTGACGCCTGCGCCGACATCGGAGATCCAGTGCACGCCGAGGTAGACGCGCGAGAGGGCGATCGTGACGACGAGCGTCATCGCCGCCGCCAGCGCTGCCGCTTTCGCGCGCCACGTGCGTTGCGTTCGCAGTGCGAGGTAGCCGAGCGCTCCGAAGACAATCGCGGAGCCCATCGAGTGTCCGCTTGGAAACGAGTATCCCGATGCTCGCCGAAGCGCTTCGGCGACGTCCGGTCGCGCGCGTGCGAAATAGCGTTTCAACTCCAGCAGCATGATTGAGCCGATCCCCGTTGTGCCGACGAGATAGATCGCCCAGCCGTAGCGGTGTCGAACGATCAGCACTGCGGCGACGATCGCCACGATGATGCCGAGGGCGACAGGGCTTCCAATGATCGTGGCGGCGACGAAGATCTTTGTGGCGATCGGCGACCGCTCGGTCACTGCCCAGTCGTGGAAGCGCAAGTCAGTTTGTTGCAACGCGGGACTCTTCGAGTGCACGAGCTCCGCGACGTCCATGAAGGCATCACCGGCGAACGTGGTCAGCGCGGCGCCGGCGAGGACAATGACGGCGACCGGAAGGTAGTCGCGATGCCGGAAGCGTGCGGTCTTGTTAGCGATGAATTTGACGGCGCGACTCGCCGCTGGTGCGACCGCCAGGAACATGCCCCACAGGGCGAAGAAAAGCGCGACGATTGCGACGATGGTGAGCACTACGCTGTAGGCGCTTACAGAAGCGATGCCAGCCGCTTCAGAAGCCGCCCGACATGTACTTCCACTGGACGATCTTGTCGTTGATCTCCCGCAGGCGGCGGCTGATCATGCGGCACAAGAGGTTGAGGAACTGCAGCGAGGCGTGCGGGTCCATCGACAGGATCTCGTTCAGCGTCGCGCGGTCGATGGACAGGACCGTCGCATCGCCCTCGTGCGCTTTGGCGTCGGCGGAGCGCGCTTTGTCATCGATGAGCGCCATCTCGCCAAAGAAGTCGCCCCGGTCGAGAACGGCCAGCGCTTCTTCGCCCACGCCCGGAATGAATTTCGAGATGCGGACGCGACCATCGAGGACGATGAAGAGCTTGTCGCCTTTCTCGCCTTCGCGAAAGATCATCGAGCCTTCGCGGAATCGTTCTTCCGTCGAAAATGTCGCGAGCAGTTTCATTTCGGCGGCCGACAGCCCGCGCTCTTTGAACAGATCGACTTTTTCCTCCGACTTGACGATGACGTCCTGCGTCTCGCGTTTTCCTTCGGCGCGTTTGCGGCCGGCGCCCTTCTTGGCGTCTTCCTGGAAGAAGAGCTTGAGCTGGTCGTTTGCGTCGCGGACCTTTTCGCTCAGCGATCGCCAGAACGCCCAGTGCAATCCGACCGCGAGCTCTTTTTCCTGATCCATGAGCTGGTCGAGCGCGCTGAACGAAAATGTGTAGCAGGCCGACGGCTCGACGGAGATGGCATCGCTCGAGCGGTGGGTGCGATCGATGAAGTTCATCTCGCCGAAGATCGTGTCGGCATCCAGTGATCCGAGGATCTGAGGGCCGAATGGTGTGTCTTTGCGGATTTCGATGCGGCCGTTCCTGACGACATAGAAATCCATCGACCGGTCTTCTTCGCGGAAGATGTAAGTGCCCTGCTGCAGGTCTTCCACGCGCGCGAATTTCGACAGACGCGCGATCTGCTCGTCCTTCATGTGCTGAAAGACGCCCAGTTTGCGCAGATCGATCTGCATGTTCGCGACGTTGCCGCGCTTCTCGGTGTCGCGCGTGATCTTGTCGATGATGTCCTTGAGATCTTTGCGTGTCTCGAACTTGAAGAGATTCTCTTTGCGCAGCTCGAGCCGTTCGGTGCACACGCGAAGGTTCTCGACGCGCGTGTTGATGAGCGCATTGAGGTCCTTGTTGTCGAGGGTCTTCATCCGCTTGAGCGTGTTGATCATGCGGCGGACCGGCTCGGTACTCTCGCCCTTCTGATCGGTCGCCAGAAGAAACGCGTCGATGAATTCATCGAGAGCAGTATCGAAGTTCTTCAACTCGAACTCGACGCGTCCGGAAATCTCCGCCAGGCCCTTGTCGAACGGATTGAGCTTGCGCGCCGCCTGAATCTCCTCGCGCGCCAATTGCCATTCGCCCTGCGAAAAGTAGAGACGGCCGAGGACTTCGAAGGGACGGTAGTTCTGCGGAGTCTTCAGCTTTGCAATCTCGAGAAGCTCAATGGCCTTCGATGATTGATCCTTGGCGATGTAGTACTGCGCGAGCCCTGCGTATTGCGAGGCATCGATCTCGTCGCGGGACCGCTCGGCCATCACTTCCTGCCGCACGGTCGCGTAGCGCGATTCTTCGGCCTGGCGTTTCAGATCGCGAACGCGGGCGAGGTTGATGCGCAGCGCCACCGACCCCGGTTTGAGCTTCTCCGCCATCTCGTAAAGGTGGATCGACTCGTCGTACATGCCCTGCTCGGAGTAGCGGCGCGCGAGGACGATGAGGTCGTCGGCCTCGATCGGAATCGCGCTTTCGGCCGCGATCGTACGGAACCGCGGGCGGGGAGGGACGGGCTGTTCAGCCATCTGCTTGATTATTATCCCAAAGTTCGAATGTTGAGATTCTTCATCACTTCCGTCCTTTCCGCGTTTTTCTTCCTTCCTGCCGATTTCGCTCCGGCGCTGCCAGGCTACGAATTCTCGTTTCCGCGCGATCACGGCTCACACGATGAGTACAAAACAGAATGGTGGTACTACACCGGCCATCTGCGAACCGACAGCGGGCGGCGTTACGGATTCGAAGTCACGTTCTTTCGTGTCGGCGTCATCCCACCCGACGGCGCTTCGGATACGCGGTGGGATCTGCACAATCTCGCGCTCGCGCATTTCGCGATCACCGACGCCGGTCGCCGGCAGTTTCGCTACGCCGAAAAGTTGAACCGTTCCTCGCCGTTCACAGCTTCGGCGTCTGCGGCATCTCTCGATGTCTTCAACGAAGGATGGAGTGCCACGACGCTGCGCGACGGATCGTGGCGCTTGGTGGCTTCCAACGCCGGCGATTCGGTCGATCTCGTGATGCGCTCGCGCAAGCCGCCGGCGATTCACGGAGAGAACGGCGTCAGCGTCAAAGGCGAAGGAATCGGATACGCATCGCACTACTACTCGATGACACGCCTTGAAGTCAGCGGGAATGTCAATCGGCAGCCTTGCCGCGGCATTGCGTGGATGGATCACGAATTCGGCAGCTCGAAACTTCGCGAAGATCAGCAGGGGTGGGACTGGTTCTCGATCCAGTTCGACAACGACAGCGAATTGATGCTGTACCAGATTCGACAGCGCGACGGAAAGCCGGATCCGGCGTCCGCGGGATCACTCATCACCAGCGACGGCGCCGTCATCCACATCCGCCGCGATCAGATGCGCATCGAGCCCCTCGGCAGGTGGCGCTCACCGCGCAGCGGCGCGACCTACCCGATGGGCTGGCGCGTGTCGGTGCCGACATTCGGTATCGCGGTCGAGCTTCAACCGCTGATGCAGAATCAGGAATTGATGACGCATGCGTCGACGAACGTGACCTATTGGGAAGGGGCGGTCGATGTCAGCGGCTCGTTCGGCAACAACTCAGTGTCGGGCGCCGGATATGTGGAGATGACCGGTTACGATCTAAGTTGGGGTCAGGTCTGGAAAATCAACTTAAAGCGTCCAGTAATACGACACCCAGGAGGCTCTTAAGTTGATTTTCCAGACCTGACCCCAACTTACCGGCTCGCCGGAATCCGGGGCAGCCAGCTCATGTCGCTGACGTTGCCGACGCGCAGATTCTCCGCATCGATCGTGAAGCCGAGAAATGCGATGCACATTTCGTCGGTCGTCGCTTCGCCCCACCTCACATCTTTGGGCGGATCGTTCGGGTTGCGCCAGTTGCCTGCTGAGTTGTCGTAGAAGGCCTGCAGCGAAAGCTTCGTGCCGGCGGGAACGGCGATCGGCTCTTTGAATCGATACAGCCCCTGCCAGTTGAAATCCCAGTCATCGATGTTGATCAGGCACTCACTCTGACCGGTCGGCATCTTCGCATTCACTTGCATCGTGCGTCCGAGGAGGTGCATGTGCGGGGCAATCAGCCAGACGTGGGCGTTGATCGGAAGTGGAAATACCGGCATCGTGAAGTCGGCGGCCACCGCAGCATGCGCATCGCCGGCGTGCAGCACGAAATCCTGGTTAATGAGCGGCAACACGCGCATGTACTGCGACGGTTTCCGCTTGTCGTAGTAGACGCCGATCTGCGTTTGATCGGCGAGCGGCGCCGGTCCGTGCGGGTGATAGTGCACCTGCAGAACGATGCGCGAGTTTGCCGGCAGCGAGTACGCGACTTCCGGCGGCAGCATCACAGGGCGGTAACCCGGAGCCCAGCCACCGAGTGTGGTCGCATTCAGATTCGTGATGGTGAATCCCGGCCCGCCGAAACATTGGTAACCGGGCGCGGGATCGGCGTCGTCGAGGGCTTGCGACGCGCCTGACGTGTCGATGAATGCGATGACGTGATGCACGGTCTGGCGGTCGCCCGGCCGGATGTCGATCGCGGAGACGTATTGCTCGGAAGTCAGATGCGTCGGCATCGTGAAGCAGCGATACATGTCGCCGACTGCGGGCGGCGTGTACGCCTGCGTGTTCTGCAGGACCATGTCGGGCTGTCCGAGCGCCCACCCACCCTCGAAATTGAGGGCCAGCGGCAGATCGGCGGCATTTCCTTCCGGCGCACCGTTGTCGGCCCAGCTCGCCAGCGTATCGATGTCCGACTGGGAGAGAACGCGCGGGCTATCGAAGATGCCGCAGCTTTGCGCCGGCTTCCACGGCGGCATCTGGCGCGTCTGCGTCATGTACTTGATGTCGGCCGCGCGCTGATGCGCTTCGGCGTAACCCATCAGCGAGAATGGACCGATGTCGCCGGGGTGATGGCAGCCCTGGCAGCTCGCCTGAAAAATGCGGACGACTTCCTTGTTGAAGGTCGGGCCGTTCGCCGGCGCGGGATGTTGAATCGCGCGCTGGCGGGCGCTGACGAACGCGAGTGCGAAAGCTGTGGCAAGGAGGACGCGACGCATGTGGCAGATAATACGCCGATCACTCCGATTTTATTGCAGCCGCCAGGTTAATTCTCGAGGCCATCCGGGACGGCACCAACCCCGCCAGTCCGGCAGCGAACAGCGTGATCGCACAGGAGATAACGATCGTCCGAAGCGGCGTATGAAACTCGATCGTCCAGCCGAACGACTGCTTATTGATGACGTAGATGAGGATCCACGACAGCACGTATCCCATCGCGATGCCGATGACGGTCGAGGTGAGGCCGAGGATCGAGGATTCCAGGACGATCATGCGTCGGACTTCGCCGGCAGTCATTCCGATGACTCGCAACAGCGCGAGCTCGCGCGAGCGCTCGAGAATCAACGCCGTCAAAGTGTTCACGATGCCGAGAATCGCGACGATGATCGCCACCGCCAGCAGCGCGTAAGTGATCACGAACGTCTGATCGAAGATCCGCATCACCTCAGTGCGGATCTCGCGATTGGTCACCGCGAAGGCGTGGTACTTCGGACCGAAAATCGATTCCAGCTGCGTGCGGGCAGCCTGCGCGCTGATTCCATTTCGTAAATATATAATGATAGTGTTTATCGTATCGTCTCCGAACGCTCGAACGTACCGCGCGCGATCCATGACCACGACGCCGCGATCGTTCGAGTAATCGCGATAGATGCCGGTGATCGGGAATTGCTCGAGGCCGCGCACCGTCGGGAGGGAGACGGCGTCGCCGACGTGCATGCCGAATTTGAGCGCGAAGCTCTCCGAGACGAGAACGCCGCCGCGCCGCAGCGCTTCGACCAGCGCCTGCGCTTCCGAGCGCGGCGTCACCATCGGCAACGTGCCGTGGCGCGCCGCGACATCGAAATCTCCGCTGCCGACGGCCACGATGCTCTCGCGATAGATCATGTCCCTGCCGCGAACGCGATCGATGTCGGCAATGAACGGAACACGTTTCAACTCTTCTCCGATCGAAGCCGGAAAAACAGCGGCATCGGCATTCGAAAGAAGTTTCGCGGGACGCAGCCACAGATCGGAGCTGACGGTCTGATTCACCCATACCCGCACGGTTTCGCGGAAGCTGCCGACCATGAGGGCGACCGCGATCATCATTCCGGTCGCCAGCGCGAGTGCCGCGGTCGCGACCGCCGTTCGTCGCAGCGATGCCGGAAGCGACGCTGCCGCGAGCTGCCCGATCGTCCCGTAAATCGCGCGCAGCGGCTTCGCCAGCGCGAAGGCGGCGAACGTGAGGATCATCGGTGATAGAAGCGAGAAGCCGATCACGACCAGGAGGACCGCGACGTAGCCCCCGACCGCGATTCCGTTGATCGGCGGAAGCGCCGTGACTCCGGCCGCCGCAACGAAACAGACGACTGCTGCGATCGCGAATCCTCGGCGTCGCAGACCGCTGACGCGCTGCTGCAGCCCGGGTTGGATCAGCAGGCTCGGTCGCACGCTGGCCGCCTCGATCGAGGGTTGAATCGCCGAGACGAGCGACAGCAGCATGCCGACGACCGCGCCGACGACGATGATCGCCGGCGTCAACGCGATCGACTCCGGCCGTGACGCCACATACAGCGCGTTCACGGTCCGGCTGATCGTCCTCAGAATCGCGAAGGCCAGTGCGTTGCCGAGGATGATGCCGGCGGCCGATCCGGTCGCGCCGAAGATCAGGCCTTCGAGAAGAAACGCAGTGAGGATCTGCCGCGGCGAAACGCCGAGCGTCTTCAGAACGCCCACATCTTTTCGCCGCCGGAGAATCGAGATGAGCACCGTGTTGTAGACCAGGAACATCCCGACCAGCAGCGCGACTCCGGCGAGCGCGAAGAGATTGACGCGAAATGCGCGGAGCATTTTTTCGACGCGCTCATTGCGCCGCGTCGGACGTTCGAGGCGCATGCCCGGCGGCAGAAAGCGGCGAACCTCGGCGATCACGCGATCGTCGGGAACCAGAAGATCGATCCGCGTCAGCCGGCCTGTCATTCCGAATCTTTTCTGCGCCGTCGCGATGTCGGCGATTCCAATGCTGCCGTTGAACGCCGTTGCGGGACCTTTAGCTTCGAGGAGTCCGCGCACGATCATCGTCGTCTCGTGCCCAAGAATGTTCAGCGTTACCGGCGAGCCGAGGCGAAGGTGATGCTCGACGGCGAATGTCATCGGCAGGATGATCGAGTCGTCTTTGAACAGATCGAGGTAGACCGCCGTCGAATTCTGCGGAGCGCCACCGAGGATTTCGGCGTAGCGGTAGTCGCGGAAGTGGATGTCGCTGAGAAGGTCGACAGCCAGAAGCCGAATCGGAATCTGCTCGGGCTCGATTACGCCGTCGACGTCGATGACCGGCGCGAATCGCACGCCGCGCGGCCAGAACGGCTGCAGTTTCAGGAGCAGATCCTCATCGAGACCGGAATCGGATGCGATCTGATAGTTCGCGCGTCCGGAGACGGCGTCGACCGACTCGCGAAAGGCGCGCAGCGCACTCTGATTCGAGAGCGCGATCGCAACCACCACCGCGACTCCTACCGCGATGCCGAACAGCGTCAGCAGCGTACGCAGCTTTTCGCGCATCATCGGTCGAAGCACCAGTGCGCGGAAGACCATCAGCGTTGCACCCGTCCGTCGGCGACATGAATCGCGTTGCTTCCGCGCGCGGCGGCGCGATCGGAATGCGTCGCGAGCACGATCGTTGGCTTCTCGCGTTCGTGAATTGCCTGCAGCAGGTCGAGCACGGCCTCGCCGTTGCGGGAGTCGAGATTTCCGGTCGGCTCGTCGGCCAGCAGGAGGGGCGGGCGGTGGATGATGGCGCGGCCGATCGCGACGCGCTGCATCTCGCCGCCCGACAGCTCATTCGGAAAATGCCGCGCGCGCTCCGGCAAGCCGATCCTCTGGAGCACTTCATGCACTCGCTGCTCGATGTCGCGGCGCGGCAGGCGGGCCAGCGACAACGGGAACGCGATGTTCTCGAAGACATTCAGCGTCGGGATGAGATTGAAGAATTGAAAGACGTAGCCGATCGACTTGCGCCGCAGCATCGTGAGTTGTCGCTCATCGAGCGCAGATGTCTCCGCATCGCCGAGAAAAATGCGGCCGCGCGTTGGGCGGTCGACGGCACCGATCAGATTCAGCAGCGTCGACTTTCCGCTTCCGGATGCGCCCATGAGCACAGCGAATTCGCCGCTCGCGATCTCGAGCGAGACATCATCGAGAACCTGCACTGGCGCGGATTCATCGCTGCCGGCGTAAATGTGTGTGACGTGATCGAGTCGTACCCGCATCCGGGGCGGGATTCTACCGGCACGTGATAGGCTCACGCGCCCAGGAGGTACGCCATGGACGAGTCAACCAGAAAGGGTTCCGGCACCGATACCGCTGACGATGAAGACCGTTTCGGCCGCGCAAAAGAGTATGTCGGCGACAAGTACGCAGCCGCCTCCGATGCGGTGAAGAATCAGTACAACCGCGTTCGCGAGAAGGTCGAAGACGCCGATTTCGGGGAGATCACCGATCAGGTCCGCGGCTACGTCCGAACCAACCCCGGGAAGGCGCTTCTGATCTCGATCGGCGTCGGATTCGTAATCGGATTGCTGCTGCGTCGGAGCGACACTGACGAGGACTAACCGGAGAGGATCACGATGGCGACCCCAGACGACAATCACGAACGATCGGCGGCCGGTATGGATTACGACTTTCCAATTCGCGAAAAAGCAACGAAGTTAGGCAGCACGCTGGCGGAAAACGGGCCGGAAGCGCTTTTCCAGGAGATCGAAAACCTCCTTCCCGAGTCCTGGCGCGAGCACATCACCCAATTCCCCCTGGCGGCCGTTCTCCTCGGATTTGGCGTCGGGATGTGGCTCGGAATGAAAAAAGGAGACGAAGTCATCGCCGCCGGCACCTCGATGGTGACCGCGGCCGCAATGTCGAATGTCAGTCAGGCGATGGATCGTTTCGGCGGTTCGTCCGGGTAACGCGGTAAAATAGAGGGCGGTGGAGACGCAGCCGCTTCCTCTCACGCTGCCTGACGACGGCCATCATCACCTCACTTCGCTGGCCGCCGAGGTTCATCGCACTTACTTTTTCAAATGCCCGCCGCTGTCCGTGCGGTGGGGCCAGAAAATCCAGCGCAAATCGCGGCGCAGCATCCGTCTCGGATCCTACAACCACGCCACGACCGAGATTCGTATCCACCCTTCACTAAATGCACCTAATATTCCAGCGTTCTTTATAGAGTCAATAATCCATCACGAATATCTGCATCATCTGCTGGGGCCGAATCACAATCGCCGGTTTCATTCGCACGAGCGGAGGTTCCGCTATTTCCGCGAATCGAAGGAATGGATCCGCCGAAACCTCTTCCTGCTCCTCGGCCGGCGCGTGCGGCGCAACGGGATCGTGCGGCTGCCCACGCCGCAGATGGTCCTTTTCTAGGCCGCCATCGGAAAGGTCAGGCTGTAGATGAATCGGCCGCGCTCGACGTCGAGGACGATCGACGAGCGGTCCGTGGAACTGATCAGCGCGTTGTTCAAATCGGCGAGCGAGCGCACCTGATTGCCGTTGACGCCGACGATCGCATCGCCGGGTGCGAGGCCGATGTTCGCGCTGCGCGAGCCGCTGGCCACCTGATCGATCACGACGCCTCGCGAGTCGGTCGCGCGCAGGCCGGCGATCTCCCAGAGGATTCGGAGGCCGAGGTCGCGTGGGGGTTCGGAGGGCTTGATCGTGAGAGTGCGCGGCGCGTTTTCGCGAAGGACCGTCAACTGAACGGGCTGGCCGCTCGGAATCGTCGACGTGAAGGTCGCGAACGCTTCACGCGAATCGACCTGCTTTCCGCCGACCGCGGTGATGACGTCGCCCGGCCGCAATCCTGCCGACTGCGCCGGCGATCCCGCGAAGATGCGCGCGACGATCGCGCCGCGCGTCGCGCGGATCGCGAGCCGCTTCGCTTCCTCGGGCGTGATGGTGTTGGTGACCGCGCCGATCCACGCGCTGTGCACCTGTCCGTATCGCAGGAGATCCTGGATGACCTTGCGCGCACGATCGACCGGGATTGCGAAGCCGATGCCCTGCGCATTTCCGAGGATCGCGGTGTTGATGCCGACGACTTTGCCTTCAATGTTCAGAAGCGGTCCGCCGGAATTGCCGGGATTGATCGACGCGTCGGTCTGGATGAAGTCGGTGAACGTGCGTCCTTCCTCCTTCGAAGGAACCGAACGGCCCAGCGCGGAAACGACGCCGGTGGTGACGGTGCCACTCAAACCGAATGGATTCCCGACCGCCACGACAGTCTCACCGATCATCAGATCGGCCGATGTTCCGACCGGGGCCGCGGTCAGATTCTTCGAATCGACGCGAAGAACGGCGAGGTCGCTGTCGGGATCGACGCCAAGCAGCTTTGCATAGACCTGCGTTCCGTCGCTGAATATGACGCTGACGCGCGAGGCACCTTCGACGACGTGGTTGTTCGTGACGATGATGCCGTCGCTCGACCAAACGAATCCGGAGCCGAGCGAGGTGTATGTGCGATTCCCTCCGCCGCCAAAGAATCCGAACGGATCAAAAAACGGATCGGCCGGACGCCGGCGCATGGTCGCTTCGGTCTGAATATTCACGACTGAAGGCAGCACGTTGTGCGCGACGATGACGATCGGTGTCCGCCGCGATGCGCTGACGCTGGCTGGAATCGGATTGATCGGTCGCGGTTGTCGATCGACCGTCTGCGATTCCGCAACCGGTTTGCAGGCGATGCTGATGAAAACGAGAACGAGAGCAATTCGAGAATGCTTCATAGTCCTGATGTTACATTTCCACTATTCCATGAAATTGAAACTACTTTACAACCCGATGGCTGGGCGGGGCCGCGCGAGACGCCACGTCCGCGAAGTCGAGCAGCATCTACGCCATCGAGGGGCGGATGTCGACACATATGCCAGTACGAGCCCTGCGGATTTGACGCGAGCGGCGGCCGAGAGTTCCCGCGCCGGGTTCGATCGCGTGGTCGTCTGCGGTGGCGACGGAACGCTCAATCTCGCGTTGCGCGAATTCGACCTCAGTCGGGGAACGCTCGCACTGATACCGCTGGGATCTGGAGACGACTTCGCGCGCGTCAACGGAATCCCGCGAGACGTTCCCGGCGCGTGCGCTGTTGCGATCGACGGCAAAGTCCGCGAGGTCGACGTCGCGCTCGCAAACAACCTCCGCTACGCCGGCGTCGCCGGCCTCGGCTTCGATTCCGAATGTGCCCGCTACGCGAGAGAACGCGTGAAGCATCTCCGTGGCTCTGTGGTTTACATCTACGCAATCCTTCGCGTCTTACCGAATTTTCGCCCACGGCGCGTGCGCATCGACGGACGCGATGAAGAGATCATGTTTGCCGTCTTCGGGAATTCGCCGCAGTACGGTGGCGGCATCCGCATTACGCCTGACGCGCTCCTCGATGATGGCCAGCTCGACGCCTGCATCGTCCATCGGACGTCGCGATTTCAATTGCTGAAGACATTGCCCCTTGCCTACACCGGCAAACACGTGACGAAGTCTTTCGTCGAGATGCGCCGCGCGCGCGAGTTTCGCGTCGAATCGGAGACGATCATGGATGTCTATGCGGATGGCGAGCCGTTGACGACGACGCCTGCTGATTTTTCGATTGCCGGGCAGAAACTGCGAATCGTCGTTAATCGATCAGCGTAATCCCGCCGCGCTGCGGCTTGGTCGGCGCGCTGGCGGTGGAAGTATCGATTCCTCGCGAGAGGAACAAATCGGTGTCCGCTTTTCCGTCGGGCGTGAACCCGATTACGAGATATCGCGACGGCTGCTGCAGATACTTGTAAGCGTTGCCCCACGGATCGGTGAGCAGCGCCGGCGAAATATAAATCGGTGTGAGATCCTGCAGGCGCACCGGCAAGCGCCCGTTGACCACGTTGTACTTCTCGATCGCCTGCCCGAGATTCTGAATCCTTCCCATCGAAATCGCTTTCAGCGCTTCGACCGGAGCGGACGCTCGAGGCGTCTTGGTGCCGATCGGTGCCAGCGAGTTGAGCGGATTCTTGAATGACGTAACGATCGACGCGATGGCGATCGCCGCCAGCAGCAGGACCAGCGGCAACGGAACGGGAGTCTCCGCCACTGCCAGCTCGTCGACCGGCGCCGACTGTTCCGCGACGACTTCTGCGCCGCGCACTTCCTCGATCAGGTCGCGTGTGAGCAGCTCGTACAATGCTTTGCTCGTGTCGAACTCCGACAGGCGGCTCATCTCGATGATGTCGCTGACCATCCGCTTGCCATCGAGCAGGTCGTAGATCTGCTTTTCTTCTTCCGAGATGCGGATCTTGTCGCCGCCGGCGGTTTTTCTCTTCTTCGCCGGACCGGCAGGCTCGAAGTCGACTTCGTCCACGTCGTCGCCGCCCACGACGACGATCTCGTGGCCGCTTCCCTTCTTGCGGAAGACCTGTTCCGATGAGCGGATCCGTTTCTCGATGATCGGCCACTCGTCGATCATTCGCGCGCCTTCCATCAGAATCGATTCGGCGCTGATCGGCTGAACGTTGTCGCGGTCATACTCGATCGTCGTTTCCTGCGAGAAGTGGTACTCGCCGTCCTTCCAGCGGAAGAGGCGATAGACGATCTGCAGGATTTGAAGCTGGAGCGCCTGCTTGAGCGACTCGTTCGAGATGATCTGGTAGTGCGTGAGGATGAATCCGAGGCGCTGCAGAGTCTCCTTCTGGATTTCGAGAGCGCGCCCGAGTTGATCCTGCGTCAGCATTCCGCTCTTCATCAGGACGTGGCCCAGGCGTGTCTCGAGGCGATGGCTGCCGGAATCCGCGCCGACGACTTTCCCGTCGAGGAACGTCACCGTGACGTTGTCGTCCTTGCCGGTCAATGTCAGGACGCCGGTCTTTCGCTGCAATCCGATCAGCTGAAAGATGTCGGCGAGACTGAAATCGCGAAGAGTTCCTTCAAGAGCCATACGGTTAGGCTACAACCTTCCGGCGATAAATCGGCACGGTCATCATGAACCAGGTCACGACCGCGATCGCGATCGCAACGACGCGCACGATCATTTTCGGCAGTTCACCCGGCGCGAGCAGAGGCGCGAGACGGCCGACCAGGAGCGCGAGACAGACGGCCAGCAGGAACACGAACAGACCGATGAAGCCCGCGACCGTACGTCCTTCCAGCATTTGTGCGGAACCGGGGAGGATCGTCGCGAAGAATTTATTGCGCCGAAGCATTCCGCTCTGATGCTGTCCCACTTCGTCGAGCTTGCTGCGCTTCGTGGCGACGGAAACACCGTCGCGTTTCAGATAGATGTGGATGCACTGTGTGCAGTACGTCGTGCTCTCGCGCGCCGACTTGCAACGCGGGCAGAATGTGCGGCCGCATTTGATGCAGGAGCCGGCCAGGCCGCTGCGTCGTCGCTTCAGGAACATCATCGGCGCAAGAATGGCCGCCAGCACACCACCGAGCGTGATCGGATTCTGTGCGCTGCTCATGACGTCGAAGAATGAGTAGTTGCCAAACTGCGTCGTGGCCACGCCGCGCTTCGCAATGCTCGAGGAAACCGTCCAGGCCTCGGAAATCGGCGGGCGGTACATGATGACGATCGGCGCGGGCGGGCTGGGCGGATTCGAAGTGATCCGCTCGATCGCTGCACGATCGATCCGCTTGGCCTGATCGAGCTTCTGCGCCTGCTCGTCGAACTTGTTGAATGAGCCGCTGGCGACCGAATGGTTGTAGAAGGCAATCGCCAGGTGCGGATCGAGCTCTTCCGCACGTTGATACTCGTTGATGGCCGCGGCCAGATCGCCCTCCAGGAAATGAAGGTTGCCGAGGTTGACGTGACCGCCGGCGTTGTCACGGAGCTCCACTGATTTCCGATAGTGCACCGCCGCCTCGGGCTCATTGCCCTCCTGCTGGTGCAGATTGCCAAGAAGAAGATGGATCGTCGCGCTGTCGGGAACGAGCGTTGCCAGGTCCTGCAGGCGTCTCAGGGCCTCCGGTTGATAGCTCTGCTCTTCGCTCGCGATCGCGGACATCACCACCGGGCCGTCGACGCCGGCGATCCAGTGCGCCGTCAGATCGAGGATCAGCGGCGCCGCGGCGATGACCAGCGCGAAGACGATGATCAGGACGCGCTCGATAATGCCGGCGTAGCTGAAAAAGATGATGAACCAGTAAAAGAGAAGCCACATCGGACCGAGCCAGAGGAAGAGCGGCAGAAAGAGAAACGCGACTGCCAGCACGGTGACCGCCCCGCCACCCATGCGCGCGCCGAGCATTTCGCGGAAGTCGTGCGCCATCGCGCGGCCGTAACGAATGAAGAGCGCGACCGCGAAGATCATCCCGGTCAACGTCAGCGCCGATGTGATCACGATCAGAGAATCGGACCGGCCGAGAAGCCGCGAGCGATATTTTTTCCAGATGTTGGCGTAGCCGGCCAGCGCCGTCGGAATCGCTTTCGCCCAACTCTGCTGTTCCGATGCTGCTTCCGCTTTGCTGAACGCGATCGCGGGGGAAGTCGGATCGAGCTGATCGGCCGTCTTGCTGCCCCAATCGGCGACCGATTTGTTGCCACGCCTGGCGGCCTGACGCGAGAGTGCGGCTGCCGATTCGGCGTACAACGGAAAATTCTTGATGCTGTACGACTTTCCGGCCTCGATCAGCTCCGTCGTTTTCTTCGTTGCGCCGTCGATGTCACCGGCATCGATCGCAGCAGTCGCCTGCGGCCAGATGTCGCGTGGCGCAGGTTGGTCTGCGTGTGCCCGGACTGCGCCAAGGCACACCGACACCAGTACCCAAACCACCAGCCGCCGTTTCATCTACAAGCTTTTCGTGCGTTGGACGAATGCGAGCTTCAATTCTCCCAGATGTGTGGCCAGAAAGTCTTCCTCATCGGGGGTCAAGTTGCCGGCCGTTTTTTCCTGAAGCATCGTGAGGATCTCGATCATCTGCCGCGCTGCGCCGGCATCGACGGTCGGTTTGGCCGGTTGATACGGGTTCCGGAGCATGCCGAGTGACATGTAGGCCTGGGCAATCAGCGGCTCGACGAAGTCGCTGAAGGCTGTTCCGGGATTCTGAGCTTTGTCCGCCAGCGTGCGGCGCCGCTCGCCGCCCGGCGGTGGGCCTTCCATGCGCGTGCGACGCTCTTCGGTCGTCTCCGGCGCGGGCTTCGCGGCAGGCTTTTCAGTTGCTGGCGCCGCTGCCGGCGCTTCCATCTTCTGGAGCGACGGCTCGACCGGTCGAATGTCTTTGCGGAACTCCTCGCGGATGTCCCCCTCCGGCGTGAACATCCGTTTATCGGTGACCTTGATTTGTTCCTTTTGAGGACTCTTTTCCTTCGGCAACTCGATCTCCATTGGAATCAACAGTTTGGAATCTTATCACGCCGGCGACAGCGTCCAGGCCGTCAATTCTCGTCTGCGACGATACTCGCGCTACGGTTGCTGGCGCAACGTGCGGATGATGGCGCGGTGCACGCTCGGATCGGTCGCGATTCCCTGATGGCCGTCGCAGACGATCATTGCGTCGCTTCCGCCGTCCGTGCTGCTGATGGGGACCGTTCCATCACCCGGCTCAAAAAGCAGCGACTCGAGCTTGCGCTCCGGCGGCAGCAGCTCGCTCGGATAGAACGCAAAGGTTCCGTCGCGCCGCATCAAGACGCGACGCGCGGTCGCGACGCAATCGCCTGCGATGACCGAAACTTGAAGTCCGCCCGGCATGCGATGGCTCTTCAACGCGTCGCGCAACTCGCGCGCGCGGACGAGCTGTTCCGGGATCACGCGCTTGATGCCGTTCCAACCTTCCGGGGTCCACAAATCGCGATCGATCGGATGGCCGTCCTCGTCGACGAGAAATCGTCCGTCCTCCGGCATCAGCTCGGCGACAAAAGGCCAGGTCTCGACCATGTCGGCCGTGAAAACGCGGCGAATGAAGCGCTCGGGTTTGACGACGACGCGAAACGCGTCGACGACGCCCCGTTGCGTCGGTGCGACGAGGACCAGGTGATCGACGGTCGATGCGCCCGGGCCTAACTTCACGTATGTCAACGCCACGATCGCGCCGGCCGAGTGCGTCACGATGTCGACTTTGCCATCGCCGCGAACGCGATTCACGAGCTCATCGAGCTTCACGGCGTTTTCGCGGGCGCTGAGCCGCCAGTCGTAATAGAACGGAAAGACATCGCGATCGGGCGTGTAGCGGCCGAACTTCCGAAGGCCTTCCATCAGTTGCCACCCGATGTTGACGGGACCGCGCGATCCGACGTATCCGCTCGGGATCAGCCGGTCATGTCCAACGTTTCCGGCGGCGTCAACCGGCAGATCGAGGTCGTCTTCGTAGTGCGTCTGAAAGGTCGCCCGTCCGGTTCCCCAGACATAGCGGTGCGTCACAGGATCGAAGAGACGCGTGACGCCGAATCCCGGAACGATGATCGCCGGCCGCGGCGGCGCGCCGTAATTCTCGGCCATCCTGCGCAGGTAGCCGCGGCGAGTTGAATCCGTCGTGCACGCGAGGGCGAAGCAGATCGTTATGATGACGACCGTTCGTCCGCGACGATGCGCATTTTCCACATTCTCGAATTCAACCAATTCAACACCGGCTCGGTGCACCAGATGTTCCAGGCCGCGACGGGGTTGCGCGAACGCGGGCATCAGGTGACTGTCGTCAGCCGGCCGGATGCGACGCTCGAGCGGCGGTGTCACGAAGCGCGCGTGGAGTTCGTCGGTCTTCGGATGCGCAATCAGTTCGATCTCAACAGCGTGCGCAAGTTGCGTGCGCTGATTCGCGATCGTGATCCGCACGTGATCCACGTGCACAAGGGCGTCGCGCACGCGCTCGCGCTGGCGGCGACGTGGTCGCGCTCGCGGCCGGCATTCATCGTCAATCGCGGCGTCTCGTTTCCACTCGATATCTGGAACCGCGGAAAGTTCCGCTCCAGCCGCGTCGACAGGATCGTGACCGTCTGCGAACAGATCCGCAGAATCGTGATCAAGTCGGCGAAGCTGCCGCCGGAAAAAGTCGTAGTGGTCTATGCCGGAACCGATATCGATCTCTTCGATCCGGGACGATGGGACCCGCGCGCATTTCGCGCGGAGAAGAGCATTGATCCGGCGAAGTTTCTGGTCGCGCAGGTTGGCGTCCGCGATTGGAAAGGCTGGAAAGAATTGATCGACGCCACCGCCGAAGTATCGCGATCGCATCCCAGTGTTCACCTGGCGCTGATCGGATGTCGCGATCAATCCGAAGCCGAGACTGTCAACCGGTATGCCGGCACGCGCGGCATCGCCGACCGCGTCACGGCGGTCGAATACCGCACCGACATGCCGAGCGTTTTTGCGGCCTGTGATCTGGTCGTCGACGCGTCGTGGGCCGGAACAGGAATCACGGGAACGATCCGCGAAGCCATGGCGATGCAGAAGCCGGTGATCGCGACGGATTGCGGTGGCAACGCGGAGCTGGTGTCGTCACGCGACTTCGGCTGGCTGATTCCGTCGCGCAATGTGAAGGCGCTCGCCGAAGCGATGCGCGACGTTCTGGAGCATCGCGACAGCGCGACGGCCGTCGCACGCAACGCTCGCCGGCACGTCGTCCGCGGATTCTCGAAGGAGCTGCGGATCTCGAAGCTGGAGAATCTCTACGCGTCGATCCTCGACTTACGGTTTTAGGAGATCGATCGGAGCGCCGTTTTTCGGAGTCGCGGTCAACCAGCTGTAATGCCATCCGCTGGTGTCGCGCGTCGCAACTGCGTGCACGCGGGCCTCACCTTTCGGACCGCTGATCGGAAATTCGAAATCGGCGTTGCCGCCGTTGGCATCGACATTGACGTTTCCGATGACCCAGATGCCGGTCGACATCGGAGTGCCGAGGGCGGCAATCACGCGAGGGTCGCGCTGAGCGGTGTCGCGCGCGCCTTTGTAAGCGTCAGTCGATTTGATCGCGCCGAAAACCACGATGACGATTGCGGCGATGCCGAGGAGACCGATGACGATCGCAGCCCCACATCCGATGAGCGCCCACTTCAGACATCCGCCTTTTTTCGGCGGAGGGACGGCGCCGGGTGGGGGCGTGTAGGTCGTCACGCTGCAAGTCTACGCCAAAGCGCGCACATGCTCGTCGACGCTGGCAGCGAGGCCTTCCAGGTCGTAGCCGCCTTCGAGCAGCGAGAGAACGCGGCCGGCGGCGTGGCGTTCGGCCGCTTCGACGATGCGGCGCGTGATCTCGCCGTAGGCCTGCTCCGTGACGTTCATGCCGCCCAGCGGATCGTGGCGATGGGCATCGAATCCGGACGAGAGAAGAATCGCGTCGGGTTTGTAATCGTCGATCACGCGCACGATTTCATCCTCGACCGCGTGGAGATAACGCGCGTCGCCGCTGCCTTCAGGAAAAGGTATATTTCTCGTATATCCTTTTCCGATTCCAATACCGATCTCATTTAACGCACCGGTGCCGGGATAGAACGGATAGCGGTGCATCGATGCGTAGTACACGTCGTCGCGCTGTTCGAAAAGATGCTGGGTCCCGTTTCCGTGATGGACGTCGAAGTCGAAGATGAAAACGCGTTGGATGCCCTTCTGTTCGCGGAGCCACTCGGCGACGCACGCGATCGTATTGAAGAAGCAGAAGCCCATCGCCTGCACGCGTTCGGCGTGATGGCCGGGAGGGCGGGCGATCACGAACGCACGCTCGCCCTTCGACATCATGTCGTCGGCTGCGCTGAGCGCCGTGGAGACCGCGGCCCGCGCGGCTGCAAACGTCTGCGAAGAGATCGGATTGTCGACCGAATGAAACAGACGGAAGCCGGCGCGACACGCATTCTCCAGCTCGCGCTGGTAGTCATCCGAATGCACCTTCGCGATGATGCGCTGCGTGTCGGCGTGCGGCTGCGGCTCGCGCACGATGCGATCCGACATCCCCGCGCGGCGCACGCCTTCGATTGCCGCATCGATGCGCGCGGCATTTTCCGGATGGCCGATGCCAGTGTCGTGCTTGTAGAAGATCGGGTGCGTGTAGACGTTCACCATCGGTCGCTGTGGTAAAACCCTTCGGCTTTGAAGCGCATTCTCCAGATCACGCTGGTTGCCGTTCTTACGATCTTTTTTCTGGCCTTTTTTCTGTGGAAGAGCAATCTGCGCGACGTCTGGCGGATTCTACTGTCGACGAACCTGGTGTGGTTCGCGATCGGCTTCTGCGTCAACGCTTCGGCGCTTTTCTTTCGCACCGTGCGCTGGCGCATTCTTCTTCACCCGAGTAAGCCGCGGTTTTATCCGACCTTCTTCGCGAACACGATGGGCTACATGCTCTCGACGATTCTTCCGATTCGCGCCGGCGATGTCGCGCGGCCGGCGCTGCTGGCGCGCCGCACCAACGTCCGCTTTTCCGAAGCCCTCGGCACCGTCCTGACGGAGCGCGTCCTCGATCTTGTCAGCATCCTGTCGCTCTTCGCGTTCTTCTGCGTCTATCGCTGGAACGACTTCCCGAGCGGCGTGGTGCACGGCGGCGCGATCGTCGCAGGCTCCATCCTCGCGGCGTTGGTTCTGCTGATCCTGGCGTTTCGCTTCTTCGGCGACTCCGTCCGCCGCCTGCACGGCTGGCTGGGGGGATTTCTTCCGCAGCGCTTTCGCGAACCGTGGATGCGATTCTTCGATGCCTTCGCAGGAACGCTGCAGATCACGAAGAGGCCTCGCGATTTCACTCTCGTAATTCTTTCCACGCTCTGCATCTGGTTCGCGTTGACGTCGCAGTTCTGGTTCGTGTTGATGGCCGCACATCGGCCGTTGCCATTTGACTCGTCATTGTTTCTGACCGCCGCCACCACGGTCGGCATCGCGATTCCAACGCCAGGGGGAGTCGGCGGTTTTCACAAAGTCTGTCAATGGGTTTTGACGACGTACTACGGCTTCGATATCGACACCTCCGTCGCTGTGGCAGTCTTGTTTCATATCGTCGGCACGCTGCCGGTGGTCGTCGTCGGCGCGATCCTGTTTTTGCGCGAAGGGCTGAATTGGCGTCAGCTCTCTCAGGAGACTCACGTCGAACAAACGTGATATACGGGAACAGCCATTGCAGCCGGTAGTGTGAGAATTCGATGACCGAGCCGAACGAAGCCTCCAAAGAGGAGGCAATCAAGATCCCGGATGTCCTTCCGGTGCTTCCGCTGAAGGACCTGGTGATCTTCCCCTTCATCATCGTTCCGCTTTCCGTTTCTCGCGAGAAGTCGATCAACGCCGTCGATCAGGCGCTGGCCGAGAACCGCGTGATCATGCTGACGGCGCAGAAGGATTTTCAGAACGAAGATCCCGGCGAAGACGATCTGTATCGCGTCGGGACCGTTGCGATCATCATGCGGATGCTGAAGCTGCCCGACGGCCGCATCCGCATTCTGGTGCAGGGTCTGTCGCGCGCCCGCATCGATTACTTCATCCAGACCGCGCCGTTCTTCAAAGCCAAGATCACGCGCATCGAAGAAGCGGCCACCAAGGACAAATCGCTCGAGATCGAGGCGCTGGTACGCGCCGTCAAACAGAATCTCGATCGCGCCGTTTCGCTCGGCAAGAACATTTCTCCGGAAGTGATGGTGATCGCCGCCAACCTCGATGATCCGGCACGCCTCACCGATCTGGCGGCGTCGAATCTCGATCTCAAGCTCGAAGAAGCGCAGCAGATTCTGGAGACGATCGATCCGGTCGAACGGCTCAAGAGAGTCAACGAGCTGCTGACGCGCGAGATCAACCTCCTGACCATGCAGCAGGAAATCTCCTCGGCCGCGCAGGGCGAGATGAACAAGAGCCAGCGCGAATACTTCCTCCGCCAGCAGTTGAAGGCCATCCAGTCCGAGCTCGGCGAAGGCGAGGAGCTGACCGAAGAAGTCGAGAACTACCGCAAGAAGATCGAAGAAAAGTTGATCCCGACCGAGGCCCGCGAGGAGATCGAGAAGCAGATCAAACGCCTCGAGCGTTCGCATCCCGACTCCGCCGAGACTTCGATCATCCGCACCTACCTCGATTGGATGACAGGGCTGCCGTGGGGCGTGATGTCCGCGGACAATCACGATCTCGGGCGCGCCCGCACGATCCTCGATGAGGATCACTACGATCTCGAGAAAATCAAAGAGCGCATTCTCGAGTATCTGGCCGTGCGCAAACTGCGCGGCGCGAAGATGAAGGGCCCGATCCTCTGTTTCGTCGGCCCGCCGGGCGTCGGCAAGACTTCGCTGGGCCGTTCGATCGCGCGCGCTCTCGACCGCAAGTTCGTCCGGATCTCGTTAGGCGGCGTGCGCGACGAGGCTGAGATCCGCGGTCATCGCCGCACGTACGTCGGCGCACTTCCCGGCCGCATCGTTCAGGGCATCAATCAGGCTGCAACGTCCAATCCGGTGTTCATGCTCGACGAAGTCGACAAGATCGGCGCCGATTATCGCGGCGACCCCTCATCGGCGCTCCTCGAAGTTCTCGATCCCGAGCAGAACTTTTCCTTCCGCGATCACTACCTCGGCGTTGCCTACGACCTTTCCAACGTCATGTTCATCGTGACGGCGAACGTGCTCGACACGATCCAGCCCGCGTTTCTCGATCGCATGGAAGTCATTCGCCTTTCCGGCTACACCGACGAGGAGAAACTCCAGATCGCCAAGGTCCATCTCATCCCGAAACAGATGGAGGAGAACGGCATCACCGAAACGGAAGTGATCTGGACCGACTCCGGAATCACGAAGATCATCACGGGCTACACGAAAGAGGCCGGCCTGCGAAATCTGGAGCGCGAGATCGGAACGATCTGCCGCAAGATCGCCGTGGAAGTGGCGGAAGGCAAAGAGAAGAAGAGCTACCGCATCACCGACGCAAGCATCGAGAAGTTCCTCGGCCCGATGAAGCACTTCGCGGAAGAGCTGCTAGAACGCGATTCGGTCGGCGTGGCCACCGGCCTGGCGTGGACGTCAGTGGGCGGCGACATTCTGTTCATCGAGGCCATTGCCGTCCGCGGCAAAGGAAAACTCGTGCTGACCGGGCAACTCGGCGAAGTGATGAAAGAGTCGGCGCAGGCTGCGCTGACATATGCGCGCGCGCATTCCGAGGAGCAGGGGATCGCGAGCGATTACTTCGAGAATCACGACGTGCACATTCACGTGCCGGCGGGCGCGATCCCGAAAGATGGTCCCTCGGCCGGTATCACCATCACCACCGCGATCATTTCCATGATCACCGGCCGTCCGGTCAAACGGAATGTGGCCATGACGGGTGAAGTCACGCTGCGCGGAGATGTACTTCCGATCGGCGGCGTGAAAGAGAAAGTGCTGGCGGCGCGGGCCGCGAAGATCAACACGCTGATTCTGCCGAAGCTCAACGAGCGCGATCTCATCGACGTGCCCGAGCCGATCAAGCGCGACATGCAGTTCTATTTCGTGGAGCATGTCGAAGAGGTTCTGAAGCTGGCCCTTCTCGACCGCAGTGCCGCCGAGCAGAAGACCACCGAGCGCCAGGGCCGCGAGTCGAAGCCGCTACCCGAGCCGGAGCCTGCGCCGGCCGTGGTGAGTTAGCTCGGCGGCGTCTGCGCCTGCCGCCGCAACGGCTTCGGATAACTGACCGGGCTCTTCAATCCACTCTTTCCGACCGAGCGCACGCCGAAGAGATAGTTGTCCTTCGACATGTCCTTCGCGCTGTACGTCGTGTCGTGACCGATCACCTTCACACGGGACCACGTCGCTTCGGTCGTGTCCCGCCACACGATTTCGTAGTGATCGAAGTCGGGCTCTTTGTTCGGCTCCCATTGCAGATCGGTATCGTTCGTCAGACGCGCAGTCACTACGCGCACGTCCTTGGGCCGGGCGGGCGCGAGGGCCAGCGATGCCAGCGCTGCAGTGTTCACGCGCGCCACATTCGCGATGTAGGAGAACGTATCGAACTCGGGCAGATCTCCATACTGCACGCCGTTCTCGACGCGCACATTCTGGTGTTGATGGTTGTAGTTCTCGTTCGTCTCGGTGAATCGAACCGCCGGATAGCCCTGCTCCAGAAACGGGATGTGGTCGCCGCCGCGCAGATAACGGTCGCGGCGATAAATCATCCAGACGCGAAAATCGGGGATGTTTTTCTTCGCGACCTCGACGATGTAGCGCGCGAGTTGCCGTGACGTGCTGTCGTTTTCGCCGCCGACGCTCTGCCGCGTCCGGGCATCATCGGGCGTCTCGTTGCTCGGCACACCCTCCGCGAAAACCCGCAGGCTTTCCTTTCCGTTGCCGACGATGTCGTTTGTGAACATCGCGTCGATGTCGAGCTTCTTCTGCTTCGCCTGTTCAGCGAAATAGGTCGAGCCGACCAGTCCCTGCTCCTCGCCGGCAACCGCCATGAACACGATCGTGGCGTTGAATTTGTGCGGCGCCATCACGCGAGCACTCTCGAGCGCGACCGCCACTCCCGAGGCGTCGTCATCCGCGCCGGGCGCGTCGCATTCGGCATCGGTCGGACGGCTGCACATCGAGTCGTAGTGACCGCTCACGACATAGATCCGGTCGGCGGATTCCGGCTGCGTTCCGTGGAGTGTCGCGACGACGTTCGTGACTTTCGTCGCTGTTGCGATGCGCGGGAAGCGGCCCGGCTGCTGCTCGAATGTCTGCAGCTCGACCGTCATCCGTCCGTCGGAAGTCTTCGCGACTTCCTGGAATTGCTGATAGAGCCAGTCGCGAGCGGCGCCAATGCCGCGCTTCGGATCGTCTTGCGCCGAGAGCGTGTTGCGCGTTCCTAACGACACGAGAGTGCGGACCGTCTTCTCGATGCGGTGGGCGTCGACCTGCCGAAGCATTCGCGGAATCGGCGTCGTTGCCAGCAGGAAAACGATTGCGAAGCTCACGACAACCGCGTCACGAGCCGTTGCGCGTAAGGCAGGAGCGCGGCGCCGACCGCAATCTTCACCAGGTCGGCGAGGACGAACGGCACGATGCCGATCGACAAGGCGGCACGCGGCCCAGCGAGAACCGCGAGCCACGACCAGCCGCCGGCATAAATCACCGCCAGCGCGACCAGCATCGCAGCAAATGCGTGCGGGATGCTGTTTCCCCAGCCGCGTTCGGAAAACCAGCCGGCGATGAAGGCCGCGAACGGATACGCGTAGAGGTAGCCGGCGGTCGGTCCGATGAGCCACAGCGGTCCGCCGTGTCCCTGCGCGCCGACGGGAAGTCCTGAGAGCCCTTCGAGCAAATACAAAATGGCGGCAGCTGCACCGCGTCGCGAACCGAGCGCGATGCCGACAATCAGAACGGCGAGCGGCGACAACGTCAGCGGCACCGGCGTGAACGGAATCGGAACGGCGATTTGCGCAGCGAGCGCGATGATCACGCTGCCCGCGATGACGAGCGCGATGTTCGTGACCGCGCGGCCGCGAACGAGGTTATGTTCCAGTGTCGCCGGTATCGACATGCCGTCCACCTCGATTCAATACGAGAATTGCCGGAAGCAGCGTGATGGCGGCCAGGCCGCTCAGGCCGATTCCGAATGTCGAAGCATAACCAATCGAGCGAAGGCCGGGATAGTGCGAGATCGCAAAGGATCCATAACCGACGATCGCGGTCAGCGCGGCCATGATGATGGCCTTGCCGGTTTCATGTGCCGCCTCCCGGAAAGTCGCGGGATTCTCGGTGTAACGCTGCAGCATGTAAATCGCATAATCGGTGGCCACGCCGATGATCATGAGTCCGACGAAAATATTCATGAAGTTGAATTCAAGATGCAGCAGCGCCATCAGGCCTAACATCCCTGTCGCGCCCGCGACGAATGGCACGAAGGTCAAGGCTGTCATCTTCACGGTGCGGAAGCTCGCGAACATCAGGATGAAGACCGCCGCGAATCCGATGATGGTGGCGCGCGTGGCGTCGGCTTTCACGATCTTCCGCAGCGTGCCGCTGACCAGATTCACGCCGGTGAGCACATCGCCAGGATGTCGGTCCGCGACGGCCATCAGGTTCGCGGGCACTTCACGCGGCCATCGACCGCCGTTCGGATAGACATAGATCACCGACATCCATCCGCCGTTGATCTGCTTGAGGAATCGCGACGCGAGCTTCATCAGGTCTTTGTTGCCGAGGTTTTCGATTGTCACCGGTTGCGTGGGCGCCAGCGCTTGCGAGAACAGCCGCATGTAGTCTTCGTAAGCCTCGGGCCGGAAGCCGCTGGAGGTGAGCGCGGCCTGAAACGATTTCTGAATTCGCGCGACGTTGAATCGATCGCCCTGGCCGCGCCTGAGCTCCTCGATGACCAGGCGCTGCTGCGGGATCGGTGGCAAAAACGCCGAGATCGACTGATACGAGGCGATGGTGTGATCCTTCACCAGCGGATCGAGATCGTGGGCCGCGATGTACGTTTTGTTCAGGGCATCGTCGAGCGTGCGCCCTTCGGTCACGTACATCATGAAATCGAATGACTGGCCGAACTTCGCAGTCACCTTCGTCTGATTGACGACGCCCGGATTTCCTTTCGCGCGAAGATCCTGAATGTTGTCGCTGAAGCGGACCTGCGTCGCGAGCGCGCCGCAGATGATGATGAATACGGCCCAGACGCCGATCGTGAGCGCTGGCTTCGCGACCGAAATGTCGATCAACGTTTCAGCGCCGAATGAGTGCAGATAGAGCTTCGGCGATTTGTCTGTTTCTTTCCGTTCCGAGAAGACGATGAGCGCGGGCAGAAGAAACATCACGCACAGAAGAAAAAGCAGGATGCCGGTCCCGGTCAGGAAACCGAGCTGCGTCATGCCGCGAAAATCGGTGGCCAGGAACGCGTAGAAAGTTCCGGCGGTTGTGATCGCGGCCACCAATACGCCCGGCATCGTGGTCCGCATGATCGTGCGGATCGCATCCGCGAGATCGGTCCCTCGATTGCGTTCATCGACATATCGGCCATACAGAACGGTGATGAAGTCGATGCCCAGTCCCGCGAGCAGCGCCGCGAATCCGGCGCTCGCCTGCGAGAGTTGCCCGTAAACCAGGCCGGCGATTCCAAACGTCAGCGCGAGGCCGAGCGCCAGCGGCGCGCCGGCGTATGCGATGGACGCCCATCGTCGGAACGCGTAGAGAAACAGCGCCAGCACGCCGAAGAAGGAGCCGAGGACGTTGGCGATGATGTCCTGTCGAATGAGATCGGCGTCGCCGACTGCGATTTCATATCCGCCGGTGTGCTCGATGGTCGGCATCGGGAGGCCGGGTGGCGCGTCCTTTTTAAAACTTCTGAGCGCGTCCGCTTCGATTTTTGCGCCCTCGGCCAGCAGCTGCTTCGCGAATGGCACATCCTGCGCAGGATGATTCGGCTTCATCAGCATGAGGAGCGTCGAATGATCCGCCGAAACGTAGTAGCCGCTGGACGTGTCGATGTTGAAGCCGCCGCCCGCGGACTGAAATTTGCGGATGAAGATCGGCGCGAGGTTGAACGGATCGAATTGCACGAGCTGCTTCATCGCGAACGCCTGTGGGGTCTGCAGCAGCGACTTGTTGCGCGCGACCGATTCGCGGATCCCGCTGTCGGAAAGCTTGGTGGCCACTGCGTTCAATTCCGCCGGCGTCAGGAAGAGCAGCGCTCGCGGAAGAATCACTTCGATGAAGTCGAGCGGATTTGGAATCCGATACGTGAGGTCCTCGATGCGAGGATTCTTGCTGTATCCGCTGGCAATCGCTTCGATCAGCGCTTCGTAGTCGCGCGCGTCCCGGCCCGGCGGAATGTTCACGACGACGATGTGGTAGTCGATCGTCCCCATGTCGCGCAGCACTTTGCGAAAATCGTTGACCTGCTTGTTTTTCTGCGGGATGAGATTGAGCAGATCGGGGTCGAACGTCAGGCGCGACCCCGCGATCACCGACGCGACTCCGACGATCAGCGAAACCACGATGATCTGCTTGCTTCGGCGGAGACAGAGTTCCGCGAGGCTGTCGAGAGTTTTTTCGTTCAAATGGTCACTCGCGCTATGGTGTCGGCGCGAAGCATCGGGGGATAACATGCGCAGTGGGTCGAGTCAAGGATTTGCAATCGCGGCGGTGCTCTTCCTGATTGCGTGCCAGCGGCCGGAACCGCTCACGTCGCACAAGGCGGAAGAGATCCTTCGCAGCTACATGTTCGCGCGCGAGCCTGTGTATGCCGAGGTGCCGCAGAAGGTCTGGTGGAACGCGCGGTCTCCGAAAGATGACTACGACGACAAGGCTCTGCGCACGCTTCGCAATCTGGAACGCGACGGCGACATCACTGTCACCGAAACGCGCACGGCCGATGGAACGACGGCGTACGTCGGGAAAGTGACCGACAAGGGATTCCGGATCATCGGTACGACGCCAAGCATGCGCGGTCCCGCTTTTCGCGGCCTGATCTGCTACAAAAAGTACGACGGTCTCCGCAATTTTCAGCGCCATCCGACCGAGCCGACCGTCGGCCACGCGGAGCTGGTCTGGCACTATGACGATCCAACGCCGATGTATTCGCTATTCGAAACGAAGATCAACAAGCCGCTGAAGAAACCATTCCAGTCGCTGGTGGCGTTTTACTTCAAGGATCACGAGTGGAAGTTCGACGTCACCGTGCGGAAGATCGACGCGGAGTGACGGAGATCGCGGCCCAGGCAGCCATGGCGGCACTTTTTTCGTCCGCCCGCCACGGCGTGCCGGCTGCTTTTCCAATGGCTTCCAGAAACTTCCTGACCTCGCGAACGGGCCGGCCTAACTCCGGCGCCGGATCGACAAACGACCGCGACTTGCAGGCGTTGTCGCGGGCGGCCGTTTCCATCACAGCGCGATACAGCACGCCCTCGGCGGCGTGCGCGCGAATATGGGGGCTGCCGATGCGCTCGAGCTTCCGGTCGGCAGGACCGACGATCCCCACGCACTCGACGCGCAGCCCACGTGCATGCACCGCGTCGATCAGCGTGCGCAGAGATGCGGCGGCGATTTTCTCGATCGCGGTGATCGCTCCCCGTATCGCAACCACGGACTCGCTCCACGGCAACTCCATGACGTTGTGGTAAGGCTGGAGAGTCGCGGGAAGACTCTCGTCGAAGAGCTTCAACATTTCGCGGCAGACAAATTGCGGCCGGCCATCCGATTCGCTCAGCACAACGGCGATCGCGCGGCCGGTTTTCGTTTTGAGTCCGATCGCAGCGCGTGTTTGCTTCATCGATGCATCCTGCGTATTCCGCTCGCGGTCGCGATGATCGCCTCGGTCGCCTCGCTCGGGAAGTATCCCGTCTCGACGACACCGGCGCTCTCGCGGATTTGCGCCACGATGTTGCCAATGTCGTCGTAAGGCGGCACGCGCACGTCGAGGATGCGGTGGCCCTCGTCGGTCACCCGCGGAGCGCCGTCGCGCATGCGCAACTGCGGCTGCAGCGACATCTCTTCGAACCGCCGCTGCAGCACTTCAAGCGCGAACGGCGTCACTTCGACCGGCAGCACGCCGACGCCGAGCCGTTCGACGAGCTTCGATTCGTCGGCGATCACGATGAATCGTTTCGCGGATTGTTCGACGATCTTCTCGCGCAGCAGCGCGCCGCCGCGTCCTTTGATCAGACGGAGAATGCCGTCGATCTCGTCCGCGCCATCGACGGCCAGATCGAGCGGAGCGACCTTCGCAAGTTCTTCGATCGGAATGTTGAGCGACCGCGCCTGATCTTCTGTCTTCTGCGAGGTGCACGTGCACCGCAAATTGCGAAGCGCGCCCGAGGCGAGCGCTTCTCCGAGAAGCTTGACGAATTGCTCGGCTGTGCTGCCGGTGCCGAGGCCCAGAGTCATTCCGCTCTTCACTTCCGCGAGTGCGGCGCGGGCGGCGGCGACTTTCATCTCGAGCATTAGTAGCCTCCGGCGGAGCCGCCGTGGCGCGGATCGGAAACCGCAGTGATCCGCTCTGAGTCGAACATCAACGCGTGAACGTCGCCGATGGGCTCATGTTGTCGAAGTCCGTGACCCATCGTGCGAAGCTGCGACAAGACATCTTCCGGCGTCTTGAGAGACTCGTACGTGATGTCTTCAGGCGCGGACTGCTGATCGTATCGCGGCGCCGCGATGGAGTCGTTCAGCGATTTTCCGAAAAGCGCGATGCCGAGGAACGTCTGCAGCACGATGTTAGGAATCGCTGCGCCGCCCGAGGAACCGAGAGCAATGTACGGCCGGCCGCGACGCAGGATGATGGTCGGCGCGAGCGATGTCGCCATGCGGCGGCCCCCGGCGATCACGTTCGGTGACCTTTCGTTCGTCGCGAAGTCATGCATGGCGTCGTTGAGGAGAAAGCCGCCCTTCGGCACGACGAGTCCACTGCCGAAATCATCGCCGAGCGTGGTCGTGATCGCAGCGATATTGCCGTCAGAGTCGGCGACCGTGAAGTGCGTCGTGTGCAGACTCTCGGCGATCGTGGATGCCGGCTCCGTCAGTGACACGGTTGGCGTGACGCGCGTCGGATTGATGGATGCTCGCCATTGCGCTGCGCGGGCAGCCGAAAAAAGATCGCGATACGGCATACGCGTCGTCGTGTCGCCGAGATATCGATCGCGATCGATCGCCGCGCGGCGCGACGCTTCGGCGATCAGATGCACGGTCGCCGCGCTCTGGGAGCCGAGTGTATCGAGATCGTACCCGCTGAGAATGTTCAGCTCCTCGGTCAGCATCAACCCTGCCGCCGAGGGCGGCGGAAGCGTGTAGAGATCGAATTCTCGAAACGCGATTCGAATCGGCGCGCGCCAGACCGGCTTGTACTCGCGTAGATCGCGCAGTGAAAGAATTCCACCGGCTGCATGGATGGCATCGACGATGTGCGCGGCGATCTCGCCGTCGTAAAAATCGGAGGCGCCTTTGTCGGCAATGCGCTGAAGCGTCGCAGCGAGCTCTTTCTGAACGAACGGCGATTTCACGAAGTCGATCTGCCGATCCGCTTTTGCGCGGGCCGCGTCCGTGCGCAGGTCTTCGGAGACGTTGACGCCGGCGACCGCGAGGCGAATCGCCGGTGCGATGAGCTCCTTCCATTTCAAGCGGCCGAATCGCTGCTGCATTTCCGCGAGACCGGCGATTGTTCCGGGCACGCCGACCGCCAGCGCGCCATCGCGCGACGATTTTCCGGCCGCGAACATGTCGCGTGTCGCTGATGCCGGCGCGACTTCGCGGAAGTCGAGCGTCCATACCGCGTGCGACGACGCCTCGTAGTAGACGAGGAATCCGCCGCCGCCGATGTTTCCCGATTGCGGTTGCGCGACTGCCAGCGCGAACGCGACGGCCACCGCCGCGTCGATCGCGTTACCGCCGCGTTTGAGGACGTCGAGGCCGATTTGTGTCGCGTACGGTGATGCCGTCGCGAGCGCAGCGTGCTTCGCGATCACGACCGAGCCTGCGAATCCCGGCGAGGCGATAGCGATGGCCGTTGCGATCGCGCATGCGATCCGTTTCATCGCGCGCGACTCCGCGGTTTGCCGCGATTGCGGTCGTAAATGATCTTCAAACCCTCGAGCGTCAGATCGTCGCGGACTTCTTCGATGTACTCGCTGTCCGGCGCGAGAAGCGTCGCGAGACCACCGGTTGCCAGAATCTTTTTCAGCGGCGGCAGCTCGCTCTTCATCCGCGCGAGAATTCCATCGACCAGCCCGAGGTAGCCGAAGTAGAGGCCCGATTGCATGTTGACGACGGTGTTCGTGCCGATCACGGTCGGCGGACGTCGTATGTCGACGCGCGGCAGCCGCGACGCGCGCGCAAACAGCGCCTCGGCTGAAATGCCGACACCGGGCGCGATCACGCCGCCGACGTACTCCGCGTTGGCAGTGACGACATCGAATGTCGTCGCCGTGCCGAAATCCACGATGATCGATGGCCCTCCATATCGCTCGAAGGCCGCAACACAATTGACGATGCGATCGGCGCCGACTTCCTGCGGATTGTCGACGTGAATCGCGATTCCGGTCTTCACTCCCGGCTCGACGAACAGCGCTTCGATTCCGAAATGCTGCTGGATCATTGCCGCGAACGCGCCGTTGAGTGGCGGGACGACGGAAGAGACGATCGCGCCGTCGAGCGAGGAAGCGGAATCGCCGATGAGCAGCCGCGTGAGGATCCCGTATTCGTCGGAGGTGCGCTCGCGCGCCGTCGCCAACCGCCACGATCCGATCAGATCGTCGTCGCGATAGATGCCGAGGACGACGTTGGAGTTGCCGACGTCGACGACCAGGAGCTTGGACATCTCGAAGATAGGTTACCAGTTGCGGCGGCCGGTGGCCGGTGGCCGGTGGCAACCGGCCACTAGATCATGAGGTCGCCGGCGCTGATCGTCATGACCTCGTCGCCGCTGCGCACGAGCGCGCGGCCCTGATCGTCGATGCCGACCCATGTGCCGCTGATCGTGCGGTCGCCGACCACGGAGCTGATGCGATCGCCCTGCTTGTGCACCGACCGCGCGCGCCATTCCGCGAGCACCGTGTCGCGATCGAAGGGTTTGCTGACGCGTTCATCGAGATGTTCGATGAAGGCTTCGATGGCTCCGTTGATGTCGCGGAAATCGCGTTTCGAGACCTCGCTGATCGAGACGGCGTTCGGCCTGGCGTCGTCGCGAATGGGCTCCACGTTGATTCCGATTCCAATCACGAGGAAGGCGCGATCGTCCTGCATGCGCGACTCGATGAGGATTCCGGCGATTTTCCTGCCGCCGACGAGGATGTCGTTCGGCCACTTGATGTGCGCCTCGATCGAAAATACATCATGTAAATATGTAACAACAATGTTCGCAACGGCGAGCGGAATCAATGGCACCTCGGAAGCCGGCCGCGTGAGCAGAATCGTCGCGTAGATTCCCTTGCCGGCCGGGGAGGACCAGGAACGCGCATTCCGCCCGATCCCGGCGAACTGTTCTTCCGCGATGATCATCGCCTGCGGCAGCGAGAGCTCGTTCTCGATGCATTCCGCGACGATGCGCCGCGCGATGAGATTCGTCGACGCCACGCGCGGGATCACCGCCAGAGACTCGATGGTCTTCAGGTGATCGACGATGCGACGTGTGTCGAGGTGGATCATGTTGGCCGTTCGCCGTTTGCCGTTTGCCGTGACTCCACGGCCGGCGGCTAACGGTCAACGGCTCACTGGTTCTGCATCAGTTTCTCGATCCGCGCCCGCAGCTCCGAGTGCCGCGCCTGCGCCTGCTCCACCACTGCCGCCGGTGCATTCTGCACGAATTGCGTGTTGGCCAGCCTGACTTCCAGCGAGGCCAGCTCTTTGCGGCTCTTCTCGATCTCACGCTGCGTTCGCTGGAACTGCTCCTCGCTCACTTTTTTCTCCGGGATCTCGATGGAGACCGCAAATCCTTCGATGACGTCGTGATACGCATCGGCCGGCGGATTTCCGTTGACGACCAGCTCGGTCAGACGCGCGAGCTCGGTGAGCAGGTAACCATACTCACTGAAGAAATTCGCGTCGCGCGTGTTTTCAGTATTGATGAAGAGTTTGAATCGGTCCTTCGGGGTGAATCCGCGTTCGGCGCGAACGTTTCGCACGGTGGTGGTGATCGCCTTGACGGCCGTCACCAGCCTTTCGGCCTCATTGTCCTCGAGCACTTCCTCGGCGATCGGATAGGGCGACACCATCACCGACGGGTCCACTCCGCCCAGCTTCTGCCAGATCTCCTCGGTGATGAACGGCATGAACGGATGCAGCAGCCGCAGCGAGCGATCGAGCGTTTCCAGCAGCACGCGCTTCGCGTTTTGTTTGTCGTTTTCGGTGCCGTGCTTATCGAGGAGCACCGGCTTGACCATCTCGATGTACCAGTCACAGAACTCGTGCCAGAAGAAGTGGTACAGCGTGTTGGCCGCCTCGTCGAAGCGAAAACCGGAAAGCGATTTGTTCACTTCGCGGGTGGTCTGATTCAGCCGCGAAAGAATCCAGCGCTCGACCGTGCGCAGCGCGTCGCGATCGATCGCCTTCGCGGATTTCAGCTCCGTGTCGATATGCATCAACGCGAATCGCGATGCGTTCCAGATCTTGTTCGCGAAGGCGGCGTAACCCTGAATGCGCGTTTTCGCGAGCGGGATCTCGCGGCCGGCTGCGTAGATCGCGAGCGTGAACCGCAGCGCGTCGGCGCCGAACTCGTCGATCACTTCGAGCGGATCGATGACGTTGCCCTTGGTCTTCGACATCTTCTGCCCGAATTCGTCGCGAACCAGTCCGTTGAGGAAGACCTGCGTGAATGGCACGCGGCCGGTGAAGCGCAGGCCCATCATGATCATGCGGGCGACCCAGAAGAAAAGGATGTCGTAGCCGGTGATCAACACATCGGTCGGATAGAAGATCCGGTAGTCCGGCGTGTCGTCGGGCCAGCCCATCGTGGAGAACGGCCACAGCGCAGATGAGAACCACGTGTCGAGAACGTCGGTCTCCTGGCGGATGTCCATGGATCCGCATTCGGGACACGACTTCGGATCTTCTTCGCTGACGATCGTGTGGTTGTTCGCGCAGTAGTACGCCGGAACACGATGGCCCCACCACAACTGGCGCGAGATCGTCCAGTCGTAAATGTTCTCCATCCAGTTGAAATACGTCGCTTCCCAGCTTTGCGGAAAGATCTGGATCGCGCCGCTGCGCACGGCATCAATTGCTGGAGTTGCCAGCGGCTTGATCTTCACGAACCACTGCCGCGACACCATCGGCTCGATGATCGTGTCGCACTTCCCGTGGACGCCGATGCTGTGCGTGTAGTCCTTCGTGCTTCGCAGGAGACTTGCCGCGCGCAATTGCTCGAGCACTTTCTTGCGCGCATCGAAACGATCGAGGCCTTCGAACTCTTTGCCGGCGGCCGCCGTCATCTTTCCCGTCTCGTCGATGACCTGCAGCTGCGGGAGTTTGTTGCGCTGCCCGGCTTCGTAGTCGCTCTTGTCGTGGGATGGCGTGACCTTCACTACGCCCGTGCCGAACTCCGGATCCACGAGGATCGGATCGGCGATGATCGGAACGCGGCGCTTCACGATCGGCACGACTGCCTCGCGTCCGATCAGATCGCGGTAACGCTCGTCTTCCGGATGAACGGCGAGGGCCGTGTCGCCGAGCATCGTCTCCGGACGCGTGGTCGCGACGGTCACGTGTTTGTCGGAGCCGGCAATCGGATAATCGACTTCGTAGAGCTTGCTGTTCTGCTCGCGGAACTCGACCTCGATGTCGGAGATTGCGGTGCGGCAGGACGGACACCAGTTGACCATCCGGAGGTCGCGATAAATCAGGCCATCGCGATACAGCTCGACGAACACGTGTCGCACCGCGCGCGACAGGCCTTCATCCATCGTGAAACGCGTGCGGGTCCAGTCGGCGGATGCGCCGAGGCGCTTCAGCTGATCGATGATCTCGTTGCCGTACTTTTCCTTCCACTCCCACACCTTCTCGACGAACTTTTCGCGCCCGAGGTCGAAGCGCGAGATGCCCTGCGCGGTGAGGGCGCGGTCGACGACCATCTGCGTGCCGATCCCGGCGTGATCGGTGCCGGGAAGCCACAGCGTGTTGAATCCGCTCATGCGCTTCCAGCGGACGATGATGTCCTGCAGCGTGTTGACCAGCGCGTGGCCGATGTGCAGGCGGCCGGTGACGTTAGGCGGTGGAATGACGATCGAGAACTTCGGCCGTTCGCGATCGAGAAGCGGAGTGAAGAACGCTCCTTTTTCCCACGTGGCGTACAGCCGCTGTTCAAAGTCGGCCGGGTCGTAGCGTTTGGCGAGTTCTTCCTTCATGAGAATTAAGGCGCGGAATTATAAGTTGCTGGCGGCGTGATCCTGGGAATCGAGACGTCTTGTGACGAAACATCGGTCGCGCTGCTCGACAGCGACGGCACGGTCCGCGTCAATCTGATCGCGTCGCAGATCGAACGCCATCAGCCTTTTGGCGGCGTCGTTCCGGAGATCGCCTCGCGCGAACATCTGCAACACCTCTTTCCTCTCCTGAGCCGCGCGCTCGGCGAGGCCCACGCCTCGTGGACCGACATCGAGAAGATCGCGGTCACGGCCGGGCCGGGACTCATCGGCGCGCTGCTGGTTGGCGTCGCCGGGGCGCAGGGTCTGAGTTACGCGCTCGGTGTACCTCTGATTGCTGTCAATCACCTCGAAGGTCATCTCTTCTCACCATACCTGCAGCGCGACGGCGCCGCCGCCGCTGCGCTACCCGATCGATTCCTGTCGCTTGTGATTTCGGGCGGGCACTCGTCGATCTACGACGTTCGCGGCGGTGCAGTGACGATGCTGAACCGGACGCGCGACGACGCCATTGGAGAAACGTTCGACAAGGTCGCGAAATTCATCGGGCTGCCATACCCGGGCGGACCGCAGATCGAGAAACACGCACACGGAGGCACGATCGACCGCACGCGTTTCGCGTTTCCGATGCCGCACTTCAAAGACAAGTCGCTCGATTTTTCGTATTCCGGCATCAAAGCCGAGGCCATTCGCATCGCACGGCAGCACAAGATTCGCATCGAGGGCGATCCCCGGGCGTTGTCAGATTTTTGCGCGACGTTTCAGGAGGCGCTCTTCGCGCAGCTGTTCGACCGCCTCGACGCCATCTGGTCCACGCTCCGCGAGCCCATGCCGACCGAAGTGGTAATGGCCGGTGGCGTGGCGGCCAACGGCACACTCCGCGACAAGATGATTGCCTGGGGCGGACGCCGCGGCGTGATCGTCCGTCTGCCGGAAAAGCGCTATTGCACGGACAACGCCGCCATGATCGCATTCGCAGGCCTGCAGCGGACGGCGACGGCCGGCGACCCGCGCCGCGTCACAGCTCGTTCACGGGTCGCTTGAAACCTTTTCACGTTTGCGGGCGTCCTATTTGATGAGCGCTGCGATTAGACAAATCTCCTACCTCTCTTCGATCGCCCCGCCCTGCTCAGGCGGGGCGTTTTTTTAGACCATAATCCGTGCGGTGAAGATCGTAGTTTCCGGTGGCACCGGATTCCTCGGCGAGCCGCTCGTCCGGCGCCTGTTGCAACGCGGCGCAGAAGTCCTCGTTCTCAGCAGGGATCCGTCGAAGGTTCGAATCGGGCAGGGGATTCCGTGGAGCGCGGTCAGTGAGGCGGGAACGGCGGAGGTCATCATCAATCTCGCCGGCGAGAATGTCGGCGCCGGGCGCTGGACTGCCGAACGCAAACGCAACATCTTGAACAGCCGGGTCGAGGCCACGACGGCGCTGGTGACGGCCATCCGGCGCGCGCGCGAGAAACCGAGGACGTTCATCAGCGCCTCGGCGGTCGGCTTCTACGGCGTTCGCGAGGACGAGATCCTCGACGAACGCTCCGAAAGCGGATCCGGCTTTCTGGCCGAGGTGACGCTCGAATGGGAAGAGGTGGCGCGCCGCGCGGAAGGTGTCGCTCGCGTTGTGATTTTCCGGTTCGGCGTAGTTCTCGCGAGAGACGGCGGGCCGCTGAAGAAGATGCTGCTGCCGTTTTACTTCGGCGCCGGCGGTCCGATTGGAAGCGGCAATCAGTGGATGTCGTGGGTTGATCGCGAGGATCTGCTCCGCGCGATCGAATGGGCGATCGACAATCCTCAGGTTCGCGGAACGTACAACATCACAGCGCCGGAGCCGGTGCGCAATCGCGATTTTGCCCGCGCACTCGGCCGTTTGGTTCACCGCCCGTCGTTCATGCCGACGCCGGCGTTTGCGCTGCGGCTGGCCTTCGGCGAGATGGCCGACGAAATCCTTCTCGGCGGTCAGCGCGTGGTTCCGTCGCGAGCGACGAAGGAAGGATTCACGTTCAACTATCCGACGCTCGAGGCGTCACTGCAGCGCGTCTAGTTCCGCGACGTCAGCATGTGCCAGTCGGGGTCCTCGCGCACGTACCGCGGACGCTTGTCCTTCAGATGATGGACGTCGGCAACCGCTTCGACAGCCAATTGGAACTTCGCCAGGAGATTCTTCTGAATCGGCTTGGGCAGGCTGTGGAGATCGTCGAGCAAGCGCGCGGTCGCCATCTGCTCGTCGTTGAGCTCCCACGGCGCGATTTCCTTTTCAACCGACGCCCCGAAGAAATCGGCTTCGCTCAGGCCGTAAACCTTCAGCATGCGCTTGAGCTGCGCAAGCTTGAGCGAACCGATGCGCTGCCCGGTCTCGAATGAGCTGATCGTTTTCTCACCCACCCCCGACAGACGCGCCACATCCTTCTGACTCAGGTTTCGCATGCGGCGGATTTCACGAAGCTTCAATACGAGATCCATAACTCCTCACTTTTTGGTTTCAAAAACGACGCATCAGTCCCACCACCACGCCCTGCACCGCGACATCGCGAGCATTCGCGTAGATTGGATTCATGAGCGAATTCGCCGGCTGCAGGCGCACGCGCTCGCCTTCTTTGTAGAGCCGCTTGAGCGTGACTTCACCGTTGACGTTCGCGACGACCATCTCGCCGTTGTCGGCGCGCTCGCGCCTGGCGATGATCACGTAGTCGCCATCGAGGATGCCGTCCTCGATCATCGAGTCGCCGCGAACCTTCAGGACATAATTCTCGCCGCGGCCGGTCAGGCGATCGGGAACGGTGACCGTTTCCTCGGTTGAATACGACTCGATCGGCTGGCCCGCCGCGATTGTCCCGAACAGCGGCAATTCGCGGACGCCGGCCGGTGCTTCCGACGCCGGCTTCTCGACCAGCTCGACGCCGCGCTTCTGGTTCCAGTCGCGGCGGATCAGCCCCTTCTTTTCGAGGAGCGAGAGGTGCTTGTAGACCGTGCCGTAGGAAGAGAAGCCGAAGTGATCGCAGATCTCACGGTGCGTCGGGGTAACTCCGCTATCCTTTTGGAAGTCGCGAATGAATTGGAGAATGTCGCGCTGTCGTTCCGTCAGGTACTTCATGGCCCCCTCGCAAAGAGCCAATATAGGCGGTAATGAGGCGAAAGTCAAGCGGAAGTTGGGCGTAACCACTACCCCTAGGTAGTGGTAGCGTTTCACGCTGAACCTGTAACAACGCGCTATCGGTTCGGTCCGAGGATGTCATCGGCGGGAAGCCACCCGGCCTTTGAGATGCGTGACTCTGGCGACCAGAACCAGGTATGTCCAGTCTCCGTGTCGATTCGCAGTAGCGTCGCCACAGACTTTCCAGTCTCCGGTGATTCTGCATAGCCCGAAACAACCTGAAAGCGGTTGCATGGTTGTGAAGCTGGCGGGTTACGTTCGTTCGGAACGTTGCAGCTACCGAGCAGGATTAGAAGTGTTAACGCGGCGGCGCTTTTCATGATCTGTAGATTCTCCGTCATGACCGCCATTGCACAAACCTGCTAACAGACATACACTGCTCGCATGCCTCGTCGAGCAAGCAAGAAACCGAAACGAGAAGATGAGGCCCAAGCCGCCGTCCGTGTCATCAGGACCGCCGTAGAGAATGCGGAGAAGCGCGTCATTGATCCTGCCGTATCTGCCGCCGCTGCCGCTTTGTCAAAGCTCGGGGCGTCGAAAGGTGGCGAGGCGAGAGCGAAGAGCCTCAGCGCTCGCCGTCGGAAGCAAATCGCGAAGGATGCTGCCACCGCCCGCTGGAAGAAAGTAACATAGCGCCACGCTATGGCACATGCCATAGTTTTAGGGCTTTGACTTTTAGGGCTACTTGCCATACTATCTCGGCCTCGGAGGTGCCATATGGCCCCTGAAGTTCGAGATCCAAAAGCAATCCTTGAGGATGCGATTCGGAAGCGCGACGAGCTGAACACGTTCATCAAGGTCTACCAGCAGATGCTGGGCATCAGCGACGGCGAAGCGACAGCGACTGCATCGTCTTCCGTTTCGAGTGGCCCAACTGCCGCTGAAGTTGCGGGAGATTCGTTCGACCCGCTCTCCGTTGTCTTCCCCGGCATGTTCTTCGGCAAGACACAGCCGCAGGCGGTCAGGATGCTGCTGGAGAAGTGCAAGCCACGCCCGGTAAAAATGAAGGCGCTTCTCGCCGCACTCGAAAAGGGTGGCCTCAAGATCGGTGGCAAGAAGCCCGACGTTAACCTGTGGGGCGTCCTTGATCGAGCTGCCGATACGTTCATTCTGGTTCCGAAAGCAGGATGGGGTCTTGTGGAATGGTACGACTCGACCGTGATCGCAAAAATGCGCGCGAAGAAAGGCGATGAGAACGGTTCTGATTCCGAGGACGGAGATGGGGATGACTCAGCAAAGAAAAAAGCCTCACCCGCGAACGGATGAGGCTTGAGAACATGTGGGGGTGGACTGGTCCGGCTGTCGGTTACCCACCTGATCCGCCGGAGGGTTCGATTCCCTCCACCTCCACCAGCGTGACCGCGTCGTTCAACGGCTAGGACACTCGCCTACTAAGCATGAGATCCCGGTTCGAATCCGGGCGCGGTCGCTTTTTGCTGCAAAGATCGCCTACTGGCAGCATCGTGCGTGAACAGTAGTGCCAGTACTTTACTTCCAGAAAGTAAATATCGCAAATAGGGCTGTTACAGCTTGACTTCTTGCCCGAGCAAGCATATATTCTTGTGCATGAACAGTCTCGATTCTGAAACCCGCGCCCGCATCGTTGCCGCTCTTGTCGAGGGCGTTTCGATCTCCTCGATTGTTCGCATGACCGGTGTAGCAAAAACGACGATTCTTCGCCTCATTCGCGAAGTCGGCTCCGCGTGCGCGCGCTTCCATGACGCGCAGGTTCGCAATCTCGATACGGTGCAGGTTCAGTGCGATGAAATTTGGTCCTTCTGCTACTCGAAGCAGCGCAACGTTCCGCTCAAGCATCAGGGCAAGGCCGGATTTGGCTCGATCTGGACGTGGACGGCTATCGACGCCGATACGCGGCTGATCGTTTCGTATCTCGCGAGTGACCGCAGTCAAGCCGCTGCTAACGCTCTGATCGATGACTTGAAGTCTCGCACGATGATGCGGCTGCAGATCACGTCAGACGGTTACGGTGCGTACATCGACGCAATCGCGCGCGCGTTCCCGAATCGAAACGACGTTGACTACGCCGAGGAGATCAAGGTCTACACGAGTAGTGGACCGCAGCCGGGCATGAGTCCGAACAGTGCAGCAAGTAGGTACTCGCCGGGCCGCGTGCAATCAGTCACACACATTCCGCGCATGGGATGGCCCATCGAGAAGAACATTTCGACCGCGTACATGGAACGCTGGAATCTGACACTCCGCATGCAAAACCGGCGTTTCACGCGCCTGACGAATGCGTTCTCCAAGAAGTTTGAGAATCACCGACACATGATTGCGATGACAGTTGTGTTCTACAACTTCTGCAAGAGTCACAAGTCACTCGGCGGTCAGACTCCGGCGCAGGCCGCAGGACTCACCGATTACGTTTGGACCGTGAGTGACATGCTGGCCCTCGATCCGACTTGGACAGTGAAGGCGGCCTAGGGGCCGCCCTTCACTTGC
The DNA here is from genome assembly GCA_030948915.1 of Acidobacteriota bacterium. Classification (GTDB taxonomy): domain Bacteria; phylum Acidobacteriota; class Thermoanaerobaculia; order Gp7-AA8; family Gp7-AA8; genus Gp7-AA10. Next base: position 62,084 of record JALYZI010000119.1, read on the forward strand.
GGAATGGGTTGCGCAGTCAGCTTTTTGTATCTGTCCTGCTCAAGCTTCATGATGTAACGGATCTCGGCGTCTGTCATGCACTGGACGTGGGGCTTGGTCTGAAGTTGCGCCACCGTCTTTTGGTATTCGGACCAGATCGAGCCGGTGTTGGGATCTTCGCCGTTCTGTTTTCTGTTCGTGCGCACCCAATCCTGAAAACCACACCAGTACGCCAGCATCGGCGTTTGAAAATAGTCGCTGATGTCATCGCCGCTAATGATTCCGTTGTTTTTCGCGATGGAGACGCGTTCGAAAAACGAAAATATTTCGACGATGTATGCCGATCCGTTCGGATGACCCGCTGCGGCGTTCGCGCGATAGAACAGCATCGTAGGAGAATTCCATTCGGAATTGAGCTTCTCCATTTTCTCTGTTTTGCGCTCGGCCTTGTATGCGAGGTATTGCTCCTTAGCGAATCTGATTTGATCGTTTGCGTACCAGAGCTGGACGATGACAAAGAGCACACCTGCGCCGGCGATGAGTACCCCAACGATGGAAGCCCACGCCTGTACCCAAGCAGCTCTCTCGCCAGTAGTCACCGTATCTGGTGTGACGGACGCATCCATTTCCCTACCCTCGGATTCTTCAATTTAGGCCGGCACCCGGTCGTCAGGTGTTGCGGGCGGTCACCATTCCTGTTACAACTTCAGTGCGAAACGCTACCACTACCTACCCCTACCTCCCAGTACCCCCCCGCCACGCCCGCCCGGTAACGCCGGTCAGGCCGGTAAGGCCGGTCAGCTTGAGCGGTGTGCGCGCGCGTACTCCGCCCAAACTTACCGGCCTTACCGGCCTGACCGGCCTTACGGGGTCAATGGGAGGTGGATGACGGCGGCGCCTCGGGCAACCACAACTCCACGCGATTCCGGCCGAGATGCTTCGCCGAGTACAGCGCCCGATCGGCGCGATCCAGCAGCGCGGCCGCGCTCACCACGCCCTCGTCCGGAACGGAATCCATCCCCGCCACGCCGATCGATGCCGTGACTGTCACCGAGGTATTGCCGATCGGAATCTTTGTCGAAGCCAGACGGCTGCGAATGCGTTCCGCCACCGCGCTCGTATTTCCGACACGCGTCTCCGGCAGCACGATGCAGAATTCCTCGCCGCCGTAGCGGCCCGGCACGTCGTACACGCGGCAGCTTTCGCGCAAAACCTGTCCGACATTCTTGAGCACCTGATCGCCGACCGAGTGTCCGAACGAATCGTTGACGTTCTTGAAGTGATCGAGATCGAGCATCAGCACCGACATCGGCGCGCCATGCCGCAGCGCGCGATTCATCTCGGAGTCGATCTTCTCCATCACGTACCAGCGGTTGTAGAGACCGGTCAGCGTGTCGCGTGCGGAGATCTCCGACAGCGCGCGGTTCTGCATCAATAGATCGAGATTCTCCGATTCGAGTTTTCCGACCCGATCCTCGAACGCGCGCAGACGGGCATCGCTCTCTTCCGACAATCGGATCAGATCGAACGCTTCGCGCAGAAACTCGCGCTCGGTTTCGTCGAATGGACGGCCGTCCGAGGCTCGAATGACTAGATTCGAGCCGCTGATAGGAACGGTCGTGCGATTTTCATCCCCAGCTGTCCCGCTCTCGATCTTGAGGCGGGTTTTCAGCATGGCGGATAACGGTCTCAGGACCCGACCAGCAGCTTCGGCGATCCTTCGGATGGCGATGTCCCTCGAAAATTCCGGCGGAGTATACCCAAAAAAATCCGTAGTCCACGACGGCAATAAGGCATCAATCACGCGCGCTGTTCGATGCGGAACCGATTCACGCCCGCGCGAATCTCATCGCCGCTGTGCACTTTCGTGTTCTGCGCCGGCAGCGTGTTGAGAAAAGTTCCGTTGCGGCTGCCAAGGTCGCGGACGCGAATGTTGCCTTCAGGGTCGGGGACGACTTCGAAATGCTTGCGCGAAAGGAACTCGTCGGGCACGCGCACATGTCCTTCGCGCCCGACCACCAGGCCGGTCGACGGGATCTCGAATTCCTGCCCTTCCAGGGGACCATTGATGCAGACGAGAATGTTTCGCCTCGGGCCATCGGCCGCCAATTCGCGCTCGCGAAGTTTTTTCGCGAGCATCGATTCGTCGAGCATCTCGGTGGTCGCCAGTCGAACGAGCTGCACGTCCTGGCCGGGCTCATCCGTCGTCTCGATCGTCATGAGCGCCGCGCCTGCGCGCAACAGATGCACGCCGTCCGCGAGCGCGACTTCCGTGATGCGTTGTCCGTCGAGAAAAGTTCCGGCATGCGAATCGGAATCGCGCACGACCAGCGCATCGCCCTGCAACACGATCGAACAGTGTCGGATGTCGAGATCCGCTCCGTCGATGTCGATGTGACACCCTTTGTGGCCGATCCACAGTGGATGTTTTCCGATCGTGAACACACGGTCGAGCGACTGCCCACTGCTGCGTGCGATCACACGCAGCGATCGCGGTTTACCGGGAGGCGCCGCCGGTCCGCTCGGCGCATGCGACTCCTGCGCGCGATTCACCTTGTACGGCTGCAGGTCGATTTCCCTCACTTCGTCGGGATTGAGGAGGCGCGCCAGGACGGCGGCCTTGCTGCCCGCGAGGACCTCACCACAGTGACAAGTCGCGATCGCATTCGGAAGAAGCACCGCGATCGCACCCGGAACGTCGTATGCCTGGCCGCATTTCGGGCAGCGGATGAGGGGCATGCGCGGATGATAGGCGTTACACTTTCGCTCGTCCATGCTCACCAGCAACACGTCTTCGCCGCGCGCGCGCACGCTGCGGCTGCGGACGAAATTCATTGCGGCCTTCGTGGTGCAGACGCTTTTCATCACGCTGCTGACGGTCGGAATCGAAGAGTGGCGCATCCGCAGCGGACGCGGTTCGCCGGCTTCCGACTACCTCGTCGTCGGCGTGATCGCGCTGATCGTGGCGTTGATGCTGGCATTTGTGGCAGCAAAACTGATCATCCGGCCGATGCTCGATCTGGCAGAGACGGCCACGCGGATCGCCGAGGGCGATCTGACACAGCGTACGGAGATTGCGACCAGCGACGAGATCGGCGAGCTGGCGGAGTCGTTCAACGCCATGACCGCCAATCTCGAGAAGATGCTCACGCGGCTTCAGCGATCCTCGCAGCAGCTCAAGACCGTTTTTGAAACTGTCAGCTCGCGCAGCGGAACGGTCGTCGATCGCGTCGACGGTCAGCTCACGATGGTCGATGACACCTACCGCTCGATCGATCAATTGAACAGTGGCGTGCAGAAAATCACGGACAACGTCGAGTCGCTGTCGGCGGCTTCGGAAGAGACGTCAGCATCGATGCTGGAGATGGCGGCATCGATCGAAGAGGTCAGCAAGCAGACTGACACGCTCTTCCGATCGGTCGAAGAAACCGCGACGGCGACGGAACAGATGGTCTCGTCGATCAATGAAGTCGATCGCAACATCGATTACCTGTCGAGCTTCGTGACCGAGACATCCTCGTCGATGGTCGAGATGACGGCCTCGATCGGACAGGTTGAAGCGAACGCGGCGCGCTCGTACGATCTGTCGTTGACGGCGGCGCAGGCGGCCGAATCGGGGAGGAAGGCCGTTCGCGAGACGATCGAGGCGATGGAGCACATCCGCAAAGCCGTTGTCGATGCCAACGGCGTCATCGCGCGCCTCGGCGAACGCTCCGTCGCGATCGGCCGCATTCTCAACGTCATCGAAGACGTCGCCGAACAGACCAACCTGCTGGCGCTCAACGCTGCGATTCTCGCGGCGCAGGCCGGCGAACACGGCAAAGGGTTTTCAGTCGTCGCGGGTGAGATTCGCGAGCTCGCTGAGCGGACGGCATCCTCGACGCGTGAAATCGGCGGACTGATTCAGTCCGTGCAGCAGGAAGTCCGCAACGCGCTGACATCGATGACGTCCGGCACGAAGCTCGTCGAGGAGGGCGTGGCCCTCTCGCACGAAGCGGGCAAGGCTCTGACCAACATTCTCGAATCGGCGACGACGGCCTCCAACATGGGAAAGGAGATCGCGGCCGCCACGAATCAGCAGGCCAAGGGAAGCGAGACCATCACGCGCGCGGTCGAAAAGCTCCAGGGGATGGTGAAGCAGATCAACGCCGCCACGGCGCAGCAGGCGGAGGGATCGGGACACATCCGCAATGCCGTCGAGTCGATGCGCGAAGTCACGCGCTACGTGCGTCAGGCGATGGCCGAGCAGAAATCGGGATCGTCGATGATCTCGTCATCGGCCGAGCTGATGATCGACATGATCCATCAGATTTTCCAGGCGGCCGCCAACCAATCCACCGAAAGCGAGACGATCATGAAGACCGTCAGTCAGGTGCGCGCGATCGCGGACGAGAATCGGAAATCGGTGAGCGAGATGAGCGATTCACTGACGCTGCTGTCCGATGCGATTCGCAGTCTGGACGAGGAATTGCGGAAGTTTCGCGTTCGCGGATGAGCGCGCCCCGTCCCCTCCGCTTCATCGCATTCCGCGCCGGTCCGGAGACATTTCTCATCGACATCATGGCCGTCCGGCAGATCGTGATGGCCGGCAAATCGACCAGCGTGCCGACTGCGCCGTCGTTCATCGAAGGCGTGATCGTCTTTCGCAACGAGGTCATCCCGGTCGTCGATGTCAACGCACGTCTCTATCCGCAGCGCGAGAATGCCGCCGATCAACCATTGGTGTTGTTGACGCACACCTCGGCCGGCGTCATCGGCCTGAAAGTCGACGAAGTACGCCGCATCGTCACGCTGACTGCTGAAGATCTGCTGCCCGCGCCGGCGATGGTCCGCGGCATTCGCGGCGAGTTTCTGGTCGCGATCGCGCAGCAGAATGAAGAAATCTTTCTGGTGCTCGATGTCAACAGCCTGCTCACCGCGGACGAACAGCGCGAGCTCGTGAAGGCGTAGGGTAAGGCCGGTAAGCTTGCTTGGAGTGCGGCCTCGCGCTCACCGCCCAGGCTTACCGGCCTTACCAACCTTACCGTCCTTACCGTATTCTTCGAACCGTGTTCGCGCGTAGCCGACTGCTTCAGATCACTGAGGCCATGAAGGGGAAGCTGGTGGTCGTGTATGGCGACATCGTCGCGGATCGCTTCGTGTACGGAACTCCCAAGCGCATCTCGCGCGAAGCGCCCGTCCTCATCCTCCGCCAATACCGCGAGGACGTCCTCCTCGGCGGCGGCGGCAACGCCATCAACAATATTCTCTCGTTAGGCGGCTGGCCGATTCCTGTTTCGGTGCTGGGACGCGATGCCCACGGCGATCAGCTCGTCGAGAAGATGACGGCACAGGGAATCGACTGCGGTGGAATCCTGCGCGTCGACCGCTACAACACTCCGACGAAAGTCCGCATCCTCGGCGGATTTCCGCACGGCGCGCGACAACAGATCGTGCGGTACGACATCGAAGACACATTCGAGGTCGCGGAGGACGAGTCCCAGGCATTCGCGTCGCTGCTGCGCGATCAGATGAGCACCTGCCACGCTGCGCTCATCAGCGATTACGGATACGGCGTGGTGACGCCGATGCTGGCCTCGAATCTCACCGCCTTCGCGCTTCGAAAGCCGGTGACACTCGACTCGCGCTACAACCTGCTGCGATATCCCGATGTGTCGGCCGCGACGCCGAACGAAGAGGAAGCGGCGCTGGCAGCCGGGATTTCGCTTCTCGACGACGGCGACGACCGCATCCCCGAAGTCGCGGCCGCGCTGCAGCAGAGTCTCGACTGCGAGGCCGTGCTCATCACGCGAGGAAGACGCGGGATGGCGCTCTTCGAGAAGGATGGCCGCGAGCCGATTTTCATTCCGGTGTATGGAACCGATCAGGTGGCCGACGTCACCGGTGCCGGCGACACGGTAATCGCAACCTTCACGCTCGCTCTGGCTGCCGGTGCGTCGTATGCCGAGGCGGCGAAGCTCGCGAATTACGGCGGGGGGATCGTCGTGATGAAGATGGGAACGGCGACCGTGTCGAACGACGAGCTGCGACATGCGATCGAGCGCGACGAAGAGCTGAAGTCGTGAATGCGCCGATCCTGACGGAAACCGAGCTGCTCCAGCGTGTCGTGCACGACGAGCGCGCGGCCGGAAAATCGATCGCGTTCGCGAACGGCGTGTTCGATGTGCTGCACGTCGGCCACGTTCGCTATCTGCAGGAGGCATCGAAGGAAGCGGACATTCTGATCGTCGGCGTCAACGGCGATGCATCCGTACGCACGTTGAAAGGGGAGGGTCGCCCGGTCACCAATGAACGCGAGCGCGCTGAGCTGGTGTCCGCGATCCGCGGCGTTTCGTACGTGACGATTTTTCATGACAGCAGTCCCGCGCGATTGATCGCGGTGCTGAAGCCGGACGTGCATTGCAAAGGAACGGATTACACGGCGGAGAGCGTGCCCGAGCGCGAAGTGGTGCTGGCGTATGGCGGACGCATCGCGATTGTCGGCGATCCGAAAGAGCATTCGACGAGTGATCTGCTGCGAAGGCTCAGGAGCTGACGCCTGACGCCTGACGCCCGACGCCTCCTGGTCATCCGCCTCTCCGCGTTCGGCGACGTCATTCACACGATTCCGGCAGTCGTCGCATTGCGTCCGCACTACGACATGGAATGGGTCGTCCGGCCGGCGTATCAGCAACTCGTGGAGATCGTCGCGGGCGTGCGCGCGATTTCGCCGTCGTGGAAGAACCTTCGCCGCGATCACGATCGCGCCATCGACTTTCAGGGTCTGATCAAGTCGGCGGTGCTCGCACGCATTTCCGGGGCGCGCGAGCGATTCGGCTTCGCGCGCGATTTCATCCGCGAGAAGCCCGCGTCGTGGTTCGTCAACCGTCCGGTGAACATCGATCCGGCATCGCACGTCGTGGAGTGGAATCTTCAGCTGGCGCGCGCGCTCGCGCCAGACGTGACGATGCCGAACGTCGATTTTTCACCGTTGGCCGCCGACGCGCCGCGCGGTTTCGAGGGACGGATCATTCTGATTCCTTCCGCCGGCCGGCCGGAAAAGGAGTGGCCGGTCGATCGTTTCAAAGAACTGGCGAAGCGGATCGGATCGAAGGCGCTCGTCATCTGGGGTCCCGGCGAACGCGAGAGGGCCGCCCAAATTGGCGCCGAGCTCGCGCCCGCGACGAATCTGCGCGAGCTGGCGCGGGTTCTGCGAGACGCATCGCTCGTGATCGGCGGCGACACCGGACCTCTCCACCTCGCGGCAGCCCTCGGCACTCGCGTCATCGGGCTGTACGGTCCGACGAATCCCAAACGCAACGGACCGTATGGACAGATCGAGAACTGCGTCGAGACATTCACGACCACGCAATCCATGAACGATATTAGTATCGATAATGTATTACGCAAATTGATATGAAATGGCTCTCGGTCGCGGTACTGGCTATCGCGCTTCCGGCATCGGCAGCCGTCAATGGCATTTTTTCAGCCGGCGAGACGCTCGATTTCGAGCTCACGTGGGTTGCCATCACCGGAGGCGGGCTGCGGATGACCATCGGACCGATCTCCGGCGATCCGGTGCACTTCCGCATCACGTCGGTCGCCAAGTCGAACTCCTCGCTCGCGTTTCTGTTCAAGGTCCGCGATCAGATCGAATCGATTGTGAACCGCGACGATTTCTCGACCATCCGGTACGAGAAGCATCTCAACGAGAAAGGCCGCGCAAAAGACGATGCGACCAGCATCGACGAGCGCCGAAAGATCGCAATCCGACAACGGCCGAATCACAACGTCGAAGAAACCACGGTGCCCAAGCCGGTGTTCGATCCGCTTTCGCTCGTCTATCACATCCGCCAATTGCCGCTCGAGCCTGGAACGGTGCAGCGGTTCTCGGTGTTCGCCGACGGCAAGCTCTACACGCTGGACGCGAAGATCACGCGCCGTGAGTCGATCTCGACTCCGGCTGGAAACTTCAACACGATCGCCGTCGAACCGAAAATGCTTGCTGGCGGGCTGTTCCGCGATGAGGGCGATCTGACGATCTGGTACACAGATGACGCACGTCACATTCCGGTGCGCATCAAGTCCGACCTCAAAATCGGCTCGATCACTGCCGCACTCCGGGCGATCGGCACGGGTGTCAAGAGCATCGAGCCATAGTTCTCAAAATAAAAGCGCGTTGACCGCTGTTGGCGAGCACGGTAAACTCGACCGTTCGATCCAACTTGTAGGAAATCGATGCACTTCGGCAGCACCCTCATATGAGCGTACGCCTCGGAGAACTACTCACTAAAGCGAGTCTGATCACTCAGGATCAGCTCAAAGATGCCCTCAAAGTCCAGAAGGACACCGGCTCGAAACTGGGCGAGACGCTCATCAAGCTCGGCTTCGTCTCGGAAGAGGACATAACCGAGTGTCTCTCCCAGCAATTCGGTGTGCCGTCGATCAATCTCGATCACTTCGAGATCGACGCTTCCGTGATCAAGCTGATCAACGCCGATGTCGCGCGCAAGTACAACATCCTCCCCGTCAACAAGACCGGCGCAACGATCACGATCGCGATGGCCGATCCGACCAACGTGTTCGCCATGGACGACATCAAGTTCATGACCGGCTACAACGTCGAGCCGGTGGTGGCGTCCGAGCTCGGAATCAAAGCTGCGATCGACAATTACTACGGAACGACTTCTTCGCTCGAGCTGAAGAAGGTCATGGAAGACCTGCAGTCGGCCGAGAGTGCCGACCTCGAAGTCCTCGAGGACGACGAAGAGCTCGATGTCGCTGCGCTCCAGGAAGGTGCGGAAGAAGCGCCGGTCGTCAAACTCGTCAACCTCATCATGACCGACGCGATCAAACGCGGCGCGTCCGACATCCACGTCGAACCGTACGAAAAAGAATATCGCGTCCGGTTCCGAGTCGACGGGATCCTCTACGAGATCATGAATCCGCCGCTGAAGCTGAAGGACGCCATCACGTCGCGTCTGAAGATTCTCGCGAAGCTCGACATCTCCGAGAAACGGCTTCCGCAGGACGGCCGCATCAAGCTCAAGATGAAGCTCAACGACAAGAACAAGGAGCTCGATTTTCGAGTCTCTGTTCTGCCCACGCTGTTCGGCGAGAAGATCGTCATGCGGCTCCTCGACAAGGACAACCTGCGACTCGACATGACCAAGCTCGGCTTCGAGCCGGAGTCTCTGGTCCATTTCGAAGAGGCCATCTTCAAGCCGTGGGGAATGGTCCTTGTGACCGGGCCCACCGGCTCGGGCAAGACCAATACGCTCTACTCAGCGCTGGCCAAAGTGAACTCGCCGGAAGTGAACATCATGACCGCCGAAGATCCGGTCGAGTTCAACCTTCCGGGCATCAATCAGGTCCAGATGAAAGAAGCGATCGGTCTGAATTTCGCGGCGACTCTGCGATCGTTCCTGCGACAAGACCCCAACATCATCCTGGTGGGAGAGATCCGCGACTTCGAAACGGCCGAGATCGCGATCAAAGCGGCACTCACCGGCCACCTCGTGCTCTCCACTCTGCACACGAACGATGCGCCCTCGACGATCAACCGTCTGATGAACATGGGCATCGAACCCTTCCTGGTGGCGACGTCGGTGCAGCTCATCGCTGCGCAGCGGCTCGTTCGCCGGATCTGCACGTTCTGCCAGGAAGTCGTCGACATCGCACCGCAGGCGCTCATCAACCTCGGGTACAAAAAAGAGGAAGTCGGCACGTTCAAAGTCATGAAGGGCCGAGGGTGCGACAAGTGCAACAACACCGGGTACAAGGGCCGCGTCGGCCTGATCGAAGTCATGATCATCAGCGACGAAATCCGTGAGCTGATCCTCTCCGGTGGAACGGCCATCGACATCAAGAAAAAAGCCGCCGAGAGCGGAATGATCAGTCTGCGCCGTTCGGGCTTGATTAAAATCAAAGACGGCGTCACTACGATTGAAGAGGTTGTGCGAGAAACTGTGCTCTAGGCGTCAGGCGTCGCGC